>NZ_JAHZSO010000163.1:0-167908 GCF_028421345.1 Escherichia sp. S10b
CAGCGCCTGACGGCGCTGTGTCTGGCATGCCTGCAATCCGGGAAACCGGACCAGGAAAAAACTTGCAGGCCATAACAGTATCTATCAATCTGCATTCTCACCGAACTTACTCGAACGCCCACGTCTGGAAAGCCATCTACAAAAACTCCTGACCGATGCCGTGAAAATGCGTGGACTGATTGCGCCCGCCAGCAAAGAAACCCGTATTCCAAAATCGATATATGAAGGTATCCAGACCATTAACCGCAATCTGGTTTGTATGCTGGAGTTGCAAATCAATGCATACTGGGCCACGCGCCCCAGCCATTTCGTGTTATTGAACGCGCAAAAACTTCGTGATACCCAGCACATGATGCAGCAAATACTGCTGAGCCTTGTTCATGCGCTGTACGAAGGTAATCCGCAGCCGGTTTTTGCCAATACGGAAAAATTGAACGATGCTGTGGAAGAGCTGCGTCAGTTGCTCAATAACCACCATGACCTGAAGGTTGTGGAAACACCAATCTATGGTTATGTGTGGCTGAACATGGAAACGGCGCATCAGCTTGAGTTGCTATCGAATCTGATTTGCCGGGCCTTGCGCAAATAATTCCTGAACTTCAGAATCATCTTGCTGCTGCTTCGATTCAGCAAGGATAAAGGGTATGATAGTGAAAAGGGATAAAAGCATTGTCATCTGCGGCAGCTATGAGTAATGTTGGCCCTAACGAATAGCGGTTGCTTAAACGAATCCGACTCTCACATTATCAGGGGTATAAAAATGGAAACTACCAAGCCTTCATTCCAGGACGTACTGGAATTTGTTCGTCTGTTCCGTCGTAAGAACAAACTGCAACGTGAAATTCAGGACGTTGAGAAAAAGATCCGTGACAACCAGAAGCGCGTCCTGCTGCTGGACAACCTGAGCGATTACATCAAGCCGGGGATGAGCGTTGAAGCAATCCAGGGCATCATCGCCAGCATGAAAGGTGACTATGAAGATCGCGTTGACGATTACATCATCAAAAATGCCGAGCTCTCCAAAGAACGCCGCGATATCTCCAAAAAGCTGAAAGCTATGGGCGAAATGAAAAACGGCGAAGCGAAGTAATTCCCGTTTTATTCAATGAGGGTTGCCCGGCAACCCTCATTGCTCATTGATTCTTATCTGTGTATCACCGTCATCATTCTCATCCGAGAACCAATCGAAATTAACAACAGCCTTCTTCTGTATGCAGCAAGGCAAAAAGTTCTGTAACTCCATTGTTATTAACTGCACTGGTTACTAACACGTTGTGCGCTCCAGCTTCCCGTAACCAACTTTTCACCAAAGATATTTGTTCCATGCTGGCTAAATCTGCTTTGGTTACTACTCCAATGACCGGGTGATTCATGGCCCGGTAGGGCGTTTTTACCTCTAATTCCTGCTTCAGCGCTGAGATTCCTGCTTGTTGCCAGAAAAGCAGGCACCTGCCGTCTGAACGGTATCGATCCGGAAGCGTATCTGCGCCATATTCTGAGCATACTGCCGGAATGGCCCTCCAACCGTGTTGACGAACTCCTGCCATGGAACGTAGTTCTCACCAATAAATAAGCGTCAATACGGTGCTCCGTTGACGCTTACTTTAATCCGTTTTCTGAGCTTAGATTTTTCTGTTCCTACCCAGACCGTGGATTTGGAATTCATTTTTTGTCAGGTCAATGCTAATCGTTAAAACGGCCATAACGCACCACCACTGGAAGGTTTATCAGTAATATCCTACCGTTGCTTCATGGTCGGGGCGTCCATTCCATTATTATCGGTTTTCCTTTCTGTTTATAAATGAAAACGCCAGCTGTATTCAGGCTGGCGTCAGGAGAAATGAAGCCTGTTGAGTGAGATTCACCGGTTCTGGTGCAGAAGCTGCAGATGGCGCAGGGTAAGGACATCTTCTCTTGCCTGCTTAATACAGGACAACAGTGCTGTTTCTGTGGTTAATGGCACTATACCCTGTATCACTGCATTGTCTTACAGCAACTGGTGAGGGCTGGCATAAGTTGCCGGTGTTTCGGTAGAGTCACGGTCATCCACCACGCGGAGTGAATAACCGTTTTCAGCGGCCTTATTAATCAGTTCAGTGATATTAACACCATCAATGTCAACGACAATGTGCCCCATATCCAGCGCCTGTACGTTAACGCTGTCGGCTTCCAGTGTCATCATTTCGCCTCCGGATACTTACCCAGGGTAATGTTATTTACCGTTCTGTAATTGTCGCGGGTCATCAGGCCGGTTGCCCGGCGTGCCCGGAGGATATCAATACTGTTTATTAACTGAGAGCGGGTACAGGCGCTGAATCCCGGCTGGTCGGTACGCACCAGCGCGTATTTTTCCACGAGAAAGTTCACCGCATCACACAGTGAAATGCCTGCCTCAATATGCTGCTCAATCACACGTTCATCGGCAAAAGGTGTGTCATTCAGTGTGAGGCCATAGTGCTGGTCCAGCAGTCGGGACAGCAGTATCTGCCAGATTTCAACAGGAGACGGGCGAGAACTGGCCGCCTGCCCGGGTAATACAGGTAATGTTTTCATACTGAAGATTTTCCTGATATGCAGATATAAAAATGGAAAAGTGGCGTGGTGAAAACACCAGGCCGTAGCAGAAGGCTATTCTGGAGAGTTAATTTTTCATTTCGGGCGTCGGATAAACAGCCAGATAAACGTAACCACAACTGCTGAGGGTATCGGCTTTGCAGGTCAGCCCTTTTGCATACAGCGTGACGGTATGCTGATGGCGGGGATTCAGTTCACCGCTGGTGAGCATGAGTTCCAGTTGTTTCATCAGCAGCGGAAAGGCCTGGTCCAGGTGGTACGCATCTGCATCGCTGAACAGGCCTCTGATACCGGCGCGGTCGGCAAGGTAATGCAACCGGTTACCCTCCTGCACCAGACGTGCCCCGAAACAGGGCGTCACGGTGCAGGGCAGCCCCCACCAGGGGCGGTCGTGATTGTCGTCGGGAAGTGTTGTCCCGGGGAGTGTGTCTGACACGATAAAATCCTTACAGAAAATCGGCTAAGAATGGTCCGGTAGTGGCGATAATTCTGCTCATCAGAATTCCCACTCAGTTCAGGGTGACGCTCATCAGCCGGACATACGGACCAAAACTGTCCTTACGGCGTTCAGCAAACACGGCCAGCACACCGGGAATATCCTGCACTTCACGACCGGTATACGCTTCAGCACTGCCGTGCCAGCGGTATTTACCGGTACAGAACGGAAAAAGACGGGATGTCGGATGTTGTTGGTGAATACGCATGGCTTCACCACGGGTGATAATTTTCATAATGGGATACCTCTGAAGACAGAAGATAAAAGTGAAAACAGGTGTGATGTGGTTGTGAAGGGTTAAAGCAGACCATGTTCGGCAAAGGAGAAAACCTGGTTGCCACCGACTATCAGATGGTCCGGCACCCGGATATCCACCAGGCCCAGTGCCTGTACCAGACGTTCGGTGATAAGCCGGTCTGCCTTACTGGGTGTGACTTCACCGGACGGGTGATTGTGTGCCAGTACCACGGCAGCGGCATTGTGGTACAGGGCGCGTTTAATCACTTCCCGGGGATGGACTTCCGTGCGGTTGATGGTGCCGGTGAAGAGGGTTTCACCGGCAATCAGCTGATTCTGGTTGTTCAGATACAGCACCCGGAATTCTTCACGCTCCAGTCCCGCCATGTTCAGAATCAGCCATTCCCGTGCTGCACGGGTGGAGGTGAAGGCCACGCCGGGTTCATGAAGATGGCGGTCCAGGGTTTTCAGAGCCCGCAGAATGAGGCTGCGCTCGCCGGGCGTCATCTCTCCGGGCAGAAAGGAAAGTTGTTGCATTGTGCTTCTCTCCATTCAGTCGATGATGCGCATAATGGCGCTGCATTCCGGATGCTGCAGGGCGTAATCCCGCAACCGGTAATAATGGACCGTCATGGCATAATTCTCCGTACGACAGGCATGATGACTGTACGTCATCAGACAGGCGGCAATACCGGCGGCTTCCGGGCTCATTTCTGCGCGGTTACCGTTCATGGCACTGAACAGTACCCATGTTTCGTCATCATCGTCATCCGGTTCGGGTGCCATAAATGCCCCGCCGTTGTTCAGGGTGTACAGATTACAGATACCACCGCAGTAGTCTTCGCACAGACGGTCCATCCAGCCGAAGACACGGGGCTCCAGGGTCACCCACTGTGGAATGAGGCCAAAATGCTGCGGCCAGAAGCTGATGCGCTGTTCATCAGGGACGAGGCTGGCAACCAACTGAGGCGGATTATTCTCTGGTGTTGTAGCTGAATAAATTGTGGGGGTATTCTGAGAAACGGTTTTCATGAGATAACTCCTTAAATAACAAATAAATGTGTGTTTTTCAGGAACGAAAGCTGAATGATTCCCTCACTCAGGGAAACGGCATCAGCGCAGGCTCTCCAGCATCGTTTCTGCCATCACCCACAATGCGCGATTGAGCTTAATGTCGGTATCAATGCTGTGAATGGCCCGGGTATGGATACGTTTTCCTTTTGCACTGCGACCGGAAATCCCGCCTTTCAGCATATTCTCCTGGATGGTCTGATATGCGCTCCACAGGTCCTTACCGTAATCCTCCCGGCGTCGCGGCGTCAGAATGTCGGCGGTGGTGACGGGCTGATGTTCGTCACCATAACGGTAAGTCAGTGCCGCCTGTGCCAGCGCCTGGCGTGCCGGTGGCGGCAGGACCAGCGACTGCATGGCATCACGCTTCTCCTCTATCCGGTCAAACACGCCCACCACCTCGTAAGCCCCTTCAATGACTCTGTCCACCACATTTCCCCGGTGCGGAACACGTACTTCCCCCAGAGACTGACCACAGACGCAGCCGTTCTGGCAGACGAACCTGAAGTACCCCGGCAGCATCTGGTAGCTGGAGGTACCGTCATGAGAGTTGAGCAGAATAATTTCAGGGACATGTTCTCCGTTTATCTCTCCGGCCCGCCGCAGACGCAGCATGTGTTTTGTGTATCCCCGGCGGCCCGGGTCGCGCACACGGGTCTGGCAGGCGAAGAATGGCTGAAAGCCTTCCCGCTGCAGGCTTTCCAGTACGGTGATGGTGGGGATGTACGTATAGTTCTGGCTTCGGGACGTGTGTTTATCTTCCCCGAAAATCCCCGGCACATAGTGCATCAGTTCTTCGTGTGTCAGCGGACGGTCACGGCGTATCTGGTTCGCATAACCAAAACGACTGGCTAGTCGCATAATTTGCTCCTTATCGGTGGTTAAGATTTACTGGTGTAATAAATGAAAAAGCCACGTCTCCCGGAGAAGACGCGGCCTGATGGGTGAAATGAATGACGTTTATTGTCTGAGAAGACCGTCACTGGCGAGCCGCGTATTAAGCACCTTTCCGGCATCGGGTTCAGAATTCCGGCAGCGCCAGCGTCGCTGACCTTCCGCGTTGCGGATAACCCGACGGAAATGCATTCCCGGGTCATCCTGGATAAACACATTGCGGTAAGCGGTTATGACAGCAACCGCCTGCCCGTATGAGAAAGATCCTTCAGCCAGGACATACTCTGTGTAACCCGGCATATCTGTTTTCTCCTGATAAATAAAAAGCCTCTGCCACGCGTTGTGACAGAGGCTGAAGCATGAAACTGACTTCAGGGATCAGTTAACGTTTTTTCCGGAAACGGTAATCAGCAGTGGATGGTAGTCCTGGGGATTGAAAACCGATAACGGCAACTGACACGATGGCCGTTACTTTCTTCAGTTGCTTTAATGATTTCGGTTGTGGCGACATTTTCCACGCACTCCGTTTCCAGAAATGCGTCTGTGGTTCGCGTGGCATTACTGTCACCAAAAGCTTCCGTTTCCATTTTTCTGGTCACCAGCGTCTGACCATATTTGTCTTTGAGTTGCAGAGTGATGGTGAGGGGGCCAAATCCTTCATCGTTTCCGCCATTATCCAGCCGGAACTGGTAAGCACAAATATTTCCCGGGAGCCATATCGTATCTGTATTGCGTATACTGATGTAACGTTGATCCTGTGCCCGGAGTGGGGCAGACCACGTTAACCCCAGAATGAAGGCGGTAATCATGCAGGTTTTGAACAGGTGAATCATGGTATTTACCTCTCTGAGTCATGACGATGACACTGACAAATCAGGTGATAAAGCGTAAAAGGCGCAGAATAGCCGTTATGCCGGTAACTCCGGGGGTAATGCTTCTTCCAGTCGGTTAACCATATTGCCGAGATGGGATGCATCATATTCCATGACGGGGCGTTGCCTGATGATACTGACCACCAGTGGTTTGATTAACATATTGGTCGCGGCCCGTTGTTGTATACCGGCGGCGAAAATGATCTCCAGAGCATTCTGATCGATAACACGGGCCAGATTCTCGTTCAGATTTTCAATCTCATGTCCGGTCAGCAGGAAACTGCCGGCAAGCCATGTCACCTGCTCCTGAATCATTGCCAGAATTTTGACGCGATCTTCTTCAACCAGCGCTCCGGCAATTTTTCCTGATACAGCGGAGGCAATCATTCCCCCCAGAACACCGCCAACCACACGCCCTGTCAGTGCACCAAATGGTCCCAGTGGACTGAACAGTATCCCGCCCGCCACTGACCCGACAGCTCCACCTGCCACACCGGAAGATGCCACGGCAAGATTCCTGATGAACTGCGCACCGGAGATCCGTCCCCGCAACATTTTGATCATGTCAGGGCCGGTTGTGACAGCTACCAGTGCCAGAGATGTCACCAGCGTACCCTTCATTACTTTGTTCAGGGCACTGATATTTCCTGCACCGGTCCCCTTCTGAAGAGCCAGTCGGACAGTCGGGCTGGCAGTCGAAAAATCAATGTGCTTCAGCATACCCTGAACAACACTGAGCCGGTGGAGTTGCTGGGTTGTGACGTAGACAGCCAGTGTGCGGGTGAAGGTTTTTCCTGCCTGGACAGCAGCTGTCTGCAGGGCAGCATCGCGATCGCCGGTGCTGAGCCAGAAGACCGATGCCGTCAGGGCAAAACTGATCCCTCCGGCCGCCAGACTGACAACCGAACCCTCGGCAATATCATAAGTGACCGATTCGATGGTCCCGAACCGGGTGATATTACGGGCCTGAGTATAAGTCAGATGTCCCCGACGAATCAGCCGGGACGCTTCTGCGGGATCGGTTACACCGGGTACTTTACCTTCGCGGATCTTATTCCTCATGGTTTCAACAGCGCCGGCATACTGATCACGGGGGACTTCCAGTTGCATGGGGCCATTATTTCCCATGTAACGATACTGTCCGTTTTGTCCGTCGAATGCCGCACCGACGCTACGGGCTGCAGTTGAACAATATTTCGTCTGGATTTCTGTTCCGCTGACCAGTCTGTCTGCTCCATTTCTGGCATTATTATCACCGAGGATCCGTGCGTTTTTCAGACGGACTCTGTCGACAATATGGTTTCCCCGTTCAGCGGCAAACCCATGTCCCTGCCCTCCGGAAGCAAACATTTTCTCATTTGTACTCCAGGTTTCCGGCAGTTTCATGAGAATCAGACCATTCGCCGTTGCATCGGAAATAAAGCTGTTGTAAGGGCGTTCATAAATTTCCTGACACAGTGTTTCTGTTTCGCGACAAAGAGAGGAGCAGTACCATTCCGGATCCGGCTTATGATTTTCCGGGGCATGATGTACTTCTGTCAGCCCGCAGGAGGCACAGATACGAAGCTCATCCACGTGATGGAATGATACAAAACGGCGACCTTCTGAAAAGGGATACCAGTCACCGCCGTCCAGGCAACGATCGAGAAAATCGTCATTCGCTTCCGGTGATAAATTCAGGCGGTTCCGGAAGAGCGTTTTCAGTTCATCAGGTGTGAATGACAGGTTCTCTTTCAACTGTTCGTTAAACCCTGCCATGTTTCTTTCATACCAGGCATTGTTCAGTAACCAGTTTCCGTCTGCCAGTTCAAATTCCCTCAGCTCTCCCCGGGAAATCCGTTGAGAAATGAGCGTCAGCCAGATGCGCTCCGTCAGTGAGTCAGGAAGGCTGTAATCGTTTTGCAAACTGGTCAGCCACGATTTACTGTTGAGCACCGGTTGTTCTTCCAGTGTCTGGCTGATGGCACAGGTCAGTTTTTTCAGCGCCTGGATCTGGCTGGCCGCCCATAGCAGCGTCACTAATGCAGCCAGCCAGTACAACAACCCGCCCCACCACATCAGTGACGGTGAAATATCGTACTGTAACGCGATCAATGGTGCGCATGCAGAACACGCCATAAGGAAAAAGGCAGTATAAAAACAGCAGTAATACCCGTTAATTTCCTTGCTGATATCTTCTGGTGTGATCCCATTCTGCTGAATGTTTTTGATCTGCAGGGGAACAGCCAGCAGACCACCGGCGAGAGCGGTGGTCAGAATAAATTTCACAGAGTCAAAGGTGTGAGCCTCCAGCGCGATATGTTTACCATCAAGTCCCCACATGAAGCTGATGATCATTCCGGCAATCGTCAGAAATACGCCTGCCAGCCAGCGAATATGGAACAACCGGGTTATGCGTTCGGTGATATAGCCAGCCAGTAAGGCCGGGCCGAACAGACACAGCAATATGAGCCCTGCCAGCGCAGAAGCCGTGCTGATTAATGCTCTGAACAAAAGGCGAAGAATGGCAAATCCTGCGATCAGCAGGATCAGCGCGCCGACTATCTGTAACATAGTCACTCCGTGATGAATATCATGTTATTGTTAATGCCAGCGAATGTGGCGTTGAAGATCCGTTGCGCCGGTCCGGGTCCCGGTCATGATGACCGGGACCACAGAGAGGCGATGGTTCTGTCAGAAGGTCACATTCAGTGTGGCCTGACCGTTATACCCTTCAGCGCTGCTGCCGCTGACGCTGTGGGCATAACCGGCCTGAACGCCCAGGGTGATATTTTCCCGGACACGGGCTTCCAGTCCGGCCTGCAGGTCCAGTGATGTGCCATTCTGTGAGGGAGAGAACGTCATCCCGCTGCCTGCAGTGGAAGTCCCCACACGCATATCTCCCCGGGAGCTGAAGGTGCGGATAACAGAAGGCTGTACCCACCAGTTCACCGGTAATTCACTCACACTGTGTTTTGCACTGTCACGCAGGGGGGCACGGGATGAGGTGCCTTCGCCAAAGGTCATATCGTTGTGGCTGCCCAGACGGAAACCGGCACGCACATGTTGTGCACTGCCATGCCCGAACTTCACATAACCGGCGTTGTCCTTACCGTCATCCAGGGAAAGTCCCTGCCAGGTATACTGCAGTTGTGGCTCCAGCATCAGGTTGTCAGTGATACTGAAGGGCAGACCGGTTTCCAGTGAACCCAGCCAGCCCCAGCCCCGGGCGCGGAAGTCGTTATTGTCCGATGACGCTTTCATGCTGTGGCGGGTTCCCTGTGCCACAATGTCAGCCCACAGGCCGGAGGACGTGTGTACCAGATTCAGGTATCCGCCCAGACTGCCGGCATCATCCCGGACCGTGCCGGCGCGGGAACCGTCATCATCCTTAACATCAACGGAAGAATGGCCTGCAGCACCATACACTCCTGTCGTCAGTGACATACCGGCAACCTCTGTTCTGAGTAGGTCACCCTCCAGACGGACGAGGCCATAGCTGCCGCTGCTTTCCGGCGTGGCCCCACGGGCAATACCGCCATTGTTATCGTGACCGAGATGACCGCCCTGAATGCTGAGACGGACGCTGTTGTTTTCACCATTTACACCGGTCTGATGGCTGCGGGAGCCTGCCACAATCCGGTCATAGTCCATTGCCTGTGTCAGCATGGAGGCATACAGGGGGACTTCTGCACGATAAGCATTTTCACTGCGCAGATACCAGCTCTCATCACTGTCCCGGTTGAGGGAGTAGTTAAAGGCACCGGCCTGCAGCCTGTTCCCCTGGACAAAGGCCCCTTCCTCCGTGGTGGCACCGTTAATGGCTTCAACCACCTGAATACCCTTACCGCTGGTCGCCAGCCCCGACGCACTGTTGCCGGCGTTCACCAGGTTCAGGATGGTTTTTCCGGTTGCCCTGCCGCCGTCAATGACCAGTCTGTCAGCATTGTTCTGTGCCATATCCGGGCGTACACGCAGGCTGATGGTGCCATTCTGTCCGTTCAGGTTTTTCACTTTCAGGGTTGCCGGTACGAACTTCCCTGTGCGGGTGGAGGTGAAATGAATCTGTCCGGCATGGCTGAGGTCATCCACCACCGACTGCACCGTGGCGTTATCGGGGATATTCCAGGTGGCACCGGAGGCGAGAGTGACATTCGTGGGGTCAATGGCACCGTTCAGCACAGTGCTGCCGGTCAGCTTCAGGGCTGTACCGCGCTGAGCAATGACATCCGTGGTGACGGTACTGTCGTTCAGCGTCAGCGTGCCTTCATTCAGGTTGACGGCTTTCTGGGTGAGTGTGGTGTTGCTGACAGTGAGTGTGCCACTTCCTGATTTTTCCACGCTGCCGTTACCGGTGAGAGAGCCTCCCTGCAGGAGTGCATCGCCTTCACGGATGGTCAGGGTATCGTTGTTCACCGTCTTCCCGGAAAGGGTAAGTATGGCGCCGTTATTCAGCGTGGTGGTGCCCGCCAGTGTGCCGCCCCTGGCGGTGAACAGTCCGCCATTTACCGTGGTATCCGTGGCCGTATCACCGGCGTTCAGCGTGAATGAACTGCCTTTTTCCAGCATCAGGGCATCCGCCTGACCGCCTCCGATACTGAATGCCTTTCCGTCGCTCCGGGTACCACTGACAGCGGCACCGGAATCGGCCAGCAGTACACCGCCATTTCCCATGGATACGGTGGTGGCGGTGCCACCGTTGCGGACATCCAGCGTTCCGCCATCATCCACGCGGGTATTAGTGGCTGTGTGTCCGGTCAGCACATCCAGGCGTCCGCCATTTTCCAGTACGACATTATCAGCTTTACCCTCCACAACAGAGAATGCTCCCAGGCGGTTTATGCCGGTAACGGTTGCAGCCGTACTGGTAACCAGTGCGCCGCCCTGCTTCAGGGTGACATTCGTGGCTGTACCACCGGCGTCCACCTGCAGTCTGCCCTTCTGATTAACGGTGGTATTCCCGGCCACACCCCCGTTTTTGACAATCTGCCAGCCGTCACTGTTCACAACAGTGTCAGACGCTGTACCGCCGTTGTGCACATACTGGTATCCCCCATTCAGCGTGGTATCCAGTGCGTGACCATGTACAGTCTGGTCGCCGCCGGCATAAACCACAGTGGTATTTGCCGTTCCTTCAGCTCTCACAATCTGGCGACCGTTTTTATTGATGGTTGTGCGTACGGCATCCCCGCGAACAAACTGCCCGGTATCACCGTTTTCTGCATCCGGTCCCCCTTCCGCCCCGGTATTAACAACGGTATCCGTTGCCACTGTACCGGGCTTGACGACCTGCCAGCCCTTATCATTAATGACGGTTCCTGTGGCTATCGCCCCCTCATGCATCCACTGTTCGCCACCATTCAGCGTGGTGTTCACTGCCCGTCCCTGAAGGCTCTGTCCGCCTCCGGCACTGATAACCGTGTCTGAGACACTTCCACCGGGGTTCACTCTCTGAAGACCACCACTGGTGACAGTCGTTTTGTTGGCTGTTCCGCCATCCTGTACCCATTGCCCGCCGGTATTGGCCTCGTTATCCGGCCCATACTCCAGCCCGGTACTGATGGTCATTCCGTTGGTCGTACCGAAGACAATCTGGTTGTCATGATTTGCCAGTGTTCCGCCGTTCACGGTTTCTCCCGGGTGCACAACGATGTCAGCAGCCAGCACCGGGAGTGACGTGACTGCGGCAAGAGACAGTGCAACCGCCACACCGCCACGTTTACCCCGTGCGCGGGCCAGTTCGGAGGCAACCACGAAAGCGCCCGTAATGTGATTCCATACCAGCCTGTAGCAGGTATTCAGATGTCGTTTCATCAGCTTTTCCTTAGATTGAGGGTGAATAAAAAAGCCGGTACCCACAAACGTGGATACCGGCAGGTAAAGGGTTACAGTGCCGGAGGTCCGGCTGTGGGAGTTTCTGAATTGTGGTTCTGTTGTTCCCTGAATGTCTTTCTGTACGTATCTGTGCATGTTACTGACAAAGGTTATTATTAGCTTATCGATCGATATAAACGATCGATAAAATAGATATCGATCGTTTTATTCTATTATTGAGCTATTGCACGGACAAGAGAGACAGTAACGAAAACAGTGCTTTTGTGAGCAGACTCAGAGTCAGGGAGGGCATCAGTCACGACAGGTTCAGAAGAAAATCCAGTTCCATACCGCACGGGCAACAGAGACCACCGTGTCACGAACAGCGCGCAGGGCCGTACGGACAACAGAGGCAACACAGACGCTCTCCGCTGTGTCAAATATCCGGTCCACCGCACCGGTAAACTGTTCACGGGCCTGAGAGCGGACAGATTCCGTGCGCAGCTCGTCCTGCAGTCGGGTCATCAGGGGACTGGCGGCATGGTCGGGAAGCGCTGTCATGAGCGCACTGACCAGCGTATCCAGTTCCCAGCCGGTGCGGGCCGATACGGCCACAACCGGATGTACGGGCCGGAACAGACGGAATACCGCCTCCGTTTTTTCGCGAATATTCTGTGCCTGTGCAGGAGAAGGCTGAATACCGGCCATATCCCATTCATGGCAGGGCTCCGTTTTGTCGGCCTGCGTCACCACAAACAGTACCCGCTGATGTCCCCGGTGCAGGATGTGTCGCCAGAAATACTCATCCACAGACAGGGCACGGTCATCGGCTTTAATCAGCCACAGTACCAGGTCAAGTTCAGGCAGAATGTCACGGTACAGGGCCTCATACTCTGCATCCCTGTCCCGGCTCTCGCCCACCCCGGGCAGGTCAGTGATAACCATGCTGTGACCGTGGCCACTCAGACGGAAGCGCCGTACTTCCCGGGTGCCGGCGTGAACATCACTGACCGGGGTGACCTCCCCCTGAAATAGTGCATTACAGAGTGAGGATTTACCGGCCCCGCTTTTACCCATAATGCCAATCACGGGTTCGTGACGGGTGAGTTTGCGCAGATGTTCCAGGATGTGACGGGAAAGCGAGTAAGGCAGGGAGGAGAGCGGTTTTTCAATTGCCTCAATGGCATCAGACGGATTCATACATGTATTCCCGGTGAAAAAAGACAAAACCCCGCGCACCGGAAAGGTGGCGGGGGATTCACGGAGATAATATCTGTCTGAAATTGTTTTTAATCGATGGGATTGTTGCGTATTAACATGAAGGAGATCAGGACTTATCCGTTACTGGGTGATCTCCTTCCATGAAAATACGCCGTTATTGTTAAACAGCAGGCTGATTTCTCCGTAAAGGGGAAAATATTTATCGGCTGCATGATTATCAGGTGTGTCTGTGTTTACTGCTGTGAGTATTTTTCAGTGTATTGTGGGGGAGATGTCAGTGGGAGATATTAAATTTACATTTATAATTATCTTACTTCTTCTGTGTGTTTTTTATAAGAGTGCACACGTAATGATATCTGTTGATACCATGTGGTTAAGTGTTTCCCTTCCTGGTCATGCGTAATGATTAAATGCTTTTGTGACACCATTCTTCCGGTCTGAATATTTATCCCGTTCTTTTTTATTTGTGCAGTGATACTGTCGGAAGAGAATTCAGTAATGTGAGGTGTCCTGGTCAGGATAATATCTGCTGAGATATTATTAGTTGAGTGTGTTTTTACTGAGCAAAAGCTGGCTTTTAATTCCTGTACTGAAACACTGTCGCTCGTCCGGGGTTAACTGAAACTGGATGATGATGTAAAATGAAGGCTGTTTTTGTGTTTGTCGAAGAAGTGTTATTTTAATCCATTCTCATCATTGGCTGGCGATTATACAGAAGTATTTGAAGAAAAAATGGTGCATTTTATCTGCGTCAGCAGGGAGGAAGTATTTTATTGATGTATCAGTATTAAATGGTTTTTGTTATTTATAAATATGTCATCCTGTCCATAGAATATTGTACTCAGCATTCAGTGCAGGAACTGTAGTCTTCTTTATTTTATTCTTCTTCAGGAGGGGGGGGATTCCTGAAGGCGTTATTCCCGGTGTTCTGTTTATGATTCATCCCGGCAGGAAACCGGTATCTGCAATACCCGGGATGATGCTTTTTGTTCGTACGTGGTTGTGTAAAATTTGAATAGTGGATGTGCTCTGAAGGGAAGGAGGGGACACACAGATTCATTTTGTCTTTCTTCAGCAGCAAAACACACTGTGGTTATTATTTAACCATTAAATCAACAAAAATTTTTACCTCATATTGATTTGACTGCTATTTTTGCTATTAATAGCCAGAATTGCAGTGCTTTTATATCTGTGTATAGTGAGGTTACTATGTCATTCGGTCAGCCTTGTGATGAGTTTCCCCTGAGTTCGCTGCCTCCACTCATTCGTGATGCCGTTATTGAAGCTCAGCAAATTACGCAGGCTCCCCTTGGGCTTGTGGCAGCGTCTGCCCTGGGCGCTGTTTCACTTGTCTGCCAGAATCTGATTGATGTCTGCAGACTGAATACACTGCGGGGGCCGGTCTCTCTTTTTTTCCTGACGCTTGCCGAGTCCGGAGAACGAAAAACCGCAGTGGACAAATTATTAATGAAGCCCCTGTACCAGCAGGAGATGCAGTTATATTCCAGATACAAAAGTGAACTGGCTGTCTGGAAAAACAAGGAAGAGCTTTTAAAGGCTCAGAAAAAAGCATTGTTGTCAAAACTGAATAAAGAACTCCGCAAAGGCGCGGATGAGTCAGAAACCCTCAGACAACTGGAAGTACTTCAGAAAAACAGTGCGGAAGAACCTGTGAGGTATAAATTCATTTTTAATGATGCCACGACTGCGGCAATTAAGAATCAGCTTTGTGGTAAATGGCGTTCAGTGGGTATTATGTCAGATGAAGCCGGTATTATATTTGATGGATATACCCTGTCTGAGTTGCCTTTTATTAACAAAATGTGGGATGGCTCTGTATTGTCTGTGGACAGAAAGAATGAACCCGAACAGATGATTGAAAATGCCAGAATGACGTTATCCCTCATGGTGCAACCCGGTCTTTTTGACCGATATATGGAGCGAAAAGGTTCTGTTGCCAGGGACAGTGGTTTTCTTGCCCGTTGTCTTATCAGTAAACCTGCAACCACGCAGGGGAAACGCTTTATTAACGGAGCTGTGATTCCGGGAGGATCATTAACGGCATTTCATGAACGATTAATGGAACTGGCCAGAGGCAGTATTGAAAAATCCAGTGAGGATGAACGGTATTGTTTGCATTTTTCGCCTGAAGCGCAAAAAATATTTATTGAGCACTATAATGTTCTGGAGCAGGATTTATCCCCTTCCGGACCCTTAAGCCCGTTTCGGGGACATGTTTCAAAAAAAACAGAAAACATTGCAAGAATTGCAGCGTTATTTCAGTATTTCAGCTATGGTGAAGGGAAAATCTCTGCCGATATCATGACGTCTGCTGTCGTAATAAGTTCGTGGTACACAGATGAATATAAAAAATTATTTGCGTTACCTGATGAATCTGAACTGCAGCAGAAGGACGCCGAGGAGCTGTTCGACTGGCTCATTGAGGAGTGCCGCGGAGAATGCCCACCCCGTGTCAGGAAAAATTATATTCTCCAGTGTGGCCCGGGTCGGTTCAGAAACAGGAAAAAACTGAACGCATTGCTGAACATTCTTGAATCTCAGTTCAGGCTTTCTGTCGTGCCGGAAGGAAAAACCATGTATGTTCTGCTTCCCCAGATAGCCAGTTTAAAGTTGTCTGATGTCTCTGGTATTTTTACCTCGGGTTATCACTACAATAAGCTGAGAGCGAAGTAACCGGTGAGCAGTTTTTCTCCATTATGCTTCAGACTTAGATGATTGATTATTATGGGGATTTCATCACCGATATTCAGATGTATGAATATCGGTGATGAACTAAAGCTCAGGAGCTGCGTGGTGGTGATGAATCAACAGGCATATAACTGATACCCGCCGGTCAGAAGTTCCAGCCTGCGACTTTCCTGTCTGCGTGCCCGCAGTCCGGCGTTCAGGTGCAGCGTGTGACAGAACGCACGGAGAGCGAAACGGCAGGCAGACAGGCCGTTCAGTCAGCCCTGGCACCCTGCCCGGATACCAGCTTCCCTGAAACAACTGGCATCAGGTGCGCTTATCGTCAACCGTTGTGCGGTATGCCAGGAGCACGTACTGATCCATCAGATCCGTCAGTGCTGCGCTCTGCTTCTGACGGTTGATGATCCATTCCTCCAGCTCTTTTTCTGATTTCCGTTTCAGATTCTCCGTCCAGTCGTCAAGGCAGTTTCCGGTCATTAAATCAAGCCAGCAAAGCCAGACCAGTTTGAGGCGCAACTCCGTGCCACCAAACTGACGGAAGAGGCTGATCAGTTTATTTGCCAGCGAACGCTGCCTCAGACGTTCACATTCAGACAGGAGAATGCCTTCCAGCATCGGATGATGAACCAGCAGATGTTCACTGGTGCATAAATTCACTATCAGATCATCATCCAGGGGCGGCGTGGTCCGTTTGTCCGGACCATAAATCAGCCGGTGCAGACTCTGGGGTACGATGGCAATCTCCGGTTTTTCACCATTGAATGACACCCACCCGGGCGTCAGATTATGGAAGTAGTAGATATTCGGATGACACACGCCCCAGGATACGGCGTGCCGGGTGAAGCCGGTCAGCCATTTCTGGTAGCTTTCGTGGAGCAGCTCGTAACGGGTCTGATACTGTGGTTTCATTTTCATATTCCTCACGGGGGATAACAGGCAGCAGAACGCCGCCGGCAGGCCGGAGACTGCGTCTGTTGCAGATGAACGGTTAAGAATTACGGACGGGACTGTGCAATACGCGCCTGCAGCCAGGCTTCCACTTCGCTTTTCAGCCATCGGGAGCTGCGGCCCATTTTGATGGGCGCAGGAAAGTCACCATCCTTGATGAGTTTGTAAAACCACTTATCGGTCAGGCCGGTCAGTTGAGTGATAAATGCCATGTCGACCATCTGGTCATCCATCAGTGAAACTGGGGTGAGCATGAGAATGTTCCTCCGGATGTTGTTAAACCAGCCGGTGTGGTCATGAAAACAACGCACCACCTTCACCGGCATAACAACCGGGGAGAAACGTAAAAAATAATCGGGAATGTGACCGCCAGGAGATAAACGGGGAGGTTACGGTGGCTGAGCCGTACCGGTATGCCGGGTGGTTGTTACGAAACGATGCTTCCGCACGCGCGCGCGATAAAGAAGGGATGATTTTCGTGAGGAAGAGGGGAAAACTGGCGTTCTGATAATTGCAGAGTTATTTACGGGGCGGTTACGATGGGGCAGACCGTGTCCGGTGGGCAGGCGACAGGTATCACCGATGGGATAAGACTGTCTGATTGGTATTATAAATATATAAGAGAGATCAAACACATGAGATCAAATACATGAGTTCATATATGTGAAATAAACACGGTGAGTGTGATCAGTGGGCATGATGAGAACGCAGTAGCAACAGACTGCGCTATCCCTGATAGCTGGCGTATAACCCGCGTATATAAAACGTATCTGCAATGTACGTGAACAGAGTGCATTAAGCATCCGTCTGAGCGGTAAACATATCCGACCTGGTGAGTGACAGTCTGAGAGACCGGTTAAGTGGTGGCTCGGGAGTAATGAGTTTGGGGTGGGTACCAGAATGCCAGTCTGGCGGTATGCTGACAGTATCACGTTAATTGCAGCATAAAGTGATGAGAGGCTAATGGAAGTTAAAACCAAAGCAGTTCCGTCGTTGTTCATCCCGGGAGACGCTGGAAAAAGTGATTTCCCACACGCGTTATAAACTTACCTCTGCGGAACTGGAAGCCTTCAACTCTGTGGTTGATCACTGGCTGGCAGAACTGACAATGAACAAGCTTTACGATCGTGTTCCCGCTTCAGTCTGGAAATATGTCATCTGAGCGTTCGGTAATCACAACTGCATCGCACCAGGTGTTATCCGCTTTGTGATTCTTATTGGCTCTTCTCAGGTTATTAAAAGCTGAATATGTTCCTGTTGTCGGGAACCAGGATAATACCGGGAACGTTAAGCGGTATAGCGACAACAAAGAATTCGAAATCAAAAGGGAATGGTGCCGGAGGCGTGGGCGGTAATGGGCTGATTTTCAGGTATTACCGGCTTACAGCGTGTGGTTGATATTGAGGGGCTGTGAGTTTCGCGGTAAGCGACTCGTCAGAACCGTATTGATATTTACTGAGAGCTCAGATCAACTTTCCAGGGCAACAGATCGCGTACCCGGTTTGCCGGCCAGTCCTGGATATGTTCAATGACGTAACGCAGCCACTTTTCTGGCTCCACATTGTTCAGACGGCATGTGCCGATCAGCGAGTACAACACCGCCGCATGTTCACCACCGCTGTCGGAACCCGCGAACATCCAGTTTTTCCGGCCTACGGCCACTCCCCGTAAGGCGTTCTCTGCGATGTTGTTGTCGATTTCCACCCAGCCATTACTGCAGTACACGTTCAGTGCATCCCACTGTTTCAGCAGGTATGCGAACGCTTTTGCCGTATCTGAGTGACGCGACAGTGTTTTCATCTGTTGCTGTATCCAGTCATACAGTGACTGCATCAGTGGCGCGGCTCTGGCTTTTCTTGCCGCCAGACGCTGTTCTGCTGAACAGCCCCGGACCTCTGCCTCGATGGCATACAGTTCACCGATACGCTGCAGGGCTTCCGTGGTGATGTAGGTGGGCGCTCTTGCATGCACATCGTGGATTTTTCTCCGGGCATGAGCCATACACGCGGCTTCCGTTATTCTGCCGGATTCGTATAACGCCCGGTAACCACCGTAAGCATCGGCCTGAAGCACACCGCTGTAACCGGCCAGGTGATTTTGTGGATGGATACCTTTCCGGTCCGGACTGTACGCGAACCAGACCGCCGGGGGCATCTGTGAACCGGCGTTACGGTCATCACGGACGTAGACCCACAGCCGGGCTGTCCGGGTTTTACCGCTGCCCGGCTCCTGGACCGGGACGGGGATATCATCAGCATGGACTTTACCGGGCATCAGCACATACTGGCGCAGGACGTCATACAGCGGCTCCAGCAGTTCAGCAACAGCACCTGTCCAGCGCCCCAGTGTGGCACGGCTCAGCTCCACTCCCTGACGACGGTATATTTCTGACTGGCGGTATAACGGCAGATGGTCTGCATATTTCCCGGTGACAACATGGGCCAGAAGCCCCGCTCCGGCATAACTGCGTGCAATGGGTTTTGAAGGTACTGGTGCCTGCACGATATGGTCGCACCGGCAACAGGCCTGTTTCGGACGTTGTGTTTCGATAACCTTAAAGGCGCTGCTGATAAGCTCCAGTTGCTCTGACACATCACATCCCAGAGAACTGAGTTCACCACCACAGGCAGGACAGCATTCCTCTTCCGGCCGGATAACCCGGGTTTCACGGGGAAGTGAGGCCGGTAACGGTTTACGGGCTGAAGACTGGCGCAGGGCGGATGGCAGTACCGGGTCATATTGCTCACCCAGCGTTTCCGCCATTTCTTCCTGAAGTGCGCTGATTCGCTCCTGTGCTTCCTGTATCTGCCGTTCGGTTTTTGCACGAAGTTTTTCTGAGCTTTTACCGAACTGCATACGTTGCAGTTTCGCAACCAGCGCCTTCAGCCGGTTGATTTCGGAAGCATAAGCCGCCACCCGCTGTGAGAGCAGGCGGTTGTATTCAGCCATCTGGCGGATGGTGTCCTGTTGCGTCTGCAACAGTGCCCGCAGGCGGGCGTTCTCATGAGCAAGTGAGGTGTCCATATCCTCACTTTACAACGGGTTATATGCGGATTCCAGCGCGTTCCGTTCGTTTCGGGTGCTTCCAGTTGATACCTTCAAGAAGCATGGATAACTGAGCCGGAGTAAGGTGCACCTTGCCGTCACGGGTGACTGGCCAGACGAAGCGGCCCCGCTCCAGGCGTTTGGTGAAGAGGCACAGTCCGTCACTGTCAGCCCACAACACTTTTATCTGGTCACCCCGGCGTCCGCGGAAGATGAACAGGTGTCCGGAGAACGGGTCATCCTTCAGGACGTTCTGAACTTTTGATGCCAGGCCGTTAAAGCCATTTCGCATATCGGTGATACCTGCAACCAGCCAGATACGCGAACCTGCAGGGAGAGATATCATCAGTGGCTGCTCCCTTTTATTTCGCGGATAAGTGTCTGTAATAACGCCGGCGTCAGTTTACCTTTAAGCCTGAGAGTTCCGGCCGGCAGAACCAGCTCACAACACAGACTGTCGGACGGTGTATTTATCTGCTCTGGTTCCTGTGCGGGGGCCGGGATTTTATTATCCGGCTCCGGCGTTAACGTCACGGGAAGCAGTGCCGGCATATTTTTTCCGGAAGGCAGCAGGCCACCTTTCCGGTATTGATGGCGCCAGTTGAAGAGCAGGTTATCGTTGATTCCGTTTTCCCGGGCGATCTGCGCCACACAGGCTCCGGGCTGCAGTGACTGCTCCACTAAGGCGATTTTAAACTCATAAGGGAAGTTGGGCCGCCGGGGACGTTTTTTTACCACGGGGGCTTCGGATATAACGGTGCTTTCAGGACGTACGACTGGTACCGTGGAAAATTGTCCGTAAAGGCAGGCATCAAGTTCCTGCTCCGACATGCCTGCGGGCAAAGGCCACGAAAGGCCAGCTCTCCGAAAGCGCACGAACATACTACAAACTGTTGATTTTGGTACACCCAGGCGACGCCCGGCCACAACCCGGGGTAAATGTTCTTCAAAGTGAAGACGTAAAGCTTCAGTGATCCAGGTCCGGTGTTTCATACGATAGTGTCCATTAAAAATGATGGACATTATTTTTGTAGAGCCGGAGGAAACAGACCAGACGGTTTAAATGAGCCGGTTACGTTTCGCGTATTTGTCAGAAACCCAGACGAGTTTTCCTGTATGGGACGAAATAAGGCAGCGGCAATACCTGGAAAAATTTAATATGGTATGAAGGAGAACCTGTCGGTTACGCTTAATATACCCGGTACACTGTCAGCTCAGGGGATACATGAACCGTTATCTCACCAGCTACACAGTATATACACACTGACTGACGCTGACAGTAGTCAGCAGGACCACAATAATCAGTGCCAGCAGTATGGTAACGATACGGTCTGTATTCCGGTAATAGCCGAAGGGGTCGACAGAACCACAATACGGGCAACATGTATTATGAGTAATCGCGTTTCCACAGTCCCTGCACTTCTTTTTGCGTATCACCATAACTCCCTCCTCACAGCCTTACCCGTAACCGGTTTTTTACATTAAAAAAACAACGCTGAAAATTCAACCGTCAGTCCGGAGACGATAGTTGGGGTATCACAGAGTGCCTGAGACAGTGTCCTGCCGGAGGTCACTTCAGGGACTCTGCGCATTTTTTACGACGTGGCTATTCCGTATGAACCATACGGAGATTTAACCATGACCTACAAATACAACCCCTTCTGGCAGCAACGTATTCGTGAGACGGTGCGGCACGCACTGAATGTTCATCCCCGCCTGACGGCATTGCGGGTTGACCTGCGTCTCCCGGATGTACCGGCAGCAACGGACGCAGCTGTGATATCCCGCTTCATCAATGCCCTGAAAGCCCGAATCGACGCTTACCAGAAACGTAAGCATCGGGAAGGTAAACGCGTGCATCCCACAACCCTGCATTACGTCTGGGCCCGGGAGTTTGGGGAGTGCAAAGGTAAAAAACACTATCACCTGATGCTGCTGGTCAACCGGGATACCTGGTGTCGTGCCGGCGATTACCGCGCTCCGGGATCACTGGCCGGGATGATTAAACAGGCGTGGTGCAGTGCCCTGGGAGTGGATGTCGGGTGCCATGCCACGCTGGTGCATTTTCCGGCCTGGCCGGCGGTGTGGCTGGCGCGTAATGATGACACCGGCTTTCAGCAGGTGCTGGAACGTGCTGACTATCTGGCGAAGGAACATACCAAAGCTCACTGCACCGGTGAGCGCAATTTTGGCTGTAGCCGGAGTTGAGCACGACTGGCGCGCCAATACCCGGCAAACCAAAAGTATGGGTTGTTGTCTGGCGGCAACGATGTATCCACTCGCCCACTGACTGTTTTTTACGTCAGTGTTCCATTGTGTGACAACCACAGTGCTGTAACAGCAACCAGCCTGCTTTACCCAAACTCCAGTCCAGATTTTAACTGAACCGCCATTCACACCCTGACCACGCTGCCCGTACCGGGACGGCTGTTGCCTGCGTGTCGTCTGGCGGCTGAGGAATATGACTATGTACGCAAAATCCTTTATCGCTCTTGATGGCAACGGACGTCTGACGGGCGCCCGTACTGCACAGGCCGCACCTTATGCTAACTACACCTGCCACTTGTGTGGCAGTGCACTCAGATACCATCCGCAATACGACACTGAACTTCCCTGGTTTGAACACACTGACGACAGGCTGACAGAGCACGGTCAACAGTGCCCTTATGTCAGGCCGGAGCGCAGAGAAATACAGTTGATTAAACGTCTGCAGCAATTCGTACCGGATGCCTTACCCGTGGTGCGTAAAGCCAGCTGGCACTGCAGACAATGTCACCACGATTATTATGGGGAGCGGTACTGCACACACTGCCAGACCGGAGGATTCAGTATTCCCCGGACAACTCAGGAGGAAATATGCGAATTCTGAACTGTTATATGGCGAATGACAGCAAAGGCCATTTTGTTACGGCGAAAGAAGCAGCGAAGCACAACCGCCAGGACGTTTTGTGCTGTGTGTCCTGTGGATGCCCGTTAACACTTCAGCGGGGCAATGACGGACAACCACCGTGGTTTGAACATGACCAGATGACTGTCGCTGAGAAAATCCTGCTGCGATGCACCTGGCTTGACCCGGCAGAGAAAGAGGCCCGTCGTTTGCATCTGCAGGGTATGACGGTTCCGGATTATACGGTGAAGGTGAGAAAGTGGTTTTGTGTGATGTGTGACGAAGATTATGAAGGAGAAAAGTGCTGCCCGCGTTGTGGTACCGGGGTATACAGCAGGGAGGGGGGCTGCAGGAAGGCAACTGGAAGGATAGGAACTGAGCGGTTCAGTCGCGGAAATCAGTTGCAGAGCTGTAATGATATCTCCGGGAGTGCTGCGTTGGTAGGGGCATCCCGGGATAGAGAAATTTTAGCACTTTGCCCTGAATGATTGTAGACGTTCCGAGTACTCGTACAGGTCTGAGTTATTACAGTTAGATATTCACTTTTTCTCCCGCATACTTCACATCTGTCAACGACGGATGAAAAGTGGTTCTTCCGCAACCTGGGTGGAAGAAAATGGATGAAACTTTCTGGCGAACAAGGATCTAAGCTGTTTTAAGTTATGGGCAACGCAATGCACTCTCTTAAGACACTTCTACAGTTACCTTGCGGATGGCGATGCAGTCGACAAATTATTAGCTCTGACGGTATAACCCTCCATCTCCACGGAAAACGCAAAACAGCACAATGTCCTGAATGCTTTAAGCGTAGCGACTCTGTTCATAGTTGTCGTCGGCGCCGGATACAGCATCTACCCTGCTCAGGGCAGACGCTATGGCTTGTATTTTCCGTCCGCCACTGGTACTGCCGTAACCCGGCTTGTCACGTAAAATTTTTGCCGAGTCGCTTGCTCCCTTCGCCAGTTCACACCAGCAGTCTTCACAGGCGTTACAAAATTAACAACGTCAACTGGGATTAATAGCTGGAGGTGAGGCTGGAAAACGGGCTGCAACGGCAGCGGGTCTCCGTTGCAGTGCTGATACTCTTCTTCGCAGGCTTATCAATACCCCGGAGACGAAACAGTCAGGCGCGCCTCATGTCGGTATTGATGAGTGGGCGTGGCATTGGGGCCACCGTTACGGTACGTTAATATTCAATCTTGATACTCACCGCCCCCTGGTCCTGCTTCCCGGCCGTGATCAGCGTACGCTGGCGACCTGGTTCAGAAAAGGTCCGGAAATACAGGTTGTATCGCGTGATCGCAGTGGAGTCTATGCGACAGCAGCACGTGAAGGTGCACCTCAGGCCAGACAGGTGGCCTATCGATGGCACCTGCTAAAAAATATTGGTGATGAGCCTGAACGAATGATGTACAGACATATGCCTCTGATACGTCTTGTTGTCAGAGAGTTATCACTGAAGAAATCACCTGAGCCAGAAATATCTGTGCCTGTAGCATCGCTCCGTCGTCTGGAACGCCTTAAACAGCACACCCGCAAAAAACGGCATCAGCGTTGGACAGAGGTTATGGCCCTGCATAACAAGGGATGTAGTTTCAGGGAAATATCCCGTATTACAGGCCTGTCGCGAGTGACAGTCAGTCGCTGGGTGGGTTCAGGAACATTCCCTGAAATGTCAACTAGGCCTCCAAAGCGAGGGCTTCTGGACCCATGGAGGGAGTGGTTAAAAGAGCAACGAGAATGTGGTAATTATAACTCCGGCCGGATATGGCGGGAAATGGTGGCCAGGGGGGTTACAGGCAGTGAAACCATCGTCAGGGATGCTGTTGCCAAATGGCGTAAAGGCTGGATCCCACCGGTTACTACTGCCGCAAGACTTCCTTCAGTGTCCCGGGTAAGCCGCTGGTTGATGCCCCGGAGAATAATCAGGGGTGAAGAAAATTATGCTTTCCGATTTATTAGTCTGATGTGTGAAAAAGAACCGGAGTTGAAAATAGCGCAGCAACTGGTACTCGAGTTCTACCGTATTCTGAAAACCTAAAATAAATCACAGCTAAGCAGCTGGTTCACTCGGGTCCACGAAAGCGGCTCAGCAGAACTTCGGTGCGTAGCTGCGGGGATGGAAGCTGATGCTGCGGCTATACGTGAGGCAATCAGCAGTCGCTGGAGTACTGGTGTTGTCGAAGGTCATGTAAATCGCCTGAAGGTGCTGATACGCCAGATGTATGGTCGAGCCGGACTTGAACTACTTAGGCGGAGGGTAATGAGTCCACTGGCATGAAAATCTTCACCTAGGTTGCGGAAGAGCCACTTTTGCACTGTTCGTGACAGTATGGCCTTTATGTACTCACTTTGTTACCGGTAGCTGGATCATCACTACCGTGCTGCAAATGGTGGTGAACAGCATCAATTGTGGAATGAATGTTGCCGAAGCGACCAATGCGCCTCGTTTCCACCATCAGTGGTTGCCGGACGAGCTGCGTGTTGAAAAGGGGTTAGTCCGGATACGCTCAAGCTGCTGGAAGCAAAAGGTCAGAAAGTGGCGCTGAATGAGGTGTTGGGCAGCACGCAAAGCATTATGGTTGGGTCGGATGGTGAGTTGTACGGCGCATCCGACTCGCGCTTGGTGGATGATTTAACGGCGGGGTATTAATTGACATCCCCCGGCGCAATGTGCCGGGGGATAATGGTTTTATGCGGTCAATAATCGTCCGGGATTATCGATACAGAGTTTTTTGAGGATCGTTTTATCGACGCCGCGCTCCGCCAGATAGGCCAGAAAAACATCTGGAACAAATCCCCAGCCATTACCGCCATTTTTAGCCCACATTTGTTTAAGGAAGACATCGTGGCTGAGAACAAGCTGATCGGCGTATCCCAACTCAATGAGATGAGCGACGGCATCGGCAGTCTCCTGCACCCCTGGCGCTATTCCCTCTTTCGGGAAGGTAATGTCTAGGCCAATCATGTCGAATTCCAGCCAGACACCTCTATCAAGCATTTTCCGCTGATACGCCACGTCTTTTCCTGACGGATCCGAGTGTGCGAGAGAGACTTTATTTGGCGAGACGCCCATTTCACCTAACACAATGTCGAGTACTTCATCACCGCGACGAAGCCAGCCCGGCATGTGAATATTCATCGCCACATGAGGATTGTTAATCTGTGCCAGCGAGGCAGCCCGCAAGCTGTTATGCTCGGCTTCGGTAAATGTCGGTGAAACACCTATTTCACCGATCATTCCGGCACGAATATCCGTATCGCCAATCCCTTGATTCAATTCTTTATCGATCGTTGTCGCCAGTTCATCAACCGTTTTATGAATTCTCTGGCTTTCAAATTTTTCCAGGTAGGGACCGGAGGAAGCAACAATATTCAGACCTGTTTTTAATGCGACTTCTCGTAATGCCTGCGCATCTCGTCCGATAGACTCAGACCCTGTGGCATCAACAATGGTGCGACCACCGAGCGAGATAAAGTTATTAATTTCGAAGATCACATCTTCAATAGGTTTGCGGTCCATATTATCAGCGCAGCAATAAGGATCGTGTTTTAATGCCCACTGGATTTCTGCCGTGACTTTTTTATCAACAAGCCGTTGTGAAAAAGGATAGCAAGGAGCATCCACAACAGAGGAAAGATCGTTGAACAGATGTTCATGAGGAAGTGTTAGCCCCATATCTTCACGGGCGACGGGGCCCGTCACAGTTTGTAGATAATCTTTCATGATTATACCTCCATTTTCTTCATTGTTTTCGAGGTTCTGTATTCCGGAATAGTGGTAACAATTGCACCGACCAGTGCAAACAGTGTTCCGATGATCGTGACCAGATAAACGCTATTGCCCAGCGATGGAATTAATACGTCAATCAATACTGATCCCAGTAACTGGCCCGCCGTTGAAGCAACCCCCAGCATCAGTAACCCCAGACCTCTGACCAAAATGGCCATTAAACCGATAGACATTAGTCCAAGCGGGCCGCCAAGATACATCCACCAGACATCTGGTAATTGAACAGTGACGTGCCCTAATGCGACACGAATAGCTAGCGCTGTGCCTAAAACACAAAATCCAACGATGAAATTCTAGGTGATTGAAACCAGCATGGATCCCGTAGCTTCAGCTACTTTTGCATTTCCAGCGGGCTGCCATCCTGCAAGCAAACCAGCTAAGAACGGAAGAATGGCAAGTAAGATGAAAGAGGTAGAATGCCACTGAGGTGACACAACAAAAATCGTAGCAATAACCGCAAATAATGCACCGATGATGCGATAAGGGGTAAAGTATTTTTTCTCGTCGACACCGATACCAAAGCGATCGCAAAGTAAACCAGACAGCAATAGCGCGGAGATCAGTGCGGTTTGAAACGTTGCGACCCCGAGTGCGCTGGCTGATGCGCCTTCAGAAAATACCACCATCGCTCCACAGAGACCGGCAAACCAGTTCCAGAGAGGAACTTTTCGGTTTTTAATCAGAGAAGGAATTGCCGCAAATTGTTGCCGGGTTTCTTTTCGCGCCATAATAATAAAAAACATCACGACTAAACCACTGGCAAAGGAGATAACTGCGCATGCATTACCATACTGTAACCAGTGACCTAATTGACCATTCACCGCTGATTGCATAGGGGAGAGCATACCCGCAAGAATCGTGGCAAGCATCCATAAGGGAGTTGAGTACTTATTCTTTTTCATACATCAATCCTTCTATTATAGTAAATGGAGTAACTGGAGTTACCCCATTATTATTATTATCTTGCAATATGAGTCAGTATATTTACCCACAACGCGGTATAGAACGGCCAGGACATAAACTGCTGTGTACCCCAGTGCGGTGAACAGTCACTCATAAAGCAGGCTATTTTCCCGTTGTGATAGTTACCAAAGACCAGTAATGGAGCGTTGTTTATTGTTAATACCACCTCAGCATTTTCTTTAGCGATCGCCCGGTTATAACCTAGGAAAAAAGGATATTCAGAGAACCCTTTAATAACTGGATGTTCAGGTTGTGATGGCTGTGCAATAACACCCTCTGGTTTTTCGACACGATCGTCACCATCTAACATCGTAACCGGGAGCACATCAGCCAGAACTGTATTTTTATAATTGGCTTTTGCTTCAATTCCCATGAATGAGAGATAGCCGCCAATCATCAATAACCCACCACCGTTATTCACATATTCTTTAATCAGTTCGAGAGCGTTTGGTTTTATGCGAAGCTGATAAAAAGTATCATTTTGTAGCAGGAAAGTATTACTACCAATATCACTAATAACGATGGCATCATATTGTTCTAACTGTGCCACATCTTCAGGGAAGGCAATTTGTACCGTATGTGCTGGCATATAGGTGGATTTGCCCCTATATTTCCAGACACCTGTTATCACTTAACCCATTACTGGCTTGCTGCCGTAGATATTCCCGTGGCGAGCGATAACCCAGTGCACTATGCGGATGCCATTCGTTATAATGCTCGAACGCCTCTGCAAGGTTCTTTGCTGCCGTTAACCCGTCTGGTTTGGGCATGACACTGATGTAGTCACGCTTTATCGTTTTCACGAAGCTCTCTGCTATGCCGTTACTCTCCGGACTCCGCACCGCCGTGCTCTTCGGTTCAAGCCCCAACATCCGGGCAAACTGCCGTGTTTCATTAGCCCGGTAGCATGAACCATTATCCGTCAGCCACTCTACTGGAGACGCCGGAAGCTCGTTGCCGAAGCGGCGTTCCACCGCTCCCAGCATGACGTCCTGTACTGTTTCACTGTTGAAGCCGCCCGTAGTGACCGCCCAGTGCAGTGCCTCACGGTCACAGCAGTCCAGCGCGAACGTGACTCGCAGTTTTTCTCCGTTATCACAGCGGAACTCGAACCCGTCAGAGCACCATCGCTGATTACTTTCTTTCACAGCCACTCTGCCTGTATGTGCCCGTTTCGATGGCGGTACAGCAGGTTTTCGCTCAAGCAACAGCGCATTCTGGCGCATGATCCGGTAAACACGTTTGGCATTGATCGCAGGCATACCATCAAGTTCTGCCTGTCTGCGAAGCAGCGCCCATACCCGACGATAACCATACGTGGGCAGCTCTCCGATAACATGGTGTATACGGAGAAGCACATCCGTATCATCAGTGTGACGACCGCGGCGGCCATCCATCCAGTCATCGGTTCGTCTGAGAATGACGTGCAACTGCGCACGCGACACCCGGAGACAACGGCTGACTAAGCTTACTCCCCATCCCCGGGCAATAAGGGCGCGTGCGCTATCCACTTTTTTGCCCGTCCATATTCAACGGCTTCTTTGAGGAGTTCATTTTCCATCGTTTTCTTGCCGAGCAGGCGCTGGAGTTCTTTAATCTGCTTCATGGCGGCAGCAAGTTCAGAGGCAGGAACAACCTGTTCTCCGGCGGCGACAGCAGTAAGACTTCCTTCCTGGTATTGCTTACGCCAGAGAAATAACTGGCTGGCTGCTACACCATGTTGCCGGGCAACGAGGGAGACCGTCATCCCTGGTTCAAAGCTCTGCTGAACAATTGCGATCTTTTCCTGTGTGGTACGCCGTCTGCGTTTCTCCGGTCCTAAGACATCAATCATCTGCTCTCCAATGACTAGTCTAAAAACTAGTATTAAGACTATCACTTAAATAAGTGATATTGGTTGTCTGGAGATTCAGGGGGCCAGTCTAATAGGTGACATCTACCTGACTATTTTTCAGACACTGGAGTAACCAGGTCGCACCTTCTTCATATTTACTTGAGGTAAAACTGTCATATCCTTTTGAATGAATCATATGAATATGCCAGGATTCCCCAATAAAGAGCACTTTTAGTGATTTTTTGGTGTTATTCATTCTCTGTCCCTTCTTAATGCGTAAAAATAGTTTGCTGATAATGTATACTCTGAATTCGATGTATCACAGATTCATGTTCAGGCATGTCGGAAGCATTGCTTGTCTCCACCGCTAGGGATGCAAAGGCGCTGGCATAACACAGTGCTGATTCCAGTGATTTTCCTTTCGCAAGTCCTGATGCCAGAGAGCCGTTAAACGCATCCCCGGCTCCTGCCGTATTTTTAACGACCGCTGGAAACGCTGGCGAATGAATGAATTTTTTGCCATCAAATGCGAGCGAGCCCTTGCTACCGAGCGTGATAACCGTGTTTTTTACCCCTTTATTGTGGATAGCTTCTGCAGCTCGTTTAGCTGATTCAAGATCGTGTACGTCTATGCCGGACAGTAAACCAGCTTCTGTTTCATTGGGGGTGATATAATCAACATCCTGAATAAGTTCGTTGACGATATCATTATAGGGTGCCGGGTTAATAATGACCGGGATACTGTTTTTTTGCGCCAATGTGATCGCTTGTTGCAGAGCGGTATAATTTGTTTCGAGCTGCAGAAGTATGACATCAGAATTAATAATCGCTTCTTTCTGAATAGTTATTTCATCGGACGACATTGTCATGTTGGCACCGGGATAGATCGCAATAACATTATCGCCAGTACCTTCATTAACAAGGATCGTGGCAGTTCCGGTTTGCGTTTCTTTCGTTTGATAAATTATACTTTTATAAATCTTAGACGAATTCATAAAGTTGATCGCATAATCACTAAAGTGATCTGTACCTACTTTTGTTATGAAATAAACATCAGTATCGGCAAAGCTTGCTGCCAGCGCCTGGTTACAGCCTTTTCCCCCCGGTGAAAATATAAAATTACTTGCCAGAAGCGATTCTCCGATAGTGGGAAGCCTCGGCAAATAACTGATGATATCAACATTAAACGAACCAATAACGCATACTTGACTTTTCATAGTTGAGTGGCCTTTTTTTATTCCCTGGGCTGTATCATAATTTTCAAGCGCATAAGCGATTTCATTTTTCGCAATAGTATCAAGCGAGTCTAGGACGATAAAAGCACCGCCATGATATCGAGTCAGATAGCCAAGTCTGGCAAGTTCATTAAGATCTGATCGAATAGTTTCTTTCGTTACATTGAGGCTATTGGACAGATCGGATACTTTTACAGAACCGAATTTACTGAGTCGTTTCAATATTTCATGATGGCGTTCAAATTTCATGCTTCACCTCACTTCAGTTACGTTAATATCTGTCGATGTATATTGATGTGATAATCACCATAAAGTGGCGGGGAAAAGCAAAAAAAATCAAAAATAGCCGGAGAAAAGGTAAGCGTTAATGGAGAATCATATTGATGCTTATTTATTGGTGAGAACTACGTTCCATGGCAGGAGTTCATCAATACGGTTGGAAGGTTATTCCGGCAGTACGCTCAGGATATGGCGCAGATACGCTTCCGGATCAATGTCGTTCAGAAGGCAAGTGCCGATAAGCCCATACAACAGTGCACTGCGCTCGCCGCCGAAGAACATAAAGATGGTATGACCTTTATATACTCACTATAGCATTGGTGGGATATTCCAGAGGAGGTCATTATGCATTCGGAAAATATTGCAGCTTACATCGGACTGGATGTACATAAAGAAACGTTGGCGGTTGCTATTGCTGCACCTGAACGGCTTGGCGAAGTTCGTTATTATGGTACGATTAACAACGAAGCCCAGGCTGTACGTCGATTATTTCAGAAATTGCAGGGACTTTACGGAAACATTCTTTCCTGCTATGAGGCTGGCCCCTGTGGTTTTGGGCTATATCATCAACTCACAGCGATGAATATAAAATGCCAGGTTATTGCCCCTTCCCGGATACCAAAATCACCGACAGACAGAATCAAAAATGATCATCGGGACGCAATTTCTCTTGCCAGGTTACTGCGGGCTGGTGAACTTACCCCTGTCTGGATCCCTGACCTGACTCATGAAGCTATGCGGGATCTAATCAGAGCCCGTGCAGCAGCTAAACGAGACAGCAGAGTTGCCCGACAGCGAATTCTGAGCATGCTATTGCGAACAGACAAACGTTATGCAGGGAAGCACTGGACCGGCAAACATCGAACCTGGTTAGCCAATCAATCATTTAGTCAGCCATCTCAACAGATTGCTTTTCAACACTATTGTCAGAGTCTGGAGCAGATTGAAGATCGCATACTTCAACTCGACCAGGAAATATCCCGCCTGTTACCTGAGTGGTCTCTGTGCAATCTGGTCTGCCAGTTACAGGCCCTTAAAGGTGTTGGTCAGCTAACCGCAATAACCCTGGTTGCTGAACTGGGTGATTTTTCACGATTTTCCAGTCCCAAACAACTCATGGCTTTTCTGGGACTGGTTCCAGGGGAATATTCCAGTGGAAACAGCATTCGTCCCAGGGGAATAACAAAAGTTGGAAACAGCGAACTGAGACGTCTGCTTTACGAAGCCGCCTGGTCTTATCGTACACCTGCAAAAGTTGGTGCATGGCTTATATATTACCGACCGGATTCTGTAACACAATATTCCAAAGATATTGCATGGAAAGCTCAACAACGATTGTGTTCTCGTTACCGAAGTCTGACAGCAAAAGGGAAAAAATCACAAGTAGCCATTACGGCGGTGGCTCGTGAGTTGACTGGATTTATGTGGGATATTGCACTTGCTGCCCAATCATCATTCAGTCAGCAGAAGCAAAATTAAACCCTGAAGCAGTCAGACACGGAATGAGTGATCCTCGTAAAAGAATTCAGGAGGTCAGAATGCGCCAATACCTGCATATAGAAAGAGGCCAGCTCACTGCGTAAATCGTCATGGGGCTAAAATCCCCGAATAAGAGTTTGTAAAATCCAAGATACAGTCTGACTGTTTCAGGTTCTTTAATCCGCGATATAACGAAGCTCCCGGAGCTGCGTAAGGTCTTTTTGGGCTCAATATTTGACAAAGGTCATAAGAGTTATTTCCGAGACAGATGGCACAAAGGGCTTTTTCCGCGGCATTATGTCTGCCTCCGCCTGACCGTCAACACTGTAATAACAGAGTGCGCCCCACTGATTCAGTACACAGCTGAACCATTCTCCCAGTCTGGATTTTTGGATAGCGTGGCATTTTTCTCCACCATGCATGCAGTGAGTCCAGTAACAGTTTGCTCTTCTTCTGCCTGACCACAAGATGTGCTGGACTGGTAAACGATGGGGATACCTGCTTACGCGAGAGCAATAAGTGGCTGGCCACAATTCTCGGTACAAAACTCTGCTGAATAGCAGCGATTTTCCCAGCGTGGTGCGTCGTTTGCATTTTACTGGTTCTAAGTTAACAATTATCTGTTCACTAATGACTACTCTAAAAACTTGTATCAGGACTATCACTTATTTAAGTGATATTGGTTGTCTGGAGATTCAGGGGGCCAGTCTATAAACTTTTTACAAAAGGATGAATGCAGAAGGTTACTCTAATGGCCAGAGTGATGACAATGATGGTCAGACGTTGACCTGCAGAAACTGCATTTTAATTGGTCTATAAAGTCTGCAAGAGGAATCAGGGTCAGATCAGTGAGTCTTATCGCGGCCCGAAGCTATGACTGAAAGAAGGCTGGATACAGAATTGCAACAATTTGGCAATGTCAGAACACAGAAGCTTTGCAAGCAGGTGAAAGGTTATGTCTAGCAAAAGGAGTATATCAGAATACATCTACTGATGTACAAAACACAACAATAGCTTCATGATATATAAATACGTGATGACGAGTGGTACTCCGCATGGTTATTTAACTTCTCAGCACCACTAATGATCCTGAGCAACTTCGTATTTGGGCCATTGCCATGGAGTAGAAAGCTGTGTCTGAGAATGCAGAATTTGAGAAAAGAAATCGCTTTCTTGGAGAGCTTCTGAAAATGGCACGCTAACAACGTTTTGTTAAAAAATGTGAATCACTTGCCGGGGCTGCATTTTCTATTCGAGGAGAATGTTGACGTAGATATTACAGAAATCTCAGCGCATCAGGATAAACTGCTACCTTAGGTCAACCACCAAAAGAAAATACAATACGTCCAGTTTGTATGCCTTTAATAACACATCTTCTAAATGTTGAAGAATTATCCCGCCTGCTGAAGAACGTTGCTCTGAGTGTGATAAACCTTTTTATTCTTGATGATGTCAGCGAGAAGATGGAATATATCCCCGACTGGGTCGTGGTTACCCGGTTAAACATCTGGTGGCGCTAATAAATCTGGCAAGTCACATTCTGTTGAATGCTGTGACAGTGCCTTACCGAGAGAGCGAAATTGTGGTGTTCTAGTGCATAGTCGCCACCATTCCGGATAATTCTATTGCGTTGTTTTACAAGTTCTTTTACAGCGCAGATCTGTCGCTGACGTTGAATCAATAGCCTGGATTTCAGAACACAATGCCCGTTTGCTGGTTGGTCCGGCAGTAGCATTAATTCATTATCTGAATGAAATGTGTCAATCCACAGAAACCGCTGTCAATGACGCATTTTGTCGGACGTTAACACGAGAAAGTCTGGCTATTCCGTAATGCCATCTTATTTCGTAATGGATTGAGAATGCTGGATTTTTAATTATATTACGCGCAGTATTAATCGCGTAAATGTTTTGCGGTCAGCAACGGTGGGGGATCCATTGTTCTGTTCAATGAATACCATCATACATTTGAATCAGGAGTCGGTATGATGATTTTGGTGACGGGGGGCGCACGGAGCGGGAAGAGTCGCCACGCAGAGGCGCTTATTGGGGACTCTTCACAGGTTCTGTATATCGCTACCTCGCAAATCCTTGATGATGAGATGGCTGCACGGATAGAACATCATCGGCAAGGCCGCCCGGAGCACTGGCGCACAGTGGAGCGCTGGCAACATCTTGATGAATTAATTCATGCAGACATTAACCCGAATGAGGTTGTGTTGCTGGAATGCGTTACCACAATGGTGACTAATCTGTTGTTTGATTATGGCGGCGATAAAGACCCTGATGAATGGGATTATCAGGCGATGGAACAGGCGATTAATGCTGAGATTCAGTCGTTGATTGCTGCCTGCCAACGTTGCCCCGCAAAGGTTGTATTAGTGACTAACGAAGTGGGAATGGGGATTGTGCCGGAGAGTCGTCTGGCACGACATTTTCGTGATATTGCCGGGCGGGTAAATCAGCAGTTGGCCGCTGCGGCAAATGAAGTATGGCTGGTGGTTTCTGGTATTGGAGTAAAAATCAAATGAGTAAATTATTTTGGGCGATGCTCTCATTTATTACGCGTCTGCCTGTACCGCGTCGCTGGTCCCAGGGACTGGATTTCGAGCATTATTCTCGCGGTATTATTACTTTTCCTTTGATTGGATTATTGCTTGGCGCGATTAGCGGGCTGGTCTTCATGGTGCTGCAGGCATGGTGTGGCGCACCACTGGCGGCACTGTTTAGCGTGCTTGTGCTGGTGCTGATGACCGGGGGATTCCATCTGGACGGCCTCGCTGATACCTGTGATGGCGTATTTTCTGCACGTAGCCGCGATCGCATGTTGGAAATCATGCGTGATAGCCGTTTAGGCACCCACGGCGGTCTGGCATTGATTTTTGTGGTACTGGCAAAGATTCTGGTGTTAAGCGAGTTGGCTCTGCGTGGCGAATCGATCCTTGCATCGCTGGCGGCAGCATGTGCGGTCAGCCGCGGGACTGCCGCATTATTGATGTATCGTCATCGTTATGCGCGGGAAGAAGGGCTTGGCAATGTGTTCATTGGCAAAATTGATGGGCGACAAACCTGCGTCACACTCGGCTTAGCCGCTATTTTTGCTGCCGTATTATTGCCGGGTATGCATGGTGTGGCTGCTATGGTGGTGACGATGGTGGCGATTTTCATCCTCGGTCAGCTTCTCAAACGTACGCTGGGTGGGCAAACGGGCGATACGCTGGGAGCAGCCATAGAGCTTGGTGAACTGGTCTTCCTGCTGGCACTGCTATAAAGAGACGTGACATGCAAATACTTGCCGATTTACTGAATACGATCCCAGCCATCGATTCTGCCGCTATGTCGCGTGCACAACGGCATATTGACGGGTTACTCAAACCTGTTGGTAGCCTGGGAAAGCTGGAGGCGCTTGCCATACAACTGGCAGGAATGCCGGGGTTGAATGGCATACCGCATGTGGGCAAAAAAGCGGTACTGGTTATGTGTGCCGATCACGGCGTCTGGGAGGAAGGGGTCGCTATTTCTCCAAAAGAAGTGACAGCCATACAGGCTGAAAATATGACCCGTGGAACAACCGGCGTGTGTGTGCTGGCAGAACAAGCGGGCGCTAACGTCCACGTAATTGATGTTGGTATTGATACTGCTGAGCCTATCCCCGGGCTTATCAACATGCGTGTCGCACGAGGTAGCGGCAATATTGCTTCAGCTCCGGCAATGAGTCGCCGTCAGGCTGAAAAGTTGCTTTTGGACGTCATATGTTATACGCAGGAGCTGGCAAAAAACGGTGTCACGCTGTTTGGTGTAGGTGAACTGGGGATGGCAAACACGACACCGGCAGCAGCAATAGTCAGCACAATCACTGGCCGGGATCCTGAAGAAGTGGTTGGGATTGGCGCAAACCTGCCGACAGATAAACTGGCTAATAAAATTGATGTTGTGCGTCGGGCGATTACGTTGAATCAACCAAATCCTCAGGATGGTGTTGATGTCCTGGCAAAAGTGGGTGGATTTGATTTGGTCGGAATAGCTGGAGTGATGTTAGGTGCTGCTTCCTGCGGTTTACCCGTGTTGCTGGATGGATTTCTTTCTTATGCTGCTGCGCTCGCAGCCTGCCAGATGTCTCCTGCGATCAAACCGTATCTCATTCCTTCTCACCTGTCGGCAGAAAAAGGCGCGCGTATAGCGCTCTCGCATTTGGGGCTGGAGCCTTATCTCAATATGGAGATGCGTTTAGGTGAGGGGAGTGGCGCAGCTCTGGCGATGCCCATCATCGAAGCTGCCTGTGCGATATACAACAACATGGGCGAACTTGCTGCCAGTAATATTGTTCTACCGGGGAATACGACTTCTGATTTGAACAGTTAAAAACGAAAAGTCTGATAAAAGCTATACTTAACGGATAGCTTTCGCGACATAGGAAAGGGACATGATGCGTCGTGTAAATATTCTTTGCTCATTTGCTCTGCTTTTTGCCAGCCATACTAGCCTGGCGGTAACTTATCCATTACCTCCAGAGGGTAGCCGTTTAGTGGGGCAGTCGTTTACTGTAACTGTTCCTGATCACAATACCCAGCCGCTGGAGACTTTTGCCGCACAATACGGGCAAGGGTTAAGTAACATGCTGGAAGCGAACCCGGGCGCTGATGTTTTTTTGCCGAAGTCTGGCTCGCAACTCACCATTCCGCAGCAACTGATTTTGCCCGACACTGTTCGTAAAGGGATTGTTGTTAACGTCGCTGAGATGCGTCTTTATTACTACCCACCAGACAGTAATACTGTGGAAGTCTTTCCTATTGGTATCGGCCAGGCTGGGCGAGAAACCCCGCGTAACTGGGTGACTACCGTTGAACGTAAACAAGAAGCTCCAACCTGGACGCCAACGCCGAACACTCGGCGCGAATATGCGAAACGAGGGGAGAGTTTGCCCGCATTTGTTCCTGCGGGCCCCGATAATCCCATGGGGCTGTACGCGATTTATATTGGCAGGTTGTATGCCATCCATGGTACCAATGCCAATTTTGGTATTGGGCTCCGGGTAAGTCAGGGCTGTATTCGTCTGCGCAATGACGATATCAAATATCTGTTTGATAATGTTCCTGTTGGGACGCGTGTGCAAATTATCGACCAGCCAGTAAAATACACCACTGAACCAGATGGCTCGAACTGGCTGGAAGTTCATGAGCCGTTGTCGCGCAATCGTGCAGAATATGAGTCTGACCGAAAAGTGCCATTGCCGGTAACCCCATCTTTGCGGGCGTTTATCAACGGGCAAGAAGTTGATGTAAATCGCGCAAATGCTGCGTTGCAACGTCGATCGGGAATGCCTGTGCAAATTAGTTCTGGTTCAAGACAGATGTTTTAAGAGCGTTGGTAATTAGAAAGCAAAAGCCTGCTAGAAAGCAGGCTTTTTTGAATTTGGCTCCTCTGACTGGACTCGAACCAGTGACATACGGATTAACAGTCCGCCGTTCTACCGACTGAACTACAGAGGAATCGTGTGAACGGGGCGCATATTAATGGCAGTGCATGGTGATGTCAAAGGGTGAAATGCATTTTTTTGTTTGTTTGCTGTCAATTTCAACAAAGTGGTGAGCTTTCAATCTTATTGGGTAATGAACCATCGTGGTGCATACCCTCCTTTTATAGGGCAGGGGAACGCGACAGCTGATTAAAGGAGCAAATGACGAATCTATCATAATCTCTTATTTGACAGTTGGTTAGCTTGTACATCAACACCAAAATAAAACTGGCAAGCATCTTGCAATCTGGTTGTAAGTAATGGCGGCACTTGGGCCGATTCTTAAAAACCGGAGGCAACATGAACTTCAGACGCCTGAAATACTTCGTAAAAATTGTAGATATTGGTAGCCTGACCCAGGCTGCTGAAGTATTGCATATCGCACAACCAGCGCTCAGCCAGCAGGTTGCCACACTGGAAGGTGAGTTAAATCAACAGCTTTTGATTCGCACAAAACGGGGCGTTACGCCAACAGACGCCGGAAAAATTCTCTATACCCATGCGCGGGCCATTTTACGTCAGTGTGAGCAGGCCCAACTGGCGGTGCATAACGTTGGTCAGGCATTATCGGGGCAAGTCTCGATTGGCTTTGCGCCAGGAACCGCTGCGTCATCCATCACCATGCCCTTATTACAGGCGGTTCGAGCTGAATTCCCGGAGATCGTTATCTATCTTCATGAAAATAGCGGTGCAGTGCTTAACGAAAAACTGATAAATCACCAACTCGATATGGCGGTGATTTATGAGCATTCCCCTGTGGCTGGTGTATCCAGTCAGGCTTTGCTGAAAGAAGATCTTTTCCTGGTAGGAACTCAAGATTGTCCGGGGCAAAGCGTTGATGTTAATGCTATTGCGCAAATGAACCTCTTTCTCCCCAGTGATTACAGTGCTGTTAGGCTTCGTGTTGATGAGGCTTTTTCCCTACGGCGGCTCACGGCAAAAGTCATTGGTGAAATTGAGTCTATTGCCACGCTTACCGCAGCGATTGCCAGCGGCATGGGCGTTGCAGTATTACCCGAATCGGCCGCGCGTTCGTTATGTGGCGCAGTAAATGGTTGGATGTCACGCATTACCACGCCTTCCATGAGTCTCTCTTTGTCATTAAATTTACCCGCCAGAGCGAACTTATCACCACAGGCACAGGCAGTGAAAGAGTTGTTAATGTCAGTGATTAGTTCTCCAGTGATGGAAAAAAGGCAGTGGCAATTGGTGAGCTAAGCGTTATATCGGGATGGAATAAGATGCGGGTTTTTATTATTTGTTATGCCGGGCATTAGACTTTAACAATAACGGGAAATCTGAACTGCCCGGAGTTTACCGTGAATTTCCAACAACTAAAGATAATCCGCGAGGCTGCACGTCAGGATTACAACCTGACAGAGGTTGCGAATATGCTTTTTACCTCACAGTCCGGCGTCAGCCGTCATATTCGGGAACTGGAGGATGAACTTGGTATCGAAATATTTGTTCGACGAGGTAAGCGACTGCTGGGCATGACTGAACCGGGCAAAGCATTACTGGTCATTGCAGAACGTATTCTGAATGAAGCCAGTAATGTTCGTCGGCTTGCAGACCTGTTTACCAACGATACGTCTGGCGTTCTCACTATTGCAACGACGCATACTCAGGCGCGTTATAGCTTGCCAGAGGTCATTAAAGCTTTTCGCGAACTTTTCCCGGAGGTACGGCTCGAGCTAATCCAGGGGACGCCACAGGAAATTGCGACGTTGTTGCAAAATAGCGAAGCTGATATTGGTATCGCCAGCGAGCGTTTGAGTAATGACCCGCAGCTCGTCGCCTTCCCGTGGTTTCGTTGGCACCATAGTTTGCTTGTTCCACTCGATCATCCCTTAACGCAAATTTCACCATTGACGCTGGAATCAATAGCGAAGTGGCCGTTAATCACTTACCGACAGGGGATTACGGGGCGCTCACGTATTGATGACGCATTTGCCCGCAAAGGTTTGCTGGCAGATATTGTATTAAGTGCGCAGGATTCTGATGTCATTAAAACCTATGTTGCTCTTGGGCTTGGGATCGGATTAGTTGCCGAACAATCCAGCGGCGAACAAGAGGAAGAGAATTTAATCCGTCTGGATATGCGGCATCTTTTCGATGCTAATACTGTCTGGTTGGGACTGAAGCGAGGACAACTTCAGCGTAACTATGTCTGGCGCTTTCTGGAACTTTGTAATGCAGGACTGTCAGTTGAGGATATCAAGCGGCAGGTGATGGAAAACAGTGAAGAGGAAATTGATTATCAGATATAGCAAAAAGCCCGCTATAAAAGCGGGCTTTTCAGAAATTTGGCTCCTCTGACTGGACTCGAACCAGTGACATACGGATTAACAGTCCGCCGTTCTACCGACTGAACTACAGAGGAATCGCTGTTGAGGCTGTTGAGGCACATCTTAACGGCGAAAAATCTTTTGTCAAACCCGATTTTTAAATTCCCCAACTGTTTGCCGTTTCTATCAACAGTTTGTTGCATTTGCAGACAATTTGTTGGCGAAAATCTTTGCAGCTTTGCTGATTCTCCCTCATTATTTGAAATGTGGTTTCACTTTCTGCAATTAAGGTCGGCTTTGAATATCTCCTCTGCTTTACGCCAGGTTGTTCACGGCACTCGCTGGCACGCTAAACGCAAGAGCTACAAAGTGTTGTTCTGGCGCGAGATAACCCCGCTTGCTGTTCCTATCTTCATGGAGAATGCCTGTGTCCTGTTGATGGGTGTCCTGAGCACTTTTCTGGTCAGCTGGCTGGGAAAAGATGCGATGGCCGGCGTGGGATTGGCGGACAGCTTCAATATGGTCATTATGGCTTTTTTTGCAGCTATCGATCTTGGTACTACTGTCGTTGTGGCATTTAGTCTCGGTAAGCGGGATCGACGACGAGCGAGGGTGGCGACGCGGCAGTCATTGGTGATCATGACGTTGTTTGCCGTACTGTTGGCAACGCTTATTCATCATTTTGGCGAACAAATTATTGATTTCGTCGCGGGTGATGCCACGACAGAAGTTAAAGCACTGGCGTTGACTTATCTGGAGCTGACGGTACTCAGTTATCCAGCAGCTGCCATCACTTTGATTGGTAGCGGGGCACTTCGTGGTGCAGGGAATACGAAAATACCGCTACTGATTAACGGTAGCCTGAATATTCTTAATATTATTATTAGCGGCATATTGATTTACGGCCTTTTCTCCTGGCCGGGACTGGGATTTGTCGGGGCTGGGTTGGGTTTAACCATTTCTCGTTATATTGGCGCAGTTGCAATTTTGTGGGTGCTGGCGATTGGTTTTAATCCTGCGCTAAGGATTTCGTTAAAGAGCTATTTTAAACCGCTGAATTTTAGCATTATCTGGGAAGTCATGGGGATTGGTATTCCAGCGAGTGTCGAATCAGTGTTATTTACCAGTGGTCGGTTATTAACCCAAATGTTCGTTGCCGGGATGGGGACCAGTGTTATTGCCGGAAATTTTATCGCGTTTTCAATTGCGGCTCTTATCAACTTACCCGGAAGTGCGCTCGGCTCTGCTTCTACGATCATTACAGGCCGAAGGTTGGGGGTAGGGCAGATAGCGCAAGCAGAGATTCAGTTGCGGCATGTGTTCTGGCTTTCCACTCTTGGATTAACGGCCATCGCCTGGCTAACGGCTCCCTTTGCCGGGGTTATGGCATCGTTTTACACCCAGGATCCACAGGTTAAACATGTCGTTGTGATTCTGATTTGGCTAAATGCTTTATTTATGCCTATTTGGTCCGCCTCATGGGTGCTACCCGCTGGATTTAAAGGTGCTCGCGATGCCCGTTACGCCATGTGGGTTTCTATGTTGAGCATGTGGGGTTGCCGGGTTGTCGTCGGTTATGTGCTGGGCATCATGCTTGGCTGGGGTGTGGTTGGTGTCTGGATGGGAATGTTTGCCGACTGGGCTGTGCGGGCCGTGCTGTTTTACTGGCGAATGGTTACTGGACGTTGGCTGTGGAAATACCCTCGATCCGAACCGCAAAAGTGTGAAAAAAAGCCAGCTGTGTCGGAATAAACGACAAAATGCAGATTATTTCAGCAAACGATTTCAAATTTAAAAAACAGGCTTTGACATTATGGGTGGGCATCGCTAATATTCGCCTCGTTCTCACGATTCCTCTGTAGTTCAGTCGGTAGAACGGCGGACTGTTAATCCGTATGTCACTGGTTCGAGTCCAGTCAGAGGAGCCAAATTTTAGTTTTGAGACATCTCTATGAGTCTCAAAACAGTTAAAAAAATAAAAATTATTTTTACCCGGTTACCTTGTAAAAAAGTGACCGGTTTTTTTGATTTCTGTGTTTCGTGCGCTTAATCGAGTCTCACGCTTCAGTGAGCAAGTTGCCCCCCCAACAGACATCACGATTCGCAAGGTCAAAAACTCTGTTCCATGAAGTACCGTACAAAGATAAAGAGAAAAATGCCTTATGCGGGATGTCGCTATCGCGTCTTTATCGGGAAACTATGCGTAATTGCCACTTTGCCTTCTGTAATCAGAAAAAGAAGAACTGGAATTTTAATAAATATTATTTCTCTGGGAACGAGTGGGGTATAATCAATATGACGAGTTGAATATTATATTTTTTATAAGAATTATATGAGATTAAAGAAATCTGCCGTAAAGACAGATTTCTTTAAAATATAATTAGAGATTTGCGACGTTATGATAAACTTTTTGTACATCGTCGTCATCTTCAAGGGCATCAACAAGCCCTTCAAAGATTTCTAAATCTTCTGGGGAAAGCTCAACTTCAGATTGCGCAATCATTTCTAATTCTGTTGTTGAGAACTCAGTGATTCCAGCTGCTTTTAGAGCCGCGATTCCTTTATGAAGGTCAGTAGGTTCGGTATAAATAACAATGTTACCTTCTTCTTCAGTCACATCACGAACATCAACTTCAGCTTCAAGTAAAATTTCAAAAATATGGTCAGGGTCTGATCCTTTAAATACAATCACACCCGTATTGTCAAACATATAGCTGACAGAACCTGCCGCTCCGATATTGCCGCCTTTTTTATTGAAAATTGTGCGAACGTTAGCAATCGTACGGTTAACATTTGAAGTCAATGTCTCGGCGATAATCATTGAGCCATTAGGACCAAAGCCTTCATAACGTCCCTGCACGAACGTTTCATCTCCGCCGCCTTTGGCTTTATCAATTGCTTTATCAATAACGTGCTTTGGAACTTGTGCCTGCTTTGCACGTTCAATAACGAATTTTAAAGATGTGTTTAATTCTGGATCGGGTTCACCTTGTTTAGCAGCAGCATAGATTTCTACACCGAATTTTGCATAAATTTTAGACGTTGCACCGTCTTTAGCCGTTTTTTTAGCAACAATATTGGCCCATTTACGTCCCACTGGAATGATCTCCTCGAAAATTTATTTACATTACTGGTAAATCGTTAACATGTGTTAATTCGGCATATTATATCATAACAGGAAAAATCTCGTCTATTAGAAATAAAAATATTCTAAAGCCATAATCTTATATTTAATTTTATAAAAACTTATATTGTTGGCGGGATTTTTTATAATTGTGTTTTGAAAGCATACTTGCTTTTAATATGTGGAAATCATTAAGACGATAATAAAACACGTATCCGCCCAAGGAAGCAAACAGCCCACGATTATTGCAGGCTATTTGCCAGGTGTCTTACTTACTCCTTCACATCTATTTCTGATAAGAAGGTTCAGAACTTATTATCGGAACGGCGGCTCATTAAAGGTTCGTAATTTACGCGAATGCAGTCGGTCGCCTTCTGCGCGCAGCAAATCGATCGCCCGAATGCCAATTTGCAGATGTTCGGAAATAGCGCCTTCATAAAAACGGTTAGCCTGGCCGGGAAGTTTAATCTCGCCATGCAACGGTTTATCTGAAACACACAGTAGTGTCCCGTATGGCACGCGGAAACGATATCCTTGCGCGGCAATGGTTGCACTTTCCATATCAATTGCTACGGCCCGGCTTAAGTTAAAACGAAGTGCAGAAGCTGAGTAACGTAATTCCCAGTTCCTGTCATCTGTGGTTACCACAGTACCAGTACGTAGCCGCTGTTTGACTTCCTCACCGGGCCTGCCGCTCACCAGCTTGGTGGCGTCATAAAGCGCACGTTGCACTTCAGCAATGCTCGGAATAGGAATATCGGGCGGCAGAACCGCATCAAGAACGTGGTCATCGCGTAAATAAGCGTGTGCAAGTACATAATCGCCAATGGCCTGACTTTCACGTAATCCGCCACAGTGACCAATCATCAACCAGACATCCGGGCGTAGCACTGCCAGATGATCGCAGATGGTTTTAGCATTTGACGGTCCCACGCCAATATTCACCAGAGTAATACCCTGACCATCGGCGGTAATTAAATGCCATGCTGGCATCTGATGTTTTTTCCATGCAAGGTCGGAAATGGCTTCTTCTGGCGCTTCGGTTTCGGCGGTGATCCAGTTCCCGCCAGCACAAGAAAGGGCAATGTAGGGACTATCAGGATCGAGGATCTGGCTGCATCCCCAACGAACGAATTCATCCACATAACGTGTGTAGTTGGTAAACAAGACGAACGGCTGAAAATGTTCAACTGGCGTACCGGTATAATGGCGCAACCGTGCAAGGGAAAAATCGACGCGGCGCGCATCAAAATGCGATAGCGGGGAGAATTCAGTTGGATGATAAATGCCGTCTGCAGTTTCATCGCCAATTTGCGCCAGTTCTGTTGTCGGGAAGTAGCGAGTTAACCCAGCGCTCATTGAGCGATCAAGTGTCAATTCAGAGCCATCGATGACATAAGGATAAGGGATTTCATGCTGCGAGGGTTGCACTGAGATATGCGCACCATAATCCTGATACAGCAACGTAAGTTGTTCATTGAGATACGAACGAAAGAGAGTAGGGCGAGTAATCGTGGTGGTGTAGCTGCCTGCGTGAGTAAAACGACCAAATGCGCGCGTTTTGGGGGGATTGGTTGTGCTACCGTCCCAGGTTACGGTCAGTGATGGATAGACAAAAAGACCTTGTTTGCGGGCGTTTTCATCAGGTAATTCGCCACTTGTAATATAGTTGCCAATGGCGTTGCGTAATGCGACTACAGATTGCTCATACAGCGCGTCGAGTTTATCCAGTGCCTGAGCTGGGGTCAGACCGGAGCCCTTATTATTCATGTGTGTCTCCTGTTCCATACAATTACCGCACATCCGATAGTATGTCACAGGAATGTGAAACAAAAGTGTAAGGCGAAGATCGGATGATCTTCGCCAGACTATCAAGCGCGTTGATTGTCTTTCATCAACAAAGCGGTCATTGCGGAAATCAGACATCCAGCCAGCAAATAAATGGCGACGCTATGCCAGTTCCCGGCAAAGTAAGTGATGAGTGCAGCGGCAATAAAAGGTGTAAATCCACCGCCAACCACACTGGCGACCTGATAACCGACTCCAGCACCACTATAGCGATAACTGGCACCAAACATTTCGGTAAACATCGGTTGTTGCACACACACCACCATGTCATGCGCAATGTTTGCCAGCATTATGGAGAAGAAAACTATCCAGAAAATAGATTGTGCTTCAAGCGCCATAAAGAAAGGAAATGCGCTCAACGTTCCGATTAACGCACCTGTGATATAAACCCTGCGGCGACCAAAACGATCGGCAAGCCAGGCAAAACAGGGAATTGTCAAGCAGCTTAATCCACCTACCAGCAAACCAATATTGAGGAAAAGTTCGCGCGGTAACCCCATATTCTGGGTTGAATAATTAAGTGCAAAGGCAGTAACGATGTACATCGTCAGCAATTCGCACAGTCGTAGCGCAATAATCTTCAGGAAAGCACCGGGATGTCGTAACAGCGCTTCGATAACCGGGATGCGTTTTTTCGCGGCAGCTTGATAATGTTGCTGTTGTTCAAATTCCGCGGACTCCTCCATGCCATTGCGCACCCACAATGCTCCCAGTACCAGTACGATGCTAAACAGGAAAGGAATGCGCCAGCCCCAGCTTAAAAACTGTTCGTCAGTCGTCATCATACTGATCAATGAAACCAGTCCGGTTGAAAGCAGTAAACCTACACCGTAGCCAACTTGTACACCGCTACTGTAAAAGGCTTTTTTATTTTTCGGTGCACTTTCAACGGAAAGCAACGCCGCGCCTCCCCATTCGCCGCCGACGGCAAATCCCTGAATGGCACGCAGTGTCACCAGCAAAATAGGTGCCCACCACCCAATGGTCGAGAATGAAGGAAGAATACCAATCAAGGCTGTCGCGATGCCCATCATCCAGACGGTCAGCATTAACATGCGCTTACGTCCCAGTCGGTCGCCAAAGTGACCGAAAATGACACCGCCGAGCGGACGGAAAAGGAATCCGACGCCAAAGGTGGCAAATGCGGCGAGCGTTCCCATCGCCGGGCTTACTTGCGGGAAAAACTCGCGATTAAACACCAGTGCGGCGGTGATGCCATAGAGTAAAAAATCATACCAGTCGACGACGGCACCAGCGAAGCTGCCTAACGCAGCTCGTCGGGCGCGACTTAACGAAAGCGTCCCTTCATCGGGACGAGTGGAGATGAGCGTGGAGTCCATAATGATCCTGTTTGTACTGTCTTTTTATAATTAGTATGGAAAAGGTAACTCACATTGCCGTCGATCTATAAACGAACCTTATGAGACTACCTCGACAGAGCGCATCTGCAAATGATTTTATGGCTGATTAGCGGCAACATGAAAAATTCGCTGGAAGATGAAAGCGCAGGAGTTGCTGGTGTTGTTTAAGGATTAAGCAGAGGACCCACAGGTTAGAGATATGAAACATAAAAGTCCGCATATGCACAAAATGGCACCCTGATGAGTCTGATAGACTGCATTGCATTATAACCAGTAGGGAGGCGAGGTTAGGTATGTTTTTAGCATCATTGTTGAGACGTATTGCATTTAGTTACTACGATTATAAAGCTTATAATTTCAATATTGAAAAAACAGACTTTGTTGTCATCCATATTCCCGACCAGATTGGCGATGCTATGGCCATCTTTCCTGTTATTCGGGCGCTTGAATTGCATAAAATTAAGCATCTTTTAATTGTTACGTCGACAATTAATTTAGAAGTGTTTAATGCACTTAAACTTGAAAAGACTAAATTAACATTAGTCACAATGACTATGCAGGATCACGCAACATTAAAAGAAATAAAAGATTTAGCAAAGAACATAACACAGCAATACGGTACGCCGGATCTTTGTATAGAGGCGATGCGTAAAAAGAACCTGAAAACGATGATATTTATCAGTCAGTTGAAAGCAAAAACGAATTTTCAGGTTGTTGGTTTAACCATGAAGTGCTACTCCCCTTTGTGCAAGAACGCGTCCCGGATGGATCAGAATCTCCGGACTCCTGTACCCATGACATGGGCATTTATGATGCGTGAGGCGGGTTTTCCAGCAGTCAGGCCAATATATGAATTGCCACTAAGTGAGGATGTACTCGATGAGGTGCGCGAGGAAATGCGATCGTTAGGATCTTACATTGCGCTTAATTTAGAAGGTAGCTCGCAGGAACGTACATTTTCATTATCGATTGCAGAAAATCTAATAGCAAAAATTCAAAGTGAAACAGATATACCAATAGTGATCGTTCATGGACCAAAAGGGGAAGATAAAGCCAGGGTATTAGTGGATTGTTATAATAATGTCTACCGTTTATCCTTATCACCCTCGATTAAACGTTCAGCAGCAATCATAAAAGATGCTTATATCGCAATAACTCCTGACACCTCAATATTACATATGGCAAGTGCCTATAATACTCCCGTTGTTGCAATTTATGCTGATTACAAAACGCGATGGCCCGCAATGGCCGATGTTTCGGAGTCAGTCGTCGTTGGGCAAAAAATTGACAATATAAGTCTGGATGAATTCGCAAAGGCATTAAAAAGTGTTTTGGCGAGAATATGAGACAGTACTTATGCATAGTAATGCCGATCTGTTATGAACGGTGGTGTCATCAATACTCTGAGGCTGGTCAATCATCACAGAAAACCAGCCTTTGGATCAAAGCTGTACTCACCGGATACGATCATAGTCACATCGAACGCGATTCTTGCGGTGCAGCAGTTTTATTTATTCATTTTCTGTGAGAGAAGGGCAAGCTCTATAGAGGGAATGTAAAAAAGAGTGCTCCGAATGGAGCACTCTTTAAGAAATTATAACGGAAAATCACAGGTTTTTATAACATGTCGCATAAGCAAACCCAAGCTTTTCAAATACGCTTTGATCACCTGTTGCCAGGGAAACTACGTATTGTTCGCTTGAGTTTGCGGGACTAGATGACCAATACATATTTGATTGAAAACCAGCTTCAGTCGTGTAATGCCCCATATCTCCCCATTCACTGTACAGTGACCCGATGCCTCGGGAACGACTATGGTTTAAATGGTCTGCACGGGGAAGTGTGTAGCCATTGCTACTGCAAAAATTTTCAGCAAGGCTGTATATCATGAAAGCATCGCCGGAGTTCACCCACCAACTCTTCACACGGATTTCGTATACATAGCTAGGGCCTCCTGATTTTGGCGTCGCCGTAATCCTTTCCCAATTGCTGCCGACATTTTTAAATGTCACTTTACCGGTAGCATCAACATCGACCCAGGAGGCAGAGCTTGAAAACTCATAATCAGCCGCCGTTTTTCCTGGGGCAAAGTTGTCATTATTCAACTGATAATACGCCCCGGTGAACCCCTGCGAAGGGAATGTAGTTGTCGGTAGGTCAGTACCATTGACTGATACTGTACCGCTCATTATTTTGTCTTCTGCGCGAGTGAATTGTATTGTGGTACTCAGACCAGCTTGATGAACACCATTCAATACAGGGATCAGCGTTGCGATACCCTCTCCGCCGCCTGTAATGGTGGCTTTGTAATCACCGTTGATATTTTGACTGTAATCAATTGCGCTAATTTTCATATAGGGCACGTTAGTACCTGATTGCACAAATTCCATCCCTTCAGAAACTTTGATCGGATTGCCTGATATATCGTGCAAAACAAGATGTAGCTCAGCACTATCGGTAAAGTCCCCTTTCAGTGAGGACCGATTGTTCTTAAGGACGGACTGCGAGGCGTCTGCCGGGCCTGCCACCAGCGTTATATCTACTGTTTGCATTCCACCAGCGGTCGTGACTGCGCTTACCGTGACGCTACCTGTCATCGCTCCTTTCACGCTTGTTGTCGCGATTCCGTTTTGATCGGTCACCGCTGTTAATGACGTTAATGTGGCAGAGCCGCTTTTTAAGGCGAAGTACACAGTGAGACCTTCGATCAGGTTACCACTGCCATCCTCAACCGTTGCCTTTAAGGTACTTAAATCACTGTTGGTGGCGGCGATAGTCGATGGATCAGCGATAAAGCTAGCAACATGTGCGGTGCTTGAGTTGCCAGTGACTTTCACGGTTGTCTGTGTCTGTATTGTTACGCCGTTATGGAACGATGCAGTCACCGTATATGTACCGACTTTATTGCTGGTCAGAACGACCGGAGCCTGACCTGAAGAGTTAGTTCTCACTTTTCCGCCACTTAACGTCGCCCCTTCTGGCGTTACGCTAAAGTTGATGACCTGACCCTCCACTGGAGTGCCATTTGCAGAGGTTAGCGTTGCCGTCAGAGTAGTGCCTGTAGGGGCATAGACACCGATAAGCGGACTGGACGCCGTGAGTGTCAGTTTTTCATCAATAGCCTCCAGTTGTTTCTCAAGTGAGGCTCCATTCGCCAGGGATGCTTTCACCATATACGAACCGTTTCTTTCGGGCGTCATGGAGACCTCGGCTATACCATGCGTATCAGTAGAGACAATATTTTGGCTGATGGTCATGTGCTCTGGTGGCTCTGCACTGAATGTTACAGATTCATTAAGAATCGGGTTGCCAAACTGGTCGTTGACGTGAGCTTTAACTGCTACGTCTTGTGCGACCATTAGCTGACCTTCAGGTATCTCCAGACTGGTAATCGTTGCAGAATTAATATCTGCTTTTGCATTCAGTAATCGCGATATGACTTCAGTAGGTTTATCTGCCAGAGAGGCTGAAACTGTTTTCAGTCCGACTTCGGTGCTTGTCACAAGAATTTCAGCGAAACCCTGATCATCCGTTTCAACGCTGGTGCTGCTTAGCGTGACGGAGGTTCCGCGGAAATTAACTTTTATGCCTTCTACCGGGTTGCCGTTAGCGTCAGTGACGCTTGCAGTCATGGTCGCGCCCTCGGTCGTGCTGACGACGAATGAGTATACAGAGGTTAAGGAGGCTAGTGTTGCGGTACCAGCATCGGCAATCAAAGTCACCTGTTTCGTATCACTGACACCATAATTGATCACGCTAACTGTCACGGGATAGGTGCCGGATTTGGTACCGCTCAGTGTAACTTCAGCCTTGCCGTTGATATCAGTAATGGCGGAACCGCCTTGTCCGAGAGTGAAGCTTGCGCTCACATCTGCCGGTAGCGTGAATGTCACCGCCTCATTGGCGAATGGGTTGCCGTTTCCATCAGTCACTGTTGCCTGCAGCTTGGTCATCCCAATGTTATTGGCGATGAAATTGTCCTCGGTAACGTTAAGATTAACCTGCGCAGTGAGCGTATCCGCAGTAAAGTTCACCACCAGTTGTCCACTCTTACTGCCAGCCATCGATGCTGTAACAGTATGAGCGCCTGCTTTTAAACCTTTCAGCGTGACTTTCGCTTTGCCTTCAGTATCAGTAATCGCTTTACCGCCATCGCTCAGCGTGAAGTTCGCCCTCACATCTTCCGGCAGAGTAAATGTTACCTCAGTGTTGGCTATCGCATTGCCCTCTGTATCAGCGACTGTTGCTGTTAGTGTTGTGAGATCGTTATTGTCGGCAATCACCGGATCCTTCGAGGCTGCCAGCGTGATTTCAGCATTCGCGACGTTCGGCACATAGGTCACTGTTTGTTGCATCGAATCGCCATTGTCGAGGGTTGCCGTCACTTGATAAACCCCGGCTTTTGTAGCGGTAAAGCTTGCGTAAAAATAGCCGTAGTAGTTGGTAGTATATATACCGTTATTACTGAGGGTCACGCCTTCACTTGGTGAAACGCTGAGGGTTACCTGATGCTGGGGTACACCATTGCCGTAATTATCCTTCACCTCAATATACAGACTGGTTGTCTCGCCTGCGGAGACTGTATCAAAAAGTGCATGTAGCAAGGTGAGATGTGCTGTAGACGCATCCGCGTTGACATTAATTGATGTGCTAAGCGTGGAGTTACCATTTTCCAGACTGGCCTCAACGGTATCCGGTCTCGCTCCTGATTCTATCGAGGAGCGGGTATTGGTATAAGTGACGGTTGCCTTACCCTGTTCGTTCGTTACGGCTTGGCCGCCATTCGTCATTTCGGCAGAGTTTGTTCGGCTGGTGAAGTTCACAGTCACACCTTTCACCGGAAAGCCATTATTATCAACGACTGTGGCGGTGATGACGCTGCCGGTGCTGTTCTGCGGGGTACCGGCGATTATGCTGTCTGGGACAGGCGTCAACTCGATAATTTTTGCCGCCGCTGTGTCGCCAATAAAATGCACAGTTTTGTTGTCGCTGGCACCATTATTAGCCAGTGATGCCGTGACCGTCTGCTCACCAAAGGCAACGCCTGCGATAGTGGCCTGCGCGATGCCAGACTCATTGGTATTACTCACTCCCGGGGTCAGGGTGAGTCCTGAAGAGGCTGAGCTGAATGTTACCGGAAGATTATTCACCTCATTGTCGAACTGATCTTTAACCGTTGCAGTTAGCGTTGCGCTATCGACGCCATTACCTGTGATCTCATCTTTTGATATCTGCAGGACAACCTGAGCCGAGGCTTTGTCCGCCACAAATGTTACCGGCTGCGAATCACTGGTATTGTTATTACCCAGCGTTGCGGTAACCGTATGCGTGCCCGCTTTTTTACCTTTCAGCGTGACATGCGCTTCCCCATTGGCCTGAGTGATGGCAATACCGTTATTTTCAAGGGTAAAGTTTGCCGCAACGTCCTGTGGCATGGTGAAGTTGACCGTTATCCCCGCCACCGGATGATTCGACGGATCTTTCACTGTTGCTGTCAGAGTTGTCTCATCCACGCCATTCCCAATGATTTCCGCTTTCGATGTTTGCAGAACGACAACCGCTCTGTCTTTATCCGCCACAAACGTCATTGGCTGTGTATCGCTGACATTGCTGTTAGCCAGACGAGCCGTGATCATATGCGTGCCCGCTAACGTGCCGGTCAGGGAGGCGATTGCAGTCCCGTTGCTATCCGTCATGCCTTTTCCGCTGTTGCTAATCGAGAACCGACTTGCGACGTCGTTTGGCACAGAGAAGGTGATTTCTTTATCTTTTAATGGGTTGCCATTTTTATCCTGCAAGGTTGCAGTCATATGTAGCGGAGCTGTGTTGGTGACGGTGATATCACCTGAAGGCACACTGAGGGTCAGGGCAGCAGTACTTTGATCACCGATAAAAATCACCTGTTGATTAGCCTGAGAACCAGAGCTCACAGAGGCCGTAACCCTATAATCACCATTTTTCAAACTGGTCAGCGTAGCTGTGGCGATCCCGTCGTGGCTATTCACTTCTGTTTGGCTCAGTTTCGCCTCTGCTGAATTAACATTGAAAGTGACCTTGACGTCATTGAGCAGGTTGCCTTTTGCATCCCGGACTGTCGCGGTCATTGTGGCGCTATCATTGCCGTCAGCGACCACTTCATTTTTCGACTTCTGCAGCTCAACCTGCGCGGTACTCGAGTCGCCGACAAAACTGACGATTAACGTTTGTTTCACGCCATTTTCAAGGGTGACTTCAACCGTGTTGTCTTCCTGCTTACTACTTTTCAGATCAAAAGTCGCCAGACCATTAACATCCGTTTTTGCGGTGTTTTGATTGTTGAAGGAAGTTGCCGATCCGCTTAATACCGCAAACGTGACGGTATGATCATTGATTGGGTTGCTTCCTTCATCAGCGACATTGACCGAGACGGTGTTTGCTGCATTCTCATTGGCGAGCACACCATTATTGCTGGCAGATAATGTCGCAATTTTTGCTGACTGCGGGTTGGCGTCGATGATAAAACCAGCGGTATGCAAATCTTCATTCCAGTTTTGCATTAATAGCTTCGCAGTAAGCCCACTGCCTTTGGTATAGGCGGTATAGGTTGCCTTATAGACGCCATCTGCGGTTTCTTTCCAGTCTGTAGTGACACCAGGTTTCACGTTGTCGATGCTGACTGCGTTATTCAGTTGCTGTTTTTGCTCCTTAACAGGTTTGTCATTTTCATCTCTCAGTTCTACCGTCACCTCGATAGGATTGCCGGAGAGATAACGGTCTTTATCAATTTTAATTGACGAGTGAGTTCGGGATGACGAAATAGAAATGATATTCACCACGGCGGGGGCTTTAGCCGCATCCACACCATTCAGCTGTGGCATCAGCGTCAGCGTGCCAGACATCGCTCCTGTGGTCAGGATCTGGGTATAGCTTCCGTCACCATTATCTTTCCATTCAGAAAGGGTGATGTCCTGAACACCTTCGTGACGCGTCGAGAGCACCAGCCCGACAACAGGATTACCTGCTGCATCATGCGCAATAAAAGTCAGTGTGGCGGTTGAATGGGAATCCGCGTTCAATGTTTGGGTACTTAACGATACCGAGGAATCTTTCTGGCTTAGCGTAGGTGCCTGAACGACCACCATGCTCTGTTCACGATTCGACAAATTGCCTTTGACATCTTCGGCGGTGACTTCAATCGGCCAGGTGTTATCGGTTTCTGGCGTACTGGTGAACCGGTAAGCCGGCAGGGTAACCAGAATATCTTTACCCGTTGTGACCACTTTGCCACCGGCAGCTTCCAGAGCGGTGGCTTCGACGTTATAGCCTTTCAGGGCATATTTGGTTTGTAGCGACGAAACCAATGATTTCACTTCTCCTGACTTCCCTGTCACGGGGTCTGTCAGGGTCAGGCGAACCAGTTCTTTTTTGCGGTATTCCAGAACGATGTTGTTGTTGCGATCCACCAGATCATAACGGCTGCCTGCAAGGCTACGCCGTGCAGCGACTTCATTCGGGTCAAGCTGTTTCTGCATTGCGCTGCCAGGTTGCCAGGTAAAATCGACGGCAAAACGGGTGTCATTTTCGCCCTGTTTACCCTGGCGTTGCTCCGCGCTGAAGGTCATCAGCGGGAAGGGGGTATAGTTAAGTCCAGCGGTTATGGCATGAGGATTACTTTGCCGATCGTCTTTATCGAACAGGGCCACTTCATCGCCATAATACTGTTCATAGACCAGTTTACCGCCAAGGTACGGCCAGGCGGGTAGCCAGCCTTCTGCGCGTACATCCCAGCCATTGGCCGGGCGGGCTTCATAATCGTTGTCCAGTTCAGGTGCGCTGCGCCAGTTGGTCAGTCGCAAATAGCCGTTACTGCTTAATTTTAGATAGTCGCGCCAGTACTCCGCGCCAATGCCGGCGCGGGAGTGGTAACGGCTAAGATCGTGGTCGAAAAAGAAGTTGATGCCCGACATCCATGTGGGAGTGAAATGACGCCAACCTAAGCCGTTGTTAATCTGCGTACGCTCGTCAGTACGATGGAGAGTATGCTGACTGAAAAAGAGATTATCAGGCGTTTCATACCACGGATGGAGAAAATCGAACTGGGAGTTCTTCAGGCTAAAATCTTCATCCACGCCCAGCGTGATTCTTGCGGTACCGAAGCGGCTTAACCAGTCTGTCATTGCGCCTGAAGCCTGAGAAGAGGCCCATCCACGCGCCATATTTGCCGCTTGCTCGCTGTTCATATCTTCGGCGAGCAGAGACCCGATTGGCTGTGAAGTACTGGCTATCTGTTGCTCAAGGTTGCCACTGCTATTACCCGGTGGCGGGGTTAAATTATTTTCACTAACTTGTGCCGGGACATCCAGTTCATCACCCTGGCGGACATTATCAAAACCTCGAGCAAACGTACGAAACTGGTTGAGTTTGCGTAACTCAGCCACCGAAATACCGAAACGTTCGGCAACGCTTTGGGCCGATTCCAGCGCTCCAAGGGTGTAGGGCACCGTATTGGCATTTGCAATGGCAATTTGTGCAGGAACTGGTTGTTGGGTTGCGGTGTTTACCACACCTTGTGCTGCCGCAGCCATAGGGAACGCAAGTTGAGTTATCAGGCAGATACCCGCAGTTAAGCGGCGTAGTTTAATTCCCATCCCGCATAAGATTTGTCGGTCATTTATTTCTTCTCCACTTCTCTTCTTCGTAGCCATGCTTACCTTCCCTGAACGAGCTAACATAAATGCGCCCTTTCTAGCACAGCGAAAAAATGTAAATCCTGATAGCAATATGATTGAAAATTAATAACTTTTCGTTAGGCAGTTTTGGGTGTGAGTTGCAAGAGGGGAGACTACTGAATAACTCAAGTTTTATAATCGAGGGGAAAATGGTGATGGCGTTCATAGCAAAACGCCCTCAACCATAAAGGTCGAGGGCGCTTAAGATGTTAAAAAACCGCTATCCGTTAAAAAGCAATGTTCAACTAAGGTCAGTGACATTGCGCTAAAAAAGCGAATTTTTAGAATTTGGCTCCTCTGACTGGACTCGAACTTCATCTGTATCTCCTGTTGTTACTGATTTTGTTAAGTTTAACTATATTTTTACCAACATATTTACCATCATTATTGTTTTCTTATCAATAAAATGTCAATTAAAAACAATTGGTTGTTGTCATAACCATCTAACTATACGAATCTGATTTAACTTTATCTATCAACATGATGTTGTCGTTATTTTTGTTAAAGTAATTGATATAAAACAATTAGTTAATTTTTAGTAAAGAAACGATGTTTAGTCAAGATTAAAGCACTTACATCCAAGATCACTTATCTGCTCTCACACCATTTTGAAAACCCGCCCCTCTTTTCCACTTTCTCTATCATGATGAATGGGTTAACTTTTATGAAACTTAAAAGCAATCGGTAGAATAATGACTACACAAAAGGAAATGGAAGAAATCAGGACTGCATTATCTTGGTTTGATGTACGCCGATATGATGGCCTGAAAGACCTCACCCTAGAACAAATCTATGCAGAGCTTGAAAGACGGATGTTGGCTTACAAAACAAGGCAACAATGGGAAACAGCAGGCAAAGATAATCAAATGCAAGCTATATACCATGATGCCAAAATCCGATGTGGTGATGTGATACTTCAATCAGACTGGATTTCAGGCAATCACAGACTGTCACATAGCTATGCTGTAAGACCAATGAGCAGAGTTCAATTGTTCAACTATGGGCGGGCTATGTATCGGCTGGAGAATTCTGAGCAAACAGACCCTGTTGCAGTGAGTTCTGACTACATCTCTGAGTATCTGAAACAAGGTGGCATGAATCCTGCCAACAAAATACTGGTTGAAATTGACTTGGAAGAAGCCAGCAGCGACGATCTCGCAGAACACCTGAAGGTGCTGATTGCTCTATGGCAAAAGCAGCTTAAAACGGCAAAACCACCAAAACGAACTTTTCGGTTTGGTCATAAGACTTTTCAAAGAATACTTGATTACAAAGTCATCCCTTTGATGGATTTGATCTCATGGGAACAGCTCTACAACGAAGGTAAGAACATACCTTTCAACATCTTAGCTGACATTCTACATGGTACTGGTGGGATTCGGAGCCGTGATAACATCAAAGATACTGATTATGATTACGCGAAAAGTTATCTTGATAACGATGAGTACTTCAAGGTTTTAAATGATTTTTATATTAAAAACAATATGTTAAAGGACTGGAAGATCACTGACGTGATAACATTTAACGATAAAGCCACGGATAAAAACAAAAAGTAAACACAAGGGATGTTCACAAGCTGCGAATGTCCCTATAAAGAGTATCCCTCCAAAAATTTCCGCGAAACTCACGGTTGGTGAACATCCCTAGTTTAGAACCAGCTAAAATCCTAGAATTATCTCCATCGAACAACACAGGAGATAAACATGGTTCAAAACAAAACAGATAAAACTTTAAAACTTATTCGCTTATCAGAAGTAATAAGGAAAACCGGGTTCGGCAAAACGTGGATTTATAAACTTATCAGCGCGGGGAAATTCCCCAAACAAATAAAAATCGGTGACAGAGCTGTTGCTTTCATTGAAAGCGAAGTTGATGAGTGGATTTATAAAGCTATAACTGCTTCTCGTAATACATCTAACTAATAAAAGGAAAATAACATGAAAAATATAAATGTGCCTGAAATATCATTTATCTTTGATAATGATAAAACTGAAGTTTTCTCAAGAATGGCAATGGATAACTTAGCTCTTTATGTGGAAAACATGTTTAAGATAATGGGTGATCAATTTGAACGTCATCTTTATGATGAAAAATATATGAATATGGTTATGGATCATATTATTTATATCACAAAACCAGACTTCCTCAAGTGGGTGAGAGACAATAATGTTGGGGAATGTGTTTTTTTGATTGATGAAGTTATGGAAGATTTAAAATACTCTTATAGAGAGTTCAAAAAAATCTATCCTAAACTTGGCATTAAATAAAGAGGAAGAAATCATGAATAAAGATCTGAAAAAAGAAGCAAACAAGATATTACTGCATTTATCTAAACAATGCTTTGAATTGCGTGTGAGTTCTGTTATTCAGAACCATCCTGAACAAGTAGAACAACTCAAGCATGAAGAAGCTTTTATGATGAATACTTATAAGGACAGTATTAAAGTAGCAAAACATATGTTCCCTAAAGTCGTAAGGAATACATTCTTTGATGTAAAGTTATCACCAAGGCTCATTGATAACGATTTTATATTGAAAGCATTAAAGGCATTTCATAAACAAATGGATTTTATGAAAGATTTTCAAAAGTAGTTTTTTGTTTTAGCCCCGTATTCAGGGGCTGAAAATAAGAGTAAGTTAAAATATATCATGTAAAAATGAGGAGTAATCATGACTAAAAATATTGAAAGTAAAAATACATCTACTGAGTTGTTCTATGATCTTGCAAAGCGTTCTTTTGAAGCGAGCTGGAAAACAATGCAGGATATGTGTAGTGATAGCATTTCGCATCTTGTCGATGATGCTGATTTTATGAGCGCATTTATACGGCTCACTATTAATCATATTTGTCATAACTTTGAGAAGTTTACTACACAAGAAGGAAATCAAGGACACCTTACAGAGGTCAACTTTGAAGAGGTTGCAGAACGGCTTGTGCGTAATGCTTGGGTGTTTTGCTAAAACTCATGTGTATTTTTATTTAAGTCTTAATATTAATAAGAGAGGATTTTTATGGAAAAAGTTAAGATGAGCAAAAAAGATAAAACGATGATATTTGCTATATCAGTGACATTAATGTTATACGTAAACAGGATTTACGGGATGGCAAGTGTAAATGATGAAGATGTTATGACTTTTGTAAAAGAAGAGGATGCTGTTGATTCACTGTTACGTACTCAAATGTTAGAAATCATTAATGGTTTCGATTATTACAAAGGTCTTTATGGTTCGGGTAAAGAAAAAAAGGAGCATATAGATATGGCAGAGCTATTGGAGAGAGTAACATTTTATTATGACCTTTATATCAGGGATATGTTGATAAGAAATCTGGAAAAAGGACAATCCTTAGTTGATAATGGAGTGCTCGACTGGGATCTGGACATAAATAGATAACATCAGGAAAATGTTATTTAGAGGAATGTATGAGTATATCAATAGTGTAATGACGGAATGGATTCCAGTATTACATATAGCCTGATTTTTAAAACCGTCAAAATAAATTGACGGCCTTAGAATGATCAGATTGCGAAGTCTTCCAGTGTTTTACCTGCTTCAATAGCAGCAGCGATCACTTTAGGAGTACGGCCCTGACCCGTCCAAGTCTGTTCATTACCGTTTTCATCTGTATATTTGTATTTAGCCGGGCGTGGAGCACGGGGGGATTTTGCTTTAGGCTGAGATGAACCAACCGCTAAAAGTAGTTCAGCAGGATCGATACCATCTTCTAACAGTTTCTGGCGGAAGGCTTCAAGCTTAGCCTGACGTTGTTCTTGTTCCTTGAGTATTGCCTGTTCTTCCTCACGGCGCTCATCAACGATAACAGAGAGTTTTTCCAGCATCTCTTCCAGCGTTTCCAGATCAGTTTCACGAGCCTGTGCGCGAAGTGTACGAATATTATTCAGTGCCTTGAGAGTTTCACTCATACGATGCCTTCCTGTGTTTAAAATGGGGATTTATACAGTTAATGTATAGGATGCGATTGAACAGCCAAAAATATACTAACCGATAAATAATATAGTAAATACTATCGGTTAATCAATCTAATAAATTCCATTTTACACTGAATAGCACAGGATAAGTTTTACAGAGGCATTTTCCTGCGTATCTGACTTGATGGTTTGAACTCTGACGAAATGCGGGAGAGTTGTTCAAGGCTCTGTTCAATAGAACGCTGAAACTCCAGAGCGGCTTCTTTACGCTGTTTTACGACCAAGGCAACAATTTCTTCATCACTTTTTTCTGAAAGTGTTTTGGAATAAAGCATTCTCTCATGCAGTACATCAAAATTACCTGATGATTTTGCTGCTGTTCGTGCTGTTGAACTGCTTATCGGGTTAAGTTCATCAATAAACAATTCAATAAGAGATTCTCTCTTTTTATCCAGTCTGCGAAGTTCGGTATGGGCAGACTTAAATTTTTTAATCTTAATCCACGGAATATTATCAGAGCATAGTTTACGATATTCATTTCGGTATTCTTCTATCGGAATATAATTTTTTAGTTCTTTTACTGTATCTAAATATTGGATTAAATCACTGTTGTCTGTTTTTACTTTTCTCATATAAAACCTCGTTAATAAAATAATGTATATATTTATATTACGAGATATGGTGTAAGTGTCAAATGACCTAATATATAGGCAAAAGTTTTATATGTTTTCTACTTCATCAAACTCATCTTCTTGAGAATAATCAATTTTATTTATGGCTTATATTCATTAATTTTCCTCTTAATATATCAAGCTCTTTTTGCTTACTTAATTTGGAACCAAACCATTTATATTCTAGGGTGTATTCAAAATCATTAAGGTATTTAATATGTGTTGTTTCCCAATTAATATATCGTATCCCTATGATTGCTTCACAATGGACACAGGTATTGGAAAGATAACCCTTCTTTACTTTAGGTGTTCTGACAAAACAAATTGTATGAGGAGCTTTATCAGTAGGACCATTGTTATGGATGAATACAGGTGTGTTTTTTTTACAACGGTAGCAAGTAATTATATCAGCAATATAATTGTGCTTTTTGTCATTCGGTATGTTTAATGGAGTATAGAGGTTTCTATCTATTTTATGTTTATCGCATAATCTGATAACATCCATAAAATGATTTATACAATCCTTACAAAAACCTAAGCGAAACCGGAAATCATGGCATCGCCACAAAAATGGGTTTTCAATGACTGTTTCTGATTTTAGCTCAATCCAAGGAATAGACAGTTTTTCTTTTTTATTTTCATCAGTCTCATGGGTATGATAAATTTCAATTGCAATTTTTCTACTGTTTTGAGTGTCAGCGACAACATCACAGCGATAGTTATCTATAGAGACTTCTTCGTGTGAGGAAGAAAAGAAATGTGGTGGGATAGTTTTAATATTTTCACCATGACAACCAAAACATTTACTGATTAGTGTGATTTTTCTATTTCCTCTAGCATTTTCATATACAGCATAACAGATGAGTATTTTTGCTAGTTTGTGATATACAGACTCAGGATCACATTGTGTGTCACTTCTGTGTGAAAAGTGTCTTTTTTTGATTTTCCCTTCCTTAAACGTTAATTGCTCATTGCAACACGGACAATAATATTTTTGGCCTTTAACTGCATCGTGAATATGAATGAGTTTTTCATCAACAGATTTAGCCCAAGGTATCTTAATAACAGTATCATTCATTCTTCATCCTCATTTGAATTTTTACTATTTATTGTCTGCTCTCTATAAAACAACCTTGCCTGATAACCTTTAAGTATTATCTTTGTTCTGGAATAATCAAATAATATATCCATATCTATTCTCCCACATGATTTACAGATCACAAATTCCCATCTGAGGTCATGTAATTTACTTATTGACATACTATCTTTTGTTTCGCCACCACAAGCACATTGCATAACAATCTCCAATTTTAAACTAGTTTAAGGGTTTTATATTGTTCAAATATAAGTTCACCGTTTTCAGTATAGATTTCAACTTTACCAACTTTTCCATCTGGTCTTTTAATTGAAAAGCGGATTAATCTCTCATCACGATACTTTTCAAAAAGTTCAGGTTTCTCAGCGAAGTATTTAGCTTTGGTGGAAACACTAAACAGATAATCACAACTTGAACTTATTGTTCTTTTAAAATCCATTTCGGATAATCCACTTTCTCTTATCTTTTTATTGATAAATTCTTTCAGTGGTCGTTCATAAAGTTCTTTTTCTTTAGCTCTACGTTCTTCCTCTTCTCTCTCTCTTTGTTTTTTAATCAAATAGGATTTATGTTTTTCTTCTTGCAGTTTAATATTTTCGCTGTGAATAATAGCATTTATACTTGAAGCAGGAACAACAGATGTCGTTAAAGCACAATGGGAATATTTATTATTAGCTTGTAGATTTTTTACCGTTTTTTCTATTTTTTCTATATGTAATTTTTTATCAAATGAAACAATCCTTCTGTCATTTTCTTTTCTTACCAATTTTGATGTGTTTTCAATATTATCTTGGCTATCTAAATTCAATGAAGATACAATTCCGTTTCCTACATGGTCGTAGAGAGCTTGTTTTTTCGAATCGATATAACATTCAAGAAATGAGTAGAGTTTAAATTCTTCAACTCCAAATGTTTCTTCAAGCATCGTCATTTGTTCTGCTAGTACATTGAGAATATCATTTTTTGAGAGTCTTTCATGAAGTTTTATTTCAAGTGAACCGGGTAGTTTTTTCATTTTTTCACCTTATTGTTACTGGGTTTATTAGAGTTACTGCTGGAAAGATAATATGTTTTCATAAACGTCAAGCGATCACCATTAAACATATAGTCTGGATTAATAAAGTAATAGTTCTGTACCATAGTCTCTGCGATAAATTTCTTATCAGCAAGTTCTTTCATGCCCTTGAAATAGGTCGTTCTCGATATCTTCACGATATCTTGATCTACAATATCATATGACATTAAAATAGTATCAGTATCCTTATTATCTCTGATAGCAAGATAAAGAATCTTGAAGACTTTCTTACCAGATGAAGACAATCCTTCAATAGCCGATACGCCATCAACATAAAGTTTAACAAACTGTGTCTTATCTACTTCCATAGCCTGAAAGAAGCCACCATTGCCAACGTGCTCTCCCGTATTTTCATTCACTAATGCTAAGCGGTCTTTTCCTGTTGTAATACGTCTAATACCAGTTTTTGTATGTAGATTTGTATCATTAAGAAATGGGTTTTTAGTATGACGTGGGAGACCTCTTCGTGATTTCTTTACTTCAGTTTGTATCTTATTTTCTATCATGGTATTTACTCCTTTATTTTTTTAGTTATACATTTAAGTTAATACTATATTTTGCGTGTAAGTCAACACTTAAGGTTTATATTTTTTAAAATAAATAACACTTAATGTTTTTACTTATGAAACTTGTAGTGCGACAGCATATATATAAATAATACTTTATCATTTTTATTTGAGAATAGTTATCAACTTAAGTACCGGGATTCGGGACTTTAACTCCCGGATGTCGGTACTTGGTTTTAAGCTATAACTGGCCTGAGAGCATTTTCCTTCTTCATTATTCAATTAGTGAAGCTGAGAACAACTATGCAGAGGCATTTTAGGGGTATAGTTTTACTTTTTATTGCATTGGTTTTCTCTCTTCAATTTATATCTCAGCGAAGTGATTGTTTCAAACAATCACTAAGCGCTGCTGATATCTTATTAAAGTTGAAATTTTTTCCCATTTACCTCATAGCGGCTATCGCCGCAATTCTTCATGGATAAATCCATCATTAACAGTGCAAAGCACTGTCCAGCAATGTGATTGTTTCGAAACAATCACGAAGTGCTGCTTCTATGAATATAGTTTCCCTATATGTTTAAGAGCAAATGCTATAGGTTGAAAATAACATGCTAACTTTCAAAACACGATCGTTATTAATTATTATAAGAAAAAAGGATCTAACGTTCATGAATACTTTAAATTTACGATTTAAATTATACATAAAAACTTGATGATTGGTTCAGTGTTAGGGCGTAGCCGTGCGTAAGCACCGAGATAAAAATCCTCAAAAAAGATTTTAAAAACACATTGTTATATTATTGGAAGAATATAAAATAATTTGATTGCTTTAACAAAAAAACTGGAAGTAAATTGGTATAGTTAAAATTTACTAACTAGTAGATGCTAATGAAAACCACATATGTTTACTTCGTAATATTATTTTTATCAATAATTTTTATTATTGTTTTTTTATTGTCTTCAGATAAATTTTCATAATTCATCACGATAGTAGCAAGTTCATCATCTTCCACGTAGAAATATGCTAAAGGCACATTTAACGTTTCTGCTAATTTTTGTGCAGTATGAATATCCGCTTCATGAACTCCTTTTTCGTATCGGTTGATACGAGTGCTTGCTACAAATTCGTCGATCCCGGCAGCAATGCCCAGCTTCTTTTGAGACAAACCAGCAGCCGTACGCGCTTCTTTCAAACGCTTACAAAAGATTTCTCTATGGGATTCTCGCTGGTTCATAAAAGCCCTCATCATCAAGAGCTACGAGAATCGTAGTTTTACCTTGTCTTGAATACTACGTTTAACGTAGTATCTGTTTGGGATGATGTACTGGTTTGCCGATACAGGTGACCTCAATGCTATCAAAAGTGATAGATAGAGAAGTTCACACGACCCATACCAGTTCAAGCCATTTTGTTATGTATTGACCTATGGGAAATGAAATGAAGAGAATCTTACTTGTGGCTGCAATGGCCTTAACAGGATGCCAACAGCTCAATGATGGCGTGAATACAGTTAATGGAGCAATCAATTCTTCGTTGTCATCAGTAAACAAAGCACTGGGGGGAACTGCCACACCTCAAAGCATTGGCCCGGTATCATCTGTTTCTGGTCTTGGTGCTGTTTGCAAAGACTATGAAGAAAATGCAATGGCAGCAGAAAAGAAATGGACTGGCAAAAGGATCTCTATCACCAATGCCACTGTTCTCGAGGTTACGAAGGGCAGAAGTGCCAGCGATATGATGACGGGAATGCCTAAGTCAGCCCCTAACTATTACCTTTTATTTAAAACCTCTGATACCAGCTACTGCGGCGCGATGGTCTGGCTGGATTACTACTCTGGTATTGATGATGCCGTTCTTACTTACAAGAAAGGCCAGAAAGTCAGCGTTACCGGAACGATAAACAATTTCGAAGTCCGTGGGTTCGCTACCGTCAACAACGCCGATATGCCAGTTCGTCTTGTTGTTCTGAGAAACGGCACAATCAACCATTAACTCTGGGATAACACTATGCGTAAATTTTTACTCGTGGCGGGTCTTGCTGCTCTTGTATCGGGATGCGGTGAAAAAGGCGATTTTGAAAAAGCGATCAACGCAAAAATATCACAATCAAAGCTGTGCTACTCCTTGCAGGACAACGATATTGTATTCAATAAAGGTTTTCCAATTAAGGTTAACCGTGGCTACCGTTCTGCCGGATACAGTGCCAGTGATGAAATCCTTAAAGGACTTGTTGAACAAGGGCTGCTCACTGTTTCACAACAGGCAAATGGGTTTAGCAGTGTTGATGTTCTGGAAGTAACTGACAAGGGCCAAGAGGTTGAGTTTTGGAACCGTGAGAATGGTGCCTGCGTCGGTCATCGGGAAGTTACTGAGATAAAGGAATGGACCGAACCGGGAAACGGTAATCAGAAAGTTGTACGCGTGTCATATACATGGAAGTTGGCGGATGTTCCTTCATGGGTGGACAAAAAAGCGTTCTCCAGCGTCAAGGGTATGAATGAACCTGAAGACGGCATGATTAATCTTGTTAAAACCAGCAATGGCTGGAAAGCGATCTAAGGGGCTATCATGGAAAACAATACCATCAAGTGTCCATTTTGCCTGAAAGAAAGCCAAAGGGGTGTCCATGTCTGCACCGGCTGCATGGCGACGGTTCTGTATGGAACCTTCCCCGGCTGGTATGCTTTCATTGTTATAGTATTGACCTTCGGCCTGTCTATTCTGATCGGAATGTCTACAGGTATGGCGGGAGCTACTATCAGCCTACCGATAATTGCGGCTGTTGGGTTTGTCGCAGGTAAGGCAATTTTCTCTGATAATGTTGTGTTTAGGCGAAAGATGTAAAACCCTTACCGTAAATGCAAAGAAACCATATCTGTTGAACTAAGTGTGGTTTTTTTGCATAACAAAGTATTTTATATTCCAAAAAAACATATAAAACATGTTGCCTGTCAGGCAACAACTATCTATTATCAAATCATGGACGAACGAACTCGTTTGTCTTTGCTCTTTAAAAACCTCTAGGATCGGTAAAGGACTGAGTGAAACTTTCAGTCAACCATTTCTCCAATACGAGACGTGGCCCATGTCCCTCTTCATTGTGATCGTAACTTAATGCGAAATGTATATTGCAATCGTCTATCTACGATACGGCATTGTTTAATGCTGAAATGGCGGGGTATCCAATCAGTTGTGTTGGATGGGTGTTGGCTGGCTTTGTCTACGGTGTGCAACACGATCCACAAGACATTTTGGCGGGGATGCAAGTTGCATCGTGTTGTTAAAATGAGAGGTTTTTATGAAAGATGTTTTAGACACTTTGCGCCAAGTGCGTGAAAAGAGCAAACACACTGTAGACAATAGCTCTTTGAAAAAACTGGATGATGCGATTCTGACCCTTGAAAAGAGAATCGAGGAGAATTCTAAAGGCCACACAGCCTTAGATTATCTTTCTTATATCGCGAAGATCTTTGCTTTAATTAAACTTCTGAGCGGTGATTCTGATTTTCATTGATATCTACCTACTAAGGGGATTTGTTATGTATCCATCTTCATTTTTTGAACGAGCAGCCAGCCATGTCAATCCCATTATCTGAGGTGCACTATGTTAGATATTGGTTCAACCATTAAACTATGCCGTGAAGCACGTAAGCTCACCTTACAAGAACTTTCAGATAGAACGGATTTAACGAAATCTTATCTATCTCGTATAGAGAACAATCAAAGAGATCCTACTATTACAGCGTTAGAAAGAATATCATTAGCGCTACATATCCCTCTAAATATAATCATCCTTCTTTCTGAAAGTGAAGAGACAAATGATGAGTTTTCTGACATCAATAATATGCTCAAAAAAACTATAATGGATACATTAGTTAATGCATAAAAATTGGAATTATTCAAATAAACCACTTGCTAATTTAGAGTCTCTATTCAAAATGCTGGAAACGAATGAAGAGAGGCTCACTTATCTTTTAAAAAACAAAAGAAAATATTTCAAAACGGTGCCTGTAATAAGAAAAGGTAAAAAAAGAACGACGTATAAAGTGGTTGGTGAATTATTAAAGGTACATGAGCTTATTAAACAGCGTATTTTTTCTAAGATATCACTCCCAGAGTATATTACTGGAGGTAGGAAAGGAGTCAGCTATATTGATGATTGTAAATCCCATCTTAATAAGTCAATTATCATTCAAGAAGATATGAAGGATTTCTTTCCTTCTATAAAAGAAGATCTGATAGCTAAAGCTTTTCAATATTACATGAACTTCTCTCCTGAAGTTTCGTTATTAATAGCGAATCTGTCAACACTTGAAGGCTCACTTGTTCAAGGGACTAAGTTAAGTACTGACATTGCCAACTTAATATTTTTAGAAGAAGAGGCTCTCCTCAGTGAGGAAGTTAGAAAATTAGGTGGAATTTACACGAGATATGTCGATGACATAACTATTAGTTTCGAATCTGAAGTTAATAATGATGATATTTCAAAAATAAAATTAATGATATTGTCAATGGCGCTCAAAAGTGGGGTTAGATTAAATAGGAAGAAATCAAGGGTTTTGAGGAATGGTCAGTCTAAAATTGTACATGGTGTAAAAGTAATCAAAGAGCTTAGACCAACACAAAAAAGAAAAGATAATATAAGGGTGTGTCTTTTTAATTTGAAGAAAAAAGTGATTGAAAAAGAAAGTGTTATGGATGTCCTTACGTTGTATTTTAAAATTAGAGGATTAATAAATACATTAAAGCAGCAAGGTGATAAGAATCATGCAGAGTATATAAAACAAGCTAATCAGTTAGTAGCTGGTGTTGATAAAAAGGAGGCAATAAAATCAATCAGGAAAATGAGAAAGGTTAAAGATATCAGGAAATTAAGATCGTTATATTCAAAGTTAAAACCATTAGGGTATACATCTAAAAGTGTTTCTGCTATTTTGGATGTTGAATATAAAACATGTAAATGTAAAATTAATAACTAACTGATTGAGAAGTTACGGGTAAATCATACTGGATTGTCATCGATTTATTACGGATTACGATTAATGTGTAATAAAATTATTTATTAACACGATAACTGGATGGTCTCAGTTGTGGTGAATTGTTTTTTTTGTTTTCATGTATCGACGGATTGAGAACTATGTCCCTATTGGCATTGTTGTGCTCGCTATTCTGACGACTTGGGAAACGGTTGATCTCATCCGGTGTTGGTTTATAATCATCTTGGTTAAACTTGGATTTTTTCTCATATTCAGTGCGAGAGATATGACGGCCTAATACCTCATCAAAGACATAGTTTTCAGCAATACGTTTATCATGTTCTTCACTGATAAGATCATTTTGGGATTTGTTTGCTTTAGCCCATACAAACTTCTGCTTGAAAAAATCTATGACAAGAGTTGTGAAGCGTTTAAAAATATTATCCTGACGTGGAGTAGTCTGTTTCCTCTTAACACGTTCAGGGGCGCTTCTGGATGCCCTGTTTGGGTTTTGAGAGGTGGATGTTTTCAGAATAGTATTTGTACCAGAATCAGAAATACTGATTGATGGCGGAATACAAGCAACAACCTTGCTGACTTTGGATTTATCACGATAGGATTTAACGCCACGCATACGAGTATGAGGAGCTGGTGCTACCAGTAAAGGTCTTTGTTCGTCATTTGTAGAAGAGCTGGATCGCGTTTCAGGTAAAACAATTTCTTCTGGTTCAGCAAGATGTGTAATCGTAAAGCTTCTGACATCAACGACGATTTCAAGATCAAGTTCGCTGAATGTTTTGTAGACTTCAACTGCTTCCTGCTTCGCTACATCACGAACTGTCTGTTCTGCGGCTCTTTGTTCCTGAGCAGCCTTACTACGCCATTTGGCACTATGGATACGTTTCATTGCAGGACGGTTTGTTTCAGCGGCTTTAGCAAGCCATAGCGCTTTTTCTTCATTATCTAAAGCTACCGCCGCTTTTTCTAATGCCTCTTCATGCTGGGCCTGAAGAGAACGATGATCGATACGTTCTGATGAACCAGCAGCAGCGAGGAAGCTGTTAGCCATAGATGCCCATGATTCACGCCAAAAAATAGACATTTTTCTGTCGTTCCAGCTTCTTTCCTTTTTGCCAAAACCTTCCGGGCCTATTGTTTTTAAGGTCAACATAACGTGAGCATGAGGATTATCACTATCGAGATCATGAAAAGCGATGTCAGCAATCATGCCTTTATCAACGAAATTTTTCTGACAATACTCAAGGACAAGTCTTTTCTTGTCGTCATTGTTTAACTCGGCAGGAATAGCAACATCGAAATAACGGGATGTTTGACCATTGTTCTGGCGCTCAACTTTTTCCACTTCATTCCACAATGCTGTAGAATCTTTTACGATGTGTTCTGGTGCGTTAGCTGGAGCTAATATGAAGTGCCCATATAAATCAGTACGGCGACTGTAATCATACGTATCACCTGTTCTTTCATCTGTTATGCGTGTACGAGCATGATAGGCAGCCTTCGCAACGGAAGACCTGCCTTCTGAACGTTTCACAATTTTAAAATCAAGATGAAAAATAGCCATACAATAAAAACAACCTCAATATAAATTTAAATATCAAACCAAAATATAAATCTCAAATGCGACTATGCTGGTTTTAGTTTTTCGTAAGAAAAACTCTGGTGTTGACGTTGACCTTGTTTCCGAAGGAAACGGTGTTAGCCTGCGGCAGGCAACCGTCGGTAGACCCCACACACTGCGTAGCAGTGTATAGGTGGGCATTGCTTTATTTTTATATCTCCTAACGGAGCTAAAAATAACGACAATGTAAAAAAGTTTTTCTATAGTTAAATAATAACTCTAGTTTTACGGGCTGTGAAATTTACAGGGCTAGAATCGGATGAACGGCTGAGGTATTACACGAACCTTAATGATTGTGGTTTTAGAGAGCGCCCGTAAGGGCAAAAGTAGTTAAATTAGTCTCCCGCCGTAGGCGGGAAAGTGAAATTTAGATAAAACAGTGAAAATAACAGATGTTTTTCCGTGTTGCACAATTCACAGGTTAGGCATGAAAATTATAATAAAAATATAACAAATAAAAAGAAAAACTCTAACGAGAAAAATTAAGTAACGTGGAGAGAATCGCTTAAAATGTTAGTGTGCGCTAGCGCACAAGTGTACGATTATTCAATTTTTCATTATCCTATTTTTGATTTTTAAACTGGTCTGACCATGCTTTATTCCAAACTGATAAAAAACAAAATTTGAAACTGACTATCATTAACAGGGCCTTGCCCTGTTTCAGCAATGTGATTGCTTGCGGCAATCACTAAGTGCTGCTATTGATTTTTATCTGTTGTATTTCGTATGCGTGAAATAAAAACATTGGCAGATGCCATTGAAACATATAAGAACATTAAAAAATCAGAATTAAGTCAAACTATATCAAATATATAATCATCAAAAGCAAAGACATAGCGAGTAAATTCTGTATTATATTATTTGTATTAAAAAGGAGAGGATTATGAGAACAATAACCATGTATAACAAAGAAAACTTAAAACAAGCGGAGGCGGTATACGATAAACTTCATTCTATAACCAGAAAGTTAAAGTGGGAGATTAACAAACTAAAAGAACAGTCTTTCTCTTTAACTCTAAAAGAAGAGTCAGGTAAATGTGTTAAAGACGCTTATTTAACTTTATTAGATAAGACGAAAACAGAACTGAATGACTCTATCTGTAAAATTGGATTTGTTGATAATGATGTTTATCTTTTTATTGACTGGTTTCTAAATAAACATTGTGCTGTGAATACCAGAGATGGTGCTGCTCCTGATGGAACACATTTTATCTTTTATGATTATATCGATCTTGAGATACAAAACTTCAACAGCATAGTATCAGAGATTAAAGATAACGCCCTTAATAAGTTGTTTAGAGCTATGGCGGTAAGCATTTAATCTGATTTAACTTTGTTTTCATGGAGAGGGGATAACAAAAAGAAAGGTGTATGTTCTTACTGTCAATACAACATATCACATAAATATTTCATCTTATATTATAAGGTGAGGTTGATATCAAAGTTCATGTTTTCCACTAGACGAAAGATGTCATGTTGCTGGAAGAGGTATAATGAGTTCATGACACATAGAACAGTGAAGTAGCAGTAATCAAGTATGGAAAAGTAGGGCATTATGGCTTCTTCATTCTGTTATTGGTGTTTTAGTTCATCTTCGTGAAACACAGGCTGTAAACATCGATTGTAGGCTTATACATGCACAGTTTACGGTCATATCTTAAAATCAACGTAAATACTAAAGCTCTTAAAACAGCGTCTTAAAATCGCATACAGAACGTTTTAAAGTAGTATAGTGAAATATAACAGAGAGAAAAAGACTAAATGTTTATCTGGTCTTTTTTATTTTTTAATAAAGTTAGGTTGTTTTATTTGACAAGCAAAATATTGTGTTGTAAATAAAATAAAGATACAAAAAAAGCCAACTTTCAAAGTTGACTTTTTAAGGACTAAAAAAGTTTTGCCGACTTTTGAAGCCTTGTAATCAGTTAGAGGAATAACGTGATTACAAATATAATAAAGTATTAAATAATCTTTTCATATTTGTCAAATCTAAATCTCAACTTTTTACAAGCTTTTCAAATACCATTTCCAAAAACATTTTAGTTCTCGAAAGCAATAACGTTAAAACCTGCTGTATCAGGTCTAAGAATCTTTGGACATCATGTGTTAAAAACTGTTTTGTTCTTAGGTTATTGTAGGTGGCATATAAACGGGGGGAAGTCGGTAGCCACCAACTTGAAGCGTTCATCTAAAATCTATAAAGCGGTAGTATAATTTTCTTTAGTAAAACGAGAAAATGCTTTAAATGATCATGATGTATCCGTAGGAGTCCGATGGGGTGTCCCAGTAATGGAAACGTGCTGGAACTCAATAGCTACGGTGAGAATCGCCAACCTGCGAACCTAAAAAAAATATTACAATAGTATTTTTTACGGGGGGTTAGGGGGGTGAAGCTTGCAGAAAAACTAAGTTTTCCTGACGGAAAACTACTACGACTGAAAGTCGCTACCTAAAACCCAGAACCTAATCTAATAAAATTCTAGTACTACTAGTACAAAAAAATAATTTAAAAAATCAGTAGGTAGGTGATGTTTCATTAAGTAACTAATGGAAAGTACGTAGGTTCATAAACTAAATATAGTGCATGGATTAATTTGAGTATTTTGGTTTTTAATTGTATTAATTAAGAAATATAAATAAAAAGGTAATGATATGGAAAGTAAAACAAAAAAATTAAGAATGGGATGGATACAAAATCTTACTGAGAATGAAAAAAAGATAATAGATGATTTTCTGGAAGAAGCCGCTAAGTTAAAAGGTAAAGCACTAAATAAAAAAGAAAAACAGACTGTCAAATTTATTGCTCGTGATCAAGTCCGCTCGATTAGAAAAGAGCAAAAATCAAAAAAACAAAAGAAGAGTAAAGTTGATATGGAAAAAAAAGAAGATGAAACAATTAATACCATATCAAATAATGCGGATGAGCAAGGAAGATTAAAGATACTATCAGCTAACGAAAGAGATTTTATCAATAATGCCATATATGAAGAAATGAAAATTAAAGGTAGAAAGCTTGTAAAATGTGAAATGAAAGAAGTTTTAAAAATCGCTCGAAAAAAGATCCTCAACAATCGTATATCTTGTCAGATCAAAAAAGAAAGAGACAAAGAACGTCATGCAGTAGTGTTTGAGTGGAAAAGACCAGAAACCTTCCGTCGTTAATCGGATATAATAATAGTGAGAAATATATGAATAAAACTAAAACTAAAACAAAAAAATTGAAAGAAAGTGAGTTTATAAGACATATAGAAAACAATCCTGTTGTCTCAACGGCTCTATGCGAGAAATATGGAATCTCTACTGAAACGATTGCCTATGCTTTATATGTTCATAGCAATAACTTCTTTCTTAAAAACGACTACGTTCAGGATGACATTCACTATGATATAGTTAAAAACAATTTAATAATAATGAAACCCACGCTTAGACAATATTATAGAAGAACAAGGCAAGTAGATTATAACGGATATACTTTTTTATCAGGAATTAAAGAATATCAAGACTATTGTATTTTGTTGACGCTTTGCTGCTATCATTGGATAGCTGATGTATTTACTGTCTATAATCATAGTGAAGGAAGCCAATTTGTCGTTGATGTTGCCAATGATCTTCTGAAAAGGAGCATAGATTATTTTTCAGTAGAACATGAAAATATTATTAACCGTTTTAATATCTTAAAAGAAAAGTTCCCATCTTACAAAAAAGGTTAATAAAATCATTTTTAAATATCCTCATTGACTAACATATATATAAGAAATATATATGTATCATGGAACTATAGGAGGATAGAAAATGAGTGATATTTCAGATAAAGAACAAACCAGAAAGAAACCACGAATCAAAAAGACACTGGAACAGCAATTAGCATCTGCTCAGATGCGTTTAAATCGTTTACAACATAAGTCTAAGAAAGAGTCTAAACAGATAGAAACACGCCAGAAAATAATTTTAGGTGCGGAAGTTGCCAAGGTTCTTGATTGTGATATTTTTACGGTGGATAAGGATCTTGTTTTAGGTATGCTACTAGAGATACCTCACCTACATCCAGATGATAAAGAAAGATTTAAAAGAAGCGGAATGTTATTTCTGGCTAGTATGAAAGGCCGAAAAACTTAATGGAATATAGAAGTCATTGTATAAATATAAAATGTTATATGTATTCAACTTTCATTGAATTAAATTTGACATTATTTTATATTAATTGTATTTTATTTTTATCATCACAGATGAATAACTCCATATTCAAATCTTGTAAGCTGTGGTGGTATTTAATAAAGTCATGGGGGTATACTCCCGATAAAAAGACCGTAAGTGAACACGGTCTTTTTATTTTCTGTTAAGTAATCCGCTTGTCGGCTGCTTTGTATATAATATTCTTTTTGTTGTTGCATTTATTTCTATATTTATTATTTCTTTTATATCATTTTGATCAATTATGGAGATATAAAGGAAATGAAAAAGACAGTATTAATTAAAAACATAAAAAATAAAAAAGGTTTCTCACTTTTAGAACTATTACTTGTTCTTGGGATCATCGCAGCATTAGTAGTAGCTGCTTTTATCGTTTATCCAAAAGTACAAGCTTCTCAACGTGCACAGGCTGAAAGTAATAACATAGCAACAATCCAAGCGGGTGTTAAGGCGCTTTATACATCAGCGTCAAGTTTTACAGGATTAACTAATACTGTTGCTGTTCAGGCTAAAATATTTCCTGATAATATGTTAAATGGTTCAACACCAATAAATGCATTCAAAGGAAATGTTGTGGTTGAATCAGCAAATACAGGTCCATCAGCAGCGCAAGGGTCATCATTCACCATAACATATAAGAATGTCCCTGCAGCAGAATGTACAAAAATTATTACAGCAGCGGCAGGTAATTTCTATACGGCAGGAGTAGGCACGGTCGGTAATGTTAAACCTGCTGGAGGTGTGCTGGATGTCGCAGAAACTGCAACACAATGTGAAAGCGGTGGGAATAGCAACACATTAATTTTCACGTCTATCTAACAAAAAGGGCTTGATAAATTATTTTTGGTTTCTTATTTAAGGAAAGGGCCTTACGGCCCTTTTCCATTTTATATACTGCTTAATACATCATTTATGTTTGTAGAGCGCATATATCTCGCAGGATTATTCATCTGATCTTTGAGTGAGATAAAATGAGCATTACCACAAGTAATTTTCGCATCTTCTTCATTACCAAGGCCAATGTGTTTACTTTTTGTTTCTACAACAAAGTAAATATGTTCTTCACCATTGTCTTCAATAACTAAGGCCCAGTCAGGATTGTAGGTTCCCAGTGGAGTCGGTATTTTAAACCAACCGGGAAGCTTCACATAAAGCTTAACTTCATCCTGTTCTTCGAGTTCCTGAGCGAAACGGCCTTCGACTTCAGAATCTTTAGGAACGTATTCGTAAACTGACTTAGACGAGGTTTCAAAAAGATTACGGGCATATCCCGTCAGTTCTTTATCCATAAACAGGCTTTGCGCATATACCTCGCCTTTCAGTGGATAATATTTAATACCATCAACAATTGACAGGCGTTTGCAGTAGTTGATTCGGCCTATAGCTTCACTGATAAACTGCTGTGGATTTTTAGCAAAATCAGCGAGTCTTCCACTCTCTTTCAGGATGGTGCTTAAACTGCGTCTTGTCAGTCCGGTTTTTTCCTGTAGAACACCAAGAATATCTGGCAATGGCTGCTCTGCAACATCAATTACAGTGCTTGTTGTCCCATTAGACAGAGCTTTAACATCAAGGCCAGATTGACTTTGTTTGATCGTTGCTTTGCTGAAACTGACCATTGCTTTCGCTACAGGCTGCATTTCAGAAAGTGATTTCGTACAGGATTTAATCAATTCATCTTCATCAAATGCCAGACGGTACAGCGTTTTTTGACAAATGCGCTGCCATAACGCTTCGAATTCCGGGCTGTTTAAGACTTCTTTCCGGTATTTGATTGTTTTACGCTCATCAGCATTGTTTATATTGAGTCGCCCTGCTGATTTACGTAGGATAGTTTCAATTTGTTCCTGTAGTAAGGCGTACTTCTCGCCAACAGCAAAAGTGTTTTTGAAAAGGGCTTCTTTCAGTGCTTTAGTTATTTTTCCCGACTTTTCCAGATAACCTTCAGTCTGGAGTTCAGCCCAAATCTCATGTGAACCTGCGATACCTACACCTTGCGGGTAATCAGAGGCGATCAGATGTGCAAACGCATCTTTTTCGATGATACCAAAACGGATGCCTGTTTCGTTCTCAATTTCACTCTGTAGTCGTTCAGCATAGGCTTCATAATTTTCACTGGCAATTACAGTCAGAATGTTAATGCTGTCATCACGAACACGTTCACCCTCTTGGTTAACACACAGGCGAAGACCACGCCCTAATGTTTGACGACGTTCTCGTTCACTTCCCATCTCTCGAAGGCTACAGATCTGGAATACATTGGGGTTATCCCAGCCTTCTTTCAAAGCAGAGTGTGAAAAAATAAATCTCACCGGATTAGAGAAACTCAAAAGCTTCTCTTTATTTTTCATGATGAGGTTATAACCGCGTTCCGCATTTTCGCGGCCTGCATTATTGCTTTCGGTTGTTTCAGCCCATGCACCTTTTTTATCAATGGAAAAATAACCATCATGAACGTCTTTAGCATGTTCTGGATGAGAAGGAACCAAAGTTTTATATGCGGGGCTTTTAATGGCCTTTAGATATTCTTCTTCAAAGATGCGGGCATATTCACCCGGTTCAAGCAGTCCTTCTTCATTAGTCTGGCGATAGAAATCAACCTTATCAATGAAAAATAGGGTAAGAACCTTGATTTGCTGAGGATTAAGGCGAAGCTCTTTATCCAGATGTTCACGGATTGTACGTCTAATCATATGCCGCTGGATAAGCATTGGGTCAATATCACCTACGATATCACCTTCTTTCATATAGTAGGTATTAGAAGGCGTATCCAGTGTCAGATAGCCTTCTTTGCCCGTGCGGATCTCACTTATCCTGTATCCCTGATAAATATCACGCCCCGTTTCGTCATCAAGTGTCATACCGTCATGCACGGTAATTTCAGAACGATTTACGCCCCCTTTTTTATCGGCTATATCAACAATAAGAGTCGCGCTAATGCTATTCTTCTTATTGTTAATACTGACCAGTTTTACATAGGGGCTATTACTTGCATTTTGGACTTCAAGCCCGGCAACTTCGATTTGTTTCACCAGTTTCTGATTGTAAGCATCAATGGCATCGAGGCGATACACCATATGATGTTTATGCACATGTGTCGCTGAATAGCGTAAGGTAAACATTGGGTGCATAGCATCAAGTGCGGTTTTACCTGCACCATTTAAGCCACCATCAACACTTTGCGGTTCATCGACAATAATAATTGGACGTGTAGCACGGATTAAATCAATGGGCTTATCCAGATCGTCCACAGTTGTTTTTTCACTGGACTGATAGAGCTTGTTAACATCTTTTTTGTTAATCGCACCCACAGTCATTACCATGATCTGCATAACAGAACTGGTTGCAAAATTTCGAACATCCGCAGGTTTTGCCGAATCATACAGATAGTATTCGTATGGAACTCCCGCATACAGGCTTTTGAAATGCTCTTCAGTAATTTGTAGTGTTTTATAAACGCCTTCCTTGATGGCAACGGAAGGAACTACGATGATAAATTTGCTCATGCCATATCGTTTATTCAACTCAAGCATGGTGCGAAGATAAACATACGTCTTACCTGTCCCTGTTTCCATCTCGACAGTAAAATCATGGCTGTCGAGCACAGGTGAAGGTGGAAGCTGGTTTTTCAACTGAACATTGTTTAAGTTTTTTAGCAGAACATCATCTTCGGGTATTTGTGGGTTAACAGGCATTGAACCCGTTGAACCTTCAAATGAGAGAACGCCCTGAGCTGGTGCCAGCACAGTCATTTCGCTTTCCCATTTTTCCTGACCTTCAAACAGATCGCAAACTGATGTTATGGCGTTTTGCTGATAGGTAAGGTCAGATTCAAAATGTAGTTTCATCTCATTCCCTTACAGGCTGTGCAGGTTAGTCAGGCCATGTTGTTCCAGAATGGCGCAAAGATTTGTTTTAGCAACATTATTTTCAAATGCGTCATCAAGGAAATAGCAGACAGTATCTTTGCCAGCTTTTAAACTCTTATGCCAGTCAATGATCCCCTTGGTTAGTTCCTCAACAGAAGAGGCAGGGATTTGACGGGTAAAGCAGGTAAACAATTTGCCACCATCAACACAAGAAACAGTTAATTCATCAAACTGACGGGTTTCAACGTTTACACTCAGATCAATACCACGCTTAAGCATCAGTTCAGTCAGCAAGTCTTCTTCACTACGACCTTCAAGGATTGGGCTTACATAAGCATCAAGCTGTTGTGAAAGTGTTTCGGCGGAGGCTTCCCACGGACGAATATTAGATGTATCAAGTTTAAACACACGAAAACCGACATCACCATTCCATTCTGGATTGTCTTCACGAACTTTTTTACCTGCACGACGCAGGCGTTCTTTGGTTAGCTCTGAAATTTTTAAATTAAGTCCGTTATTAGTACAGAATTCAGCCAGTGTTTTTTGTTCTTTATTATCTGGCGAAATCATTTCAGGGAGCTGAATTAGAATATAGTTTCTATTCCCTCCGTCTTCTTTATTCTTAAGGTAAACTGCATGTCCTGTAGTTCCCGAACCAGCGAAGAAGTCCATCACAAGCGAGTCCTTATTTGTGATCATGCTTATTAGTCTTACTATAAGCTTGGTTGGTTTAGGTGTATCAAATACTTTGACTCCATCAAATAGCGATTTGATTTCCGCATTGGCGTTTCTAGTGCTACCTGCAAAGTCATAAGGCCACCAAGTTTGGTTTACCACACCTGATTTAGTTTCAGAAAGGAATTTTTTTTCCATAGGGAAGTTGGAATCCCCACTTTTCCCCCACCATATTCTATCTTCTTCCTGTAACTCACTTAATATATCTTTTGGGCGACGCCAGCATGTTCCATCTGGTGGATAAATAGATTTACCCATTGGGTTAATCAAAGGATAATAATCTCTCTCACGAAATTCGCTTCTTGTTAACGGTGTTGCTAACCATACACCTCGTGGGTCATTGTCTGGATTTTTGTAATTAGATAATTGCTTTTCATTTCTATCTAAAAGATTAAGAGACAACTGACCATTATGATACAAAAAAAGGTGATTGTGGGTTTGAGCTATAGATATAGAGTCATTCCCCGGGGTATCTTTCGACTGCCATACAATGTTGGCAATGAAATTTTCCTCGCCAAAGATTTCACTACACATCTTCTTAACATTGTCTGATTCGATATCATCGACATTAACTGCGATAACGCCATCTTTTCTTAAAAGATTCTTAGCAAGTTTCAAACGTGGATACATCATATTTAACCAATTGGTGTGATAGCGACCACTGGTTTCGGTATTCGTGCTGCGTCGAGAACCCTCTTCTGTTTGCCCTGTGATCTCAAGATAATTTTTAATGTTATCTTGGAAGTTATCAGGATAAACAAAATCTTTCCCGGTGTTATAAGGCGGATCGATGTAAATAAGCTTTACTTTTCCGGCGTAGCTTTTTTGAAGGAGCTTTAACACTTCAAGGTTATCACCTTCGATCATAATATTTTGGGTGTTATCCCAATCAACACTTTCAGCTTTACACGGGCGTAAGGTGCCACGAGATGGGGTTAGAGCAAGCTGGCGAGCCTGACGTTTACCATGCCAGTTCAGGCCATAGCGCTCTTCTTTTTCGTCTACATTCTCACCTAAAAGCTGCTTTAAAACATCGAAATCGATGCTTCCTTCATTAAATGCTTCAGGAAACAATGACTTAAGTTTGCTAATATTATCTTCAGTGATATTCATTGATTGTAGTTCTGGCATATCAGAAGTTATTTTTTTCATAAAAAGTATCCATCATGAGGTCACGGGAAAGCAGTGTCCGAAATTGGTAAGCATTTTACGGCATGAAGTCATAGCCATCAACCAATGATGGCTATTCAAATATATTCAAAACAAAGGGTTACATGCTGCTATGTGATTTGTTATCAAGCGGTTAGGCTTGGTTTTCTAACCCAAAACGAGCATCTGTGGCAAATTCAAACGGCCTTACCATACCGTTTCTGCTTGCATCAAGGTAGTCAGCCCACCATTGGAGCATCAGGCGACGCTGCTCAAGATGTTTTGCCTTGTGGGTATAAGCAGCACGGACGCTGTTGCTTTCCTTATGGCTCATTTGAAGCTCTACAGCGTCTTCTGACCATAGCCCGGACTCAATTAAGGCACTACAGGCCAGAGTGCGGAAACCGTGTCCACAGATGTCCTGCTTCGTGTTATATCCCATATTACGCAGGGCTTTGTTGATGGTATTTTCACTCATGGGTTTAAACGAGTCATAACAGCCAGTGAAGATTAATCCATCATCATGGCCTTCTTCATAAGTCAGTTGTCGGATCTCTTTTAGTATCCTCATAGCTTGCTTACAAAGGGGAACGAAGTGCTTACGCTTCATTTTGGCACCACGAGTCGAATGTTTGACGTTTTCAATTGCTTCACGCTGTTCGGGTATCACCCATAACTTACTTTTGAAATCAATTTCAGACCAGCGAGCGAAACGAAGCTCACTGGAACGAATGAAAATCATCAGATTGAGCTGTATTGCCAGTATGGTTAACCTGCGGCCTTTGTATTCGGCAATTTTGTTCAGTAGCTGGGGTATTTCTTCCAGCTCAAGTGCAGGGCGGTGTTCAGTTTGTGGTTTCTGAACTGCACCTTCCATATCATAGGCTGGGTTATGGCGTATCAGCTTTTGCTGGACGGCATGACGTAGGATCGCGGTAATGTATTGTTGAATGCGCATGGCAACTTCAAGATAACCAAGAGCCTCAACTTTTTTCACCGGAACCAGCAGATCACCCGTATCCAGTTCGGCAACATCTTTGTCACCGATTACCGGGAAGACATAAGTTTCAAGGCGCTTCCATACGGCATCACCATAATCATCAGACCATTTTGTTTTCGTGGCGAACCACGCTTTGGCTACTGTTCTGAAGGAGCGTGTATTATCACGTTTGGCTTTAAGCTCTTTAGCCTCTGCCTGTTTCTTTGCATTAGGGTCAATACCCTGAGCCAGAAGCCTTCTGGCCTCGTCACGGCGTTGTCTTGCGTCAGAAAGAGAAACAGCAGGGTAAACACCGATAGAGAAAAGTTTTTGCTTCCCTTCGAAACGGTAGGCCATTTGCCAGTATTTCGAACCTTTAGGGGTAACACGAAGGAACATACCAAAGCCATCAGTCAGCTTGTATTCCTTCTCAAGGGGTTTTGCATTTTTTGCTTTAATATCAGTCAGTGACATGAAAACACCCCCTCATTTGTTGGTAAAAGGGAAATCGAACCAGCATTACCAGCATTTTTACCATCAAAATGATATGGCTTCGAGTGGTTTTTAGTGAACGAGGGTGAACTACTGAAGAGGGATAACCAATTGATAGAAATGCAGAAAGCAGACGTTAGTGAACGTCTGCTTTCTTGAAAATGGCTCCTCTGACTGGACTCGAACCAGTGACATACGGATTAACAGTCCGCCGTTCTACCGACTGAACTACAGAGGAATCGTGTGAACGGGGCGCATATTACTTAGCGGTACCTTGTCTGTCAACACTAAATTTCATAAGTCATTTCAATTGGTTAATTAATCTGCAAAGTTGTTAATTAATGAACATTCGTCGCCGAAAACGAGTCTGTATCATTAGTGCGATGCAGTCTCTGCAAAGGATCTTGTTGATAAAATTGGCAGAAACGTTGCCACAATGAAGGGAAACGAGGAGCAAAAAGTTCTGGGGCGCTAAAGAAATATTCAGAAAGTACGGCAAAACATTCAGCAGGATCACTGGCAGCATAAGCATCAATGCTCGCCGCATTCTCGCCAACCAATTCGATTTCTTCCTGAATGTTGTTCATTGCAGCATGAAGATCGTGTTCCCAGCCAGCAACCTCACGCAACGGAATAAAGGGAACTCCGCTGGCGCGATCGCCGTTACGGGTGTCCAGCTTATGAGCGACTTCATGAATAATCAGGTTAAAACCAGAAGCATCAAAAGAATCTTGTATATCCAACCAGTTCAAAACGATAGGCCCTTGCTGCCAGCTCTGACCTGACTGAACAATACGTTGGTTATGCACCAGACCGATATCGTCTTCCCATTCATCATCGACCACAAATGGCGCAGGATAAATTAAGACTTCATGAAAACCATCCAGCCATTCCAGTCCTAACTCCAGAACGGGTAGGCAAAATAGAAGTGCTATCCGGCAGCTTCTTAATGAATCCAGTTCAAAGCCCTGTAAAGGAACAAGCCGCTTTTGCTGTAAAAAACGTTCGGCAAGAGTGACTAATTTGCTTTGTTCCTGTTCCGTCAGACACGTTAAAAGGGGGATCGATAGTGCTTCCTGCCAGGGAAGGGCAGTTTGATGTGCTGATTCTTGTACTTTCCAGGGCCACTTAATCATCGTTTTGCTCGCAAACTCGTCACTTGAACAAAATTGCACGGACAGGGACTGTTAAAATGCCAAATTTCCTGGCATCATGGCAACCATCTGAACGGAGAGATGCCGGAGCGGCTGAACGGACCGGTCTCGAAAACCGGAGTAGGGGCAACTCTACCGGGGGTTCAAATCCCCCTCTCTCCGCCACTTTATCAATGACTTATCTCCCGACTTCCCGCCTTGCTTTTCCTAAACAGAACAATCGTAGAATATTCTTGAAGGGTTAGATCGTCACTGTTTTCTGTTCGATACTGTGACATTCAGCACTTGATTCGCTATGGATCTGACAGGAAAGTTTCGAGCGAATATGTGCAGTTATTCAGTCGTTTTCTTATCGGTCACCATTCTTCTTTTAGACATTCATCCTATGAAACTGCTGTAAAGTTGGTGGTGGGAACTGAAGTTGCGTAGAGAAGGGGTCAATATTTGAGCCAAAAAAGGAACGCGGCCGTCAGATTAAAGCCGCGGGACAAAGTCCATAATTTCCAAGAGTTGTTGAATTTCCCAGCTTTTTTGAAAGCCTTTGTATCATACTAACAAGTAAAAAAGGTTTAAATACCAAAATTAACCTGTATTTTTGATAAGTCTTACCATTGTACGATTTACACAGTTTCTGCTCCTCCTTGTTGATAGTGGAAAGGGTGCATTGTGCACTTGCGTAAACATTTATGACGCGTTGATGTCCATGGTTCACATTTCCTTGTCAGGGGATCGACTTATTTGCGGCGAGGCATCATTCGTAACAGAGTATTATCTTTCTGAATGTAGTGATGAAAGAGTGCTGCGCCAGCGTGAGCTGCGATTAAAAAGTAACCTATATTTGCCCAGGTTTCGTGAATATTTTTTATCAGTGCTTTAATTTCGCTGTTTGGGGTAACAAAGGGAGACACATTGAAACCAAGGAAACTCCACGATTTTCCACTGTAAGCCATCAAAGCAATCCCCAGCAGAGGAAGTGCAAGGAAGGTTATATAAAGCATGATGTGCATTAGCGAAGCCGCTTTCATTTGCCAGGCAGGTGGCGGTGGTACAATAGAAGGATCACTATAACGGTGTTTTATAATCAGGCGTGAAAACATTAACACCCAAACGAATATACCCGCATTGTAATGTGTTTCTCGCATCAGCAGATAAGTACTACTACCTTTAGGAAACCAGCCACGGAGTTCCATCGCGGCATAGGTTATTGCAACGAAAAGCAGCGTTATCCAATGTAAATAAATTTGAGTTTTTGAGAATCGGTTCATTTTTGTAGCTCCTGTAATTTTTACAGTCAAGCTATCCCACGAACCTTAAAAAATCCTTATACAGATGTGGTTTTAAGAATTTGTTATTTAAAAAATTGATAGTGCACATTGTAACCAGCCAATATAAGCAATGGCGTGAGCACAGGTATCTTTCTCTGTTGGCCGTATTGTGTATGGAATCCGTTATTGGTTAACTCAATGCGGGTTAGCTTATTAATATACAGACACGTCATAGTGATGAGCGTGTCTGTAGCTAGCTTGCGTTCAGTGGCGTTTGTGGATGGACCAGTGGCAGTTATGATGACTTACTAAAGCGGCATCGAGGCGTTATCATGAGAATACTCAATGAGACATCATTTCCTCGACCACTTCTTCGCTACTCAACTGATATGGATAATACGTTGGCCAGTTTTCCATTTCATTTAATAAAGATTGCTGTGAATCATTACCCATAAAAATGTGAAAATGAGATGATTTTCGTGGTGCAATTATATGATCGCTAAATTGTATATATTTAGGGGCTTTGCTTTCAGGATCTTTACATTCGAATAAGTAACGAACGCCTTTCTTGCCTGATTTATAGGTGAGTATTTTGTATCCATCGTAATCATATTTACAGGATGTTGTTTCATTATTTCTATGGAATTCAATAATGCCGTCCTCAATGCCAATCATCTCGATATCTGTTGCATAACCTTTGTGATAATAATCTTTAATTTCAGCAAATGTTTTAGTTTTATCTGCATCCGCTTTCTTCTGAAAGACGGGGTCAAGTTTGCCACTTTGCAGTAAAGGATAAACGGATTGCCAGACTCCATCCCAGTCACTGAGCGTTCGGTTTTGTACATTGGCATCATCAAAAACACCATTAGCAGCTTTTTGTTCGACCTCTGTTAAGGGTTTGCCGTGTGAGTGATGACCATGCGAAAAGGCAGGAGCGCTAACAATAAAGACACCTAAAGCAACAGCCAGTTTGTGAAGACGAATCGCCAAAACAGTTTCCTCCAGAGTCATTGTATATGATGTGTAATGTTATATTGTAACATATGGCAAAATGCAACAACTCTTAGGAAACGAGAGCATGGTATTCTCAAGTGTATTCAGCTATGTTATTGAAATAGAATAAATTATTCTGGAGATGAGAGGTTGATGACAAACGAAACATAACCTGATGTGATCTGCGCAGGCCGGACAGGGCGCTCGCGCCACATCCGGCAGGGATAACGCGTACTTTGTCGGCAATATGAAGTTATACAGATAATTTGTTGTGAACCTGCTTGCGTAACCGGTTAAAAAGGGAACGCAACTTCTTATACCGTAAGGCTAAAAGCAGTACAGCCAGCCCAGCGTAGATGAGCGGCTGCGGTGAAATAATCTTCACTGACCACAGATAATGTATTGGGGCCAGGATCGCGACAAGATAGACGAAATTATGCAACTGTTGCCAGTGCTTGCCGAGTTTTCGCTGCATCGCCTGGGTTGAAGTAAACGCTAAAGCAAGCAAAATAACCCAGCTGATAATTCCTAACGTTAAATAAGGCCGGGTAATTAACTCCTTACCTAATAACGCCAGATTATTCACGCCCAGCTCCAGCAATGCGTAACTGGTTAAATGCAGTGTCGCCCAGGCAAAGCACCATAAGCCTAACAGGCGGCGAGTGCGTATCAATAACGGCTGTTTTGCGTAGCGTGCCAGAGGTGTGATTAACAAGGTCGCCAGCAAAAATTTCAGTGCAGTGCGACCGGTAAAATGCTGAATATCTTTCACCGGATCGGCACCCAGTCCACCGTGATTGATCGCCCAGACCAGCCAGAGAAACGGCAACAATCCGGCAAGATGCAGGCAAACTTTCAGCCATGTCACCTGTTTTGCTGTCAGACGCATTCAGAAATTCTCCCGCAAATCCAGGCCACGATACAGCGATGCCACCTGGTCGGCGTAACCATTAAACAGTAGCGTTGGCTGGCGCTGTACATCGAGGATGCCGCCTGAACCAATAAATCGTTCGGTAGCCTGTGACCAGCGCGGGTGATCAACATGCGGATTAACGTTGGCGTAAAAACCGTATTCGTCAGGCGCTGCCAGATTCCAGGTGGTTGGCGGACGCTCGCGGGTCAGCTTAATACTGACTATCGATTTAATCCCTTTAAAGCCATATTTCCACGGCACAATCAGTCGTACCGGCGCGCCATTTTGTGGCGGTAACGCCTTGCCATAAACACCCACGGTCATCAGTGTGAGCGGATGCATTGCTTCGTCGAGACGCAATCCTTCGACATAAGGATATTTCAGCCCGCCGCCGATAAAGCGGTCCTGCTGGCCAGGCATCTGTTCCGGTGCATAAATTGTTTCGAAAGCGACATACTTCGCATTGCTGGTGGGTTCGGCAAGCGCCAGCAATTTGTGCAGCGGAAAACCAATCCACGGCACCACCATCGACCACGCTTCCACGCAGCGCATACGATAAATACGCTCTTCCAGCGGGAAGCGACGGGTTAAATCATCGTGATCGAGGGTCAATGGTTTTGCCACTTCGCCGCTGATTTTCAGTGTCCATGGATCGGTTTTCAGGCTACCAGCATTAGCGGCGGGATCGGCTTTATCCAGCCCGAATTCATAGAAGTTGTTATAGCCGGAAACTTTATCTGCTGGCGTCAGTGGCAGGTTATTTTGCCAGGCGGCAGGCTTGCTGAACTCCAGCGGTTTTCCGGCGGGGGCGGGTGGGCGATCGTTCCCTTTAAACCAGCTAAGCAGATCGGCATGCGCAGCGTGAGGCAAAGAAAGTGCAGCTGCGCTGATGCCCAGTGCTTTTAACACCTGCCGACGCTTCATAAAGAATACCGACTCGGCCGTAACATCTGATTCTTTTAAAAATTGATTCTTATTCATAAGCCATCACACTTTTTTGTCGTTAGCCAGCAAGAGCCGTTTACTGTTAATCTGTCAGGGAGTGTCCTCCCTAACAGTAGCAGAGATCTGCTTTTACATATTTATGCTTTAACTGCCACGATAGGTTGAATACCCATATTGGCTAAGTAATAAAGGCACATGATAATGCTCGTTCACTTTATTAATATGAAATTCAACGGGGATCTCAGGGAAGAAACTTTCAAGATTTTGTTTCTTGAAATAGTCCCCGGTTTTAAATACGACACGGTAATCGCCAGTAGTCGCAGTTTGCTCGGGCCACAGTGCCTTAATTCGTCCATCCTTATCTGTTTTGGCGGTATTAAGTTGTAACCAGCCGTTATCCGCCTTCTTTTCAAGAGTGACTGTCACGTCAGCAGCGGGTTTTCCGGTTTGCTGGTTCAAAATGTGCACGCTAAGAATGTTTTGTTGTGCGGCATAAACCAAAGAAGGTAATGAAAATGCTGCCGTTGCTACCGAGAGTACTAAATAACGCTTTAACATGTTTATATCCTTGTCATGTGAATGAGTTTTGAGGATAGCGAAAAAGCGGCCAGGGTAACCTTACAGCAGCATTACAATTTTGTAATGAACCAGGCTGTTTCTATAACATATGATTTATGGCATATTATTTTCATGAAGATTTTACTTATTGAAGATAATCAAAGGACCCAGGAGTGGGTAACGCAGGGGCTTTCCGAAGCGGGTTATGTCATTGATGCCGTTTCTGATGGCAGAGATGGGCTTTATCTTGCGCTGAAGGATGATTATGCATTGATCATTCTGGATATTATGCTTCCGGGTATGGATGGCTGGCAGATCTTACAAACGTTAAGAACAGCAAAGCAAACCCCTGTTATTTGCCTTACTGCAAGGGATTCTGTCGATGACAGAGTCAGAGGGCTGGACAGTGGAGCAAATGATTATCTGGTAAAACCTTTTTCATTTTCTGAGTTGCTGGCAAGGGTTCGGGCACAATTAAGGCAACATCACGCTCTGAATTCATCATTAGAAATCAGCGGCTTAAGAATGGACTCTGTCAGTCAAAGTGTGAGCAGGGACAATATCAGTATTACACTGACGCGCAAGGAGTTTCAGTTACTTTGGCTACTGGCCTCCAGAGCTGGCGAAATTATACCCAGAACGGTTATTGCGAGTGAAATTTGGGGAATCAACTTTGATAGTGATACCAATACGGTGGATGTCGCCATTCGCAGGCTCCGCGCAAAAGTTGATGATCCTTTTCCTGAAAAGCTAATCGCCACAATCCGGGGGATGGGCTATTCATTCGTAGCGGTAAAAAAATAATGAAAAGATTGTCTATAACCGTCCGTTTAACCTTGCTTTTTATATTGCTGCTGTCTGTTGCTGGCGCTGGAATTGTCTGGACTCTCTATAATGGCCTGGCAAGTGAGTTGAAATGGCGCGATGATACAACACTCATTAACCGGACAGCGCAGATCAAGCAGTTGTTAATTGATGGGGTAAATCCAGATACGTTACCTGTATACTTTAACCGGATGATGGATGTTAGTCAGGATATCTTGATCATTCATGGTGATGGCATCAATAAAATTGTTAACCGGACAAATGTCAGTGATGACATGTTAAATAACATACCTGCTAGTGAGACAATCAGCGCAGCTGGCATTTACAGAAGCATTATTAATGACACTGAGATTGATGCTTTACGAATTAATATTGATGAAGTTTCGCCATCATTAACGGTTACTGTGGCTAAATTGGCTTCAGCCAGACATAACATGCTTGAACAGTATAAAATTAATAGCATTATAATTTGCATTGTCGCCATTGTACTTTGCTCAGTATTAAGTCCGCTGTTAATCAGAACGGGATTACGAGAGATCAAAAAGTTGAGTGGTGTAACGGAAGCGCTGAATTATAACGATAGCCGGGAGCCTGTTGAGGTTAGCGCATTACCGAGAGAACTAAAACCTCTTGGGCAGGCGTTGAATAAAATGCATCAAGCCTTAGTCAAAGATTTTGAACGCCTAAGTCAATTTGCTGACGATCTCGCTCATGAACTTAGAACGCCCATTAATGCATTACTGGGTCAGAATCAGGTTACGCTCAGTCAAACCAGAAGTATCGCTGAATATCAAAAAACAATTGCCGGTAACATTGAAGAGCTGGAAAATATTTCGCGGTTAACAGAGAACATACTGTTTCTTGCCCGGGCAGATAAAAACAATGTTTTGGTGAAACTGGACTCGCTTTCTCTCAATAAGGAAGTCGAAAATTTGTTGGATTATCTTGAATACCTTTCAGACGAGAAAGAGATTTGCTTTAAGGTCGAGTGCAATCAGCAAATCTTTGCGGATAAAATTTTACTGCAACGAATGTTATCGAATCTTATTGTTAATGCCATTAGATATTCACCAGAAAAATCGCATATTCATATAACCAGTTTTCTTGATACCAACGGCTATCTTAATATTGATGTCGCCAGTCCTGGAACGAAAATTCATGAGCCTGAAAAACTCTTCCGTAGATTTTGGCGGGGAGATAATTCGCGTCATTCCGTAGGTCAGGGACTTGGTCTTTCTTTAGTCAAAGCGATTGCCGAATTACATGGGGGAAGTGCTACGTATCACTATCTCAATAAGCATAATGTGTTCCGGATTATGTTACCGCAAAGAAATTAACATAGGGCTTCAGTACGCCATAAATCAACCATGAAAAAACGCAGCCACGTCGTGAGTATTAACGTGGCTGCGATTGATTATGCGCTTACATTCATACGTAACAGGGATTAACCCGCATAAGCTGCCAGCATTTCCTGCGCCGCCAGTTTACCCAACGCATTCGCTGCGAAAGGACTGTCGCCGGTGAGAAGTTTACGGTCCTTATGTACTCGCCCGGTGATGTCGTCATTAATGATGTTCATGCCCATTTTCTTCAGCTCTTCGCCGAAGTACCAGGTGAGATGACCTGGCATATAGCCAATATCTGGCGTTTGTTTGTCTGCGGCGTCTGGGAATGCGCAAATGGAATAACCATTCAGTGGGTTATCGCCGTGGCGAAGCGCCAGAAAAGCCGCCGGGCCGTGGCAAAGGGAGATAACAAAACGGTCATTTTTGATTGCCCACTGTAAAGCGGCAGCTACGTCCTGGCTTTCAGGTAAACCAATAAGTGCGCCATGACCACCAGGAACAAAGATTGCTGCATATTCGCTATCAGCGTTGAGGCTGGCGACAACATCCGCGAGTTTCTTCGGATTGCGGAACAACGATTTATGCTGCTCAAAGAATGGCATTACTTTTTCATCTTTGTGCGGCATAGCCCAGTATTCAAACTTGGTCATCAGACCGGAAATGGTCGCCACTTCGAATTCGAAACCTGCAGCATGGAGATGATACAACGGCAGCAACGTTTCAATCGGATGGTTACCGGTCGAGAACAGTTTTCCGTTATCGGTTGGCAAATAACGTTCGTCTGCGGCGATCACCAGAATTTTATGTTTACCGCGATACGGTTTTGGATAGTCCACGCCATCAAGATCAGAGACAGGACTGGTATATTGGCTAAGCGAATATTCTGAAGGGAAGAATGCATTATCTTCAGCAATATCGACCTGCGGATTTTTACTTGTTTGAACAGTCATAGTGTATTCCTTATTGTTGCTAAGTTAGGGTAGTCACTATATTTGCGACTGAGCTGGTCGCTATTTTTAACCAGTCTGGAAAATTGAGTCAATATATCGAAAGCGGTAGTCGGCGGGTGTAAGTATGTAATGATGATGCTGCACTGGTGTTGAATATTATTCACGCCAAATTTTCCTTATTGAGCAACGTCGTCGCAAGTGGCCTCAATGATTTTAGACCATTATCAGAGGTACGGGGCGGCGGGGAGAGATTTAGTGCTGTGAAATATTGTGGTACTGATGAATATTTATATCGCGGATTGGTAGAGAAAAGATTATTTCATGCACTATTTTTGCAAATATTTCTATATGGGAAGCGGTTTTGTTGCAGATTAATTCATAAAGAAATGCATTTGGGTCTTGGCTGGAAGAGTCGCTGGTAGATGTTATTGTGCCAGCAGGGGCAGGGTAAGGTGCTGTATCGATATGCTTTGGCAATTGCGCGTGCCGCAGAGGGAGATAAAATGCCAATAAAAAAGCCTGAGTTCGATGAGGGACGAACTCAGGCTAGTGTTAAGTTTTACAGTAACACGCCGCGGCGCGTTGGCTGATTAGAACTGGTAGACGATACCAAATGCGAGTTGGTCGTCGGTGTTCAGTCCATGAGCGAGAACATAATCACTCTTATCAAGCAGGTTGATCTGATAAGCGGTATATACGTTCATGTTCTTATTGAAGTAATACCAGGTACCGATTTCAATGTAGTTCAGACGATCAGAATCTTTGTAACCTGCTACGTCCAGTGCTTTAGAATAGGAGTAACCGATGGATGGACGCAGACCGAAGTCGAACTGATATTGCAGAACAGCTTCGAAGTTTTGTGTTTTGTTCACAACATCACCGTCGTCGGAATTCATGTTGTGAGATTCACCGTACATCACAGCAGCATAGACGTTGTTGGCATCATATTTTGTTGACAGTGCCCAAACTTCTGCTTTTTCACCTTTACTATCACTAGACTGGAAATCAGTACGATCAGAGTTTGCGTAAGCACCAGCAAATGAGAAACCGTCAATAGTGTAAGTTACAGATAAACCATGGCCATCGCCATTTGCTTTGTAGTTGCCTGTACCTTCATTTTTACCCTGATATTGCAGAGCAAAATTTAGACCTTCAACCATGCCAAAGAAATCTGTGTTACGATAGGTTGCAACACCGTTGGTACGGTTGGTCATGAACAGGTCAGTACCAGCCCATGAATCACCGCCCCACTCAACAAACATATCAGTAAATGCTTCTGCATCATACGCGACACCGACATTACGACCATAGTCGAATGAACCAAAATCTTTGTAACTCAAACCAGCATAAGCCAAACGAGTTTGGTCAGGGTTGTGTCTGTTTGATGCTTCCAGGTCTAGTTCAAACTGACCGTAACCAGTCAATTCAGGGTTGATCTGAGTTTCACCTTTCACGCCTACACGGGCATAAGAGGTATCTTGAGAATTATCGCCTTTTTCACCATTTTCACGGTCGGTCAGAATGCGCTCACCAACCATCTTGCCGTACAAATCCAGTTTATTGCCATTTTTATTATAAATTTCAGCCGCATTTGCTGCGCCAGCAACTAATAACGCCGGGACCAGCATTGCCAGAACTTTTCTTTTCATTATGTATTCCCTTGTGATTATAATCTTCATGAATATATCAATAAGTGCCGTTATCCAAAAAAAAGCACATTTGGATACTATTCTATGAAGTTCATTTTATTTTAAAGATTACATGTAACAAATGTATTTAAAAGATTTCAAAATATTTCTAATCTATTTAATATAATTCAGAATTATGAATTCTAAATATAAACATTCATGAAAATTATAAATGTATATCAATATGTTATGAGTTGAATGGAAAGATAGGGAGTATCAATGATTGTTGCGCCAAACGGCAGGCGTGATCACGCGCACATTAATGAAGGTATAAAAAAAGCCGGCATCATGCCGGCCCAAAAAATATAAACAAGACGATAAAAGGCTAATAACGGGGTTATCATGACACAGAAATCAAAAAAGGTATAATTGAATTCGGTGCTAATATATTGTTTGGGTGAATTAATAAAACTATTACCAAGGATATAAATAAATCTTTATTGCTGTTTTTCCAGTAATTATTGCCATTGCGCAAAAATTATCTATTTGTTCAAAAAATGATTGAGTCTTGACTGGCTCATCCAATGTGGAAAAATGTGACTTTTATCACATAATAGTACTAAGTCTGAATTTTCCGGGTTATCTCAAAATGGAATACGGTTCGACAAAGATGGAAGAGAGACTCTCTCGCAGTCCTGGTGGCAAACTGGCTTTGTGGGCTTTCTATACATGGTGTGGCTATTTTGTCTGGGCAATGGCGCGTTACATCTGGGTGATGAGCCGGATCCCCGATGCCCCCGTGTCGGGATTTGAAAGCGATTTAGGCTCTACCGCGGGAAAGTGGTTAGGGGCACTGGTTGGCTTTTTATTTATGGCTCTGGTCGGGGCATTATTAGGCGGCATTGCCTGGTACACCCGACCTCGTCCCGCACGTAGCAGACGCTATGAATAAAAACTGCTAAGGTTGCGACTCTTTGGCAACGGAGCGCGTATGGACGTACAACACTGGCAGGCACAGTTCGAAAACTGGTTGAAAAACCATCACCAGCACCAGGACGCGGCCCATGACGTGTGTCATTTTCGCCGCGTCTGGGCTACGGCACAGAAGCTGGCGGCAGATGATGACGTCGATATGCTTGTGATTTTAACCGCCTGTTATTTTCACGATATTGTGAGCCTGGCGAAAAATCATCCACAACGGCAGCGTTCTTCAATCCTGGCGGCAGAAGAGACGCGTCGCCTGCTCCGTGAAGAGTTCGTGCAATTTCCGGCGGAGAAAATTGAGGCCGTTTGTCATGCCATTGCCGCTCACAGTTTCAGCGCGCAAATCGCCCCCTTAACAACGGAAGCTAAAATCGTCCAGGATGCGGATCGGCTGGAAGCCCTGGGGGCGATTGGCCTGGCGCGCGTCTTTGCTGTTTCAGGGGCATTGGGCGTGGCGCTGTTTGATGGCGAAGATCCGTTCGCACAGCATCGCCCGCTGGATGATAAACGCTACGCGCTGGATCATTTCCAGACTAAGTTGCTGAAGCTACCGCAAACCATGCAAACCGCAAGAGGCAAGCAGCTGGCGCAGCACAACGCGCAATTTTTAGTCGAGTTTATGGCGAAGCTCAGTGCCGAACTGGCGGGGGAGAATGAAGGTGTCGATCACAAGGTGATAGATGCGTTTTCACCCGCGGGCTGAGCGCGTGGACCTAAATGGCTGTAATTATGTTAACCTGTCGGCCATCTCAGATGGCCGGTTAAATCTATGCAGGAAAATATATCAGTAACCGATTCATACAGCACCGGGAATGCCGCACAGGCAATGCTGGAGAAACTGCTGCAAATTTATGATGTTAAAACGCTGGTGGCGCAGCTTAATGGTGTGGGTGAGAATCACTGGAGCGCGGCAATTTTAAAACGTGCGCTGGCGAATGACTCGGCATGGCACCGTTTAAGTGAGATAGAGTTCGCCCATCTGCAAACGTTGTTACCCAAACCACCGGCACATCATCCGCATTATGCGTTTCGCTTTATCGATCTATTTGCCGGAATTGGCGGCATCCGTCGCGGTTTTGAATCGATTGGCGGACAGTGCGTGTTTACCAGCGAATGGAACAAACATGCGGTACGCACTTATAAAGCCAACCATTATTGCGACCCGGCGACGCATCATTTTAATGAAGATATCCGCGACATCACCCTCAGCCATAAAGAAGGCGTGAGTGATGAGGCGGCGGCGGAACATATTCGTCAACACATTCCTGAACACGATGTTTTACTGGCCGGTTTCCCTTGTCAGCCATTTTCGCTGGCTGGCGTATCGAAAAAGAACTCGCTCGGGCGGGCGCACGGTTTTGCCTGCGATACTCAGGGCACGCTGTTCTTTGATGTGGTGCGCATTATCGACGCGCGTCGTCCGGCGATGTTTGTGCTCGAAAACGTCAAAAACCTGAAAAGCCACGACCAGGGTAAAACGTTCCGCATCATCATGCAGACGCTGGACGAACTGGGCTATGACGTGGCTGATGCAGAAGATAACGGGCCGGACGATCCGAAAATCATCGATGGTAAACATTTTCTGCCGCAGCACCGTGAACGCATCGTGCTGGTGGGTTTTCGTCGCGATCTTAATCTGAAAGCCGATTTTACTCTGCGTGATATCAGCGAATGTTTCCCTGCACAGCGAGTGACGCTGGCGCAGCTGCTGGACCCGATGGTCGAGGCGAAATATATCCTGACGCCGGTGCTGTGGAAGTACCTCTATCGTTATGCGAAAAAACATCAGGCGCGCGGTAACGGCTTCGGTTATGGAATGGTTTATCCGAACAATCCGCAAAGCGTCACGCGTACGCTGTCTGCGCGTTATTACAAAGATGGCGCGGAAATTTTAATCGATCGCGGCTGGGATATGGCCACGGGTGAGAAAGACTTTGACGATCCGCTGAATCAGCAACATCGTCCACGTCGGTTAACGCCTCGGGAATGCGCGCGCTTAATGGGTTTTGAAGCGCCGGGAGAAGCGAAATTCCGCATTCCGGTTTCGGACACTCAGGCCTATCGCCAGTTCGGTAACTCGGTGGTCGTGCCGGTCTTTGCCGCGGTGGCAAAACTGCTTGAGCCAAAAATCAAACAGGCGGTGGCGTTGCGTCAGCAAGAGGCACAACATGGCCGACGTTCACGATAAGGCCACTCGCAGCAAAAATATGCGCGCGATTGCCACGCGTGATACGGCGATTGAGAAGCGCCTCGCCAGTCTGTTAACCGGGCAGGGCCTGGCGTTTCGCGTTCAGGACGCCAGTCTGCCCGGTCGCCCGGATTTTGTCGTTGATGAATATCGTTGCGTGATATTTACCCACGGCTGCTTCTGGCACCATCATCACTGCTATCTGTTTAAAGTGCCTGCGACTCGAACCGAGTTCTGGCTGGAGAAGATAGGTAAAAATGTTGAGCGCGATCGCCGCGATATCAGTCGCTTGCAGGAACTCGGCTGGCGCGTATTGATTGTCTGGGAGTGCGCGTTACGTGGGCGCGAGAAGCTGACGGATGAAGCGCTTAGCGAGCGTCTGGAAGAGTGGATCTGCGGCGAAGGTGCCAGCGCGCAGATCGACACGCAGGGGATTCATTTACTCGCTTGATGCGTCCTGAATCACTGGCGCAACTACGGGTTTTGCCGGGAAGAGATATTTTCCCAACGTGACCAGTACCACCGCGAAGACAATTACGCCGAGCGCCAGCCATTCAATCTTCGACAGCGTCTCTCCGCCCAGTCCCGTACCCAGCAAGACCGCGACCACCGGGTTAACGTAGGCGTAGCTGGTGGCGAGAGCCGGACTGACGTTGCGGATTAAATACATATAAGCGTTAATGGCGATAATCGAACCAAACAGCGCCAGATAGCCGACCGCAAGGAAGCCTGAAAGGGAAGGGAGTGCCGTCAGTTTTTCACCTGCAATCATCGACGCGATCATTAACACCACGCCTGCCGCCAGCATCTCAATCGCACCCGCCATCATCCCTACAGGTAAGGTAATGCGCGAGCCATAAACCGAGCCAAACGCCCAGCTAATCGAGCCGATTAAAATCAGAATCGCGCCCCACGGATTGCCGCTTAAATTTCCACCGCTATTGAGCATGATGATTCCGGCAAGCCCAATGGCGATACCCACCCATTCCAGTTTGCGCGTTTTAATGCCAAACAGGCGGCTGAAGCACAGGGTAAAGAGGGGCACGGTTGCAACCACAACGGCGGCGATGCCGGAAGGAACATTTTGATGCTCGGCAACCGTCACCATGCCATTACCGACAGCCAGCAATAACAGGCCAATCACCGCGGCATTGAGCAGCGGACGTAGCGGGGGGAGTTTGTGTCCGCGCAGTAGCAAAAATGCCAGCAATAAAATACCGGCTGCCAGGAATCGAACGCCCGCCATCATTAACGGAGGCCAGCTTTCCACGCCAATCCGAATGACAAAATAGGTTGAGCCCCAAATGATATACAACGCAAACAGCGCGCCAAAAAGCGGTAACAACTGGCGGAAACGCATAATCCCTCACGGTGGAAATAAAAAGGTGGTTCATAGTAAACGTGAAAATCATTCTGCTGGCGAGAGATATAATTGCACTTGATTGTTAAAAAAATGTTGACCTGTGAAGCAAGTATCAGAGCTGCCGTTTTTGCTTCATACTTACACCCTTCAACAATAAAAATGAGAGGGAATGCTTTTGGCCGGGAGTAGTTTACTGACGTTGCTCGATGATATCGCCACACTGCTGGACGATATCTCCGTGATGGGCAAACTGGCGGCGAAGAAAACCGCCGGTGTATTAGGGGATGACTTATCGCTCAATGCGCAACAAGTTTCAGGCGTGCGGGCCAACCGGGAACTTCCCGTGGTCTGGGGCGTGGCGAAAGGATCGCTGATTAATAAAGTGATTCTGGTGCCGCTGGCGCTGATCATCAGTGCGTTTATCCCGTGGGCGATTACGCCTCTGTTGATGATTGGTGGCGCGTTTCTCTGCTTTGAAGGGGTAGAGAAAGTGCTGCATATGCTGGAGGCGCGTAAACATAAAGAAGATCCGGCGCAGAGCCAGCAGCGTCTGGAGAAGCTGGCGGCGCAGGATCCGCTGAAGTTTGAAAAGGACAAAATAAAAGGGGCGATTCGTACCGATTTTATATTGTCTGCGGAAATCGTCGCCATCACGCTGGGGATTGTGGCCGAAGCGCCGTTGCTTAATCAGGTGCTGGTGCTTTCAGGCATCGCGCTGGTAGTGACCGTGGGCGTCTACGGTCTGGTAGGGGTTATCGTTAAGATTGATGACCTGGGGTATTGGCTGGCGGAAAAATCCAGCGCGCTGATGCAGGCATTAGGTAAAGGGTTATTGATCATTGCGCCCTGGCTGATGAAAGCGTTATCGATTGTCGGCACGCTGGCGATGTTCCTCGTCGGCGGTGGGATTGTGGTACATGGAATTGCGCCGCTGCATCACGCCATTGAACATTTCGCCGGGCAGCAAAGTGCAGTGGTGGCGATGATATTACCGACTGTTTTAAATCTGATTCTTGGATTTATCATCGGCGGCATCGTGGTGCTGGGAGTGAAAGCCGTAGCGAAAATACGCGGTCAGGCACATTAATACTCGCACAGGCTATTATGCAAAATTCGCTATCTTCAACTAAGGTGAACAAGTTTCACTCGAAAAAAGGAGGCGAGTATGAGCTTTATGGTTAGTGAGGAAGTTACGGTTAAAGAGGGCGGCCCGCGGATGATTGTCACTGGATACTCCAGCGGTATGGTTGAGTGTCGTTGGTATGACGGTTACGGGGTCAAGCGGGAAGCTTTTCATGAAATCGAGCTTGTTCCGGGGGAGGGGAGTCGTTCTGCGGAAGAAGTTTGAAAGGGTATCATTAACACCAGGCCGGATCACTTCCGGCCTGGTGTGCCAATGCCTGCAATGAATGATAGTCGCGTCTTATCATGCCACCATTATAAAATTATCGCTGTTTTGCGGTACGCTATCGCCAGGTTATGCCAGAATCATAAAAAAGCAGGTTGGGAGTCGTCAGGGTGCAGCACGAGACAAAAATGGAAAACCAGAGCTGGTTGAAAAAACTCGCACGCCGCCTGGGGCCTGGTCATGTCGTTAATCTCTGCTTTATCGTGGTATTGCTTTTTTCCACCTTGCTGACCTGGCGTGAAGTGGTAGTGCTGGAAGATGCCTATATCTCCAGCCAGCGTAATCATCTGGAAAACGTAGCCAACGCGCTCGATAAGCATTTGCAGTATAACGTCGACAAACTGATCTTTTTGCGTAATGGCATGCGCGAAGCTCTCGTAGCGCCACTGGATTTCACTTCACTGCGTAATGCTGTAACCGAGTTCGAACAGCATCGCGACGAGCACGCCTGGCAAATCGAACTCAACCGACGACGTACCCTGCCAGTCAATGGCGTGTTGGATGCATTAGTCAGCGAGGGGAATCTCCTGTCTCGCGAAAATGAGAGCCTCGACAATGAAATTACCGCTGCACTGGAAGTTGGTTACTTGCTGCGACTGGCGCACAACTCCTCGTCGATGGTTGAACAGGCGATGTATGTCTCGCGTGCCGGATTTTACGTTTCGACGCAGCCGACCTTGTTTACGCGCAATGTACCAACGCGTTATTACGGCTATGTCACCCAACCCTGGTTTATCGGCCATTCGCAACGAGAAAATCGTCACCGCGCGGTACGCTGGTTCACTTCGCAACCGGAACACGCCAGCAATACTGAACCTCAGGTTACCGTCAGTGTTCCGGTAGACAGTAATAACTACTGGTATGGCGTGCTGGGGATGAGTATTCCCGTGCGTACCATGCAGCAATTTTTAAGAAACGCCATCGATAAAAACCTCGATGGTGAGTATCAGCTCTATGACAGTAAGCTGAGATTATTGACCTCTTCTAATCCCGACCATCCAACAGGGAATATTTTTGACCCTCGTGAACTGGCCTTGCTGGCGCAGGCAATGGAACATGACACGCGGGGCGGCATTCGTATGAACAGTCGCTATGTTAGCTGGGAACGTCTGGACCATTTCGACGGTGTGCTGGTGCGCGTCCATACGCTAAGCGAAGGCGTGCGTGGTGATTTCGGCAGTATCAGCATTGCATTAACCCTGCTGTGGGCGCTCTTTACCACCATGTTACTCATCTCCTGGTATGTGATTCGCCGGATGGTCAGCAACATGTATGTTCTGCAAAGCTCGTTGCAGTGGCAGGCGTGGCACGACACCTTAACCCGTTTATATAATCGTGGCGCACTGTTTGAAAAAGCCCGTCCGCTCGCGAAATTGTGTCAGACGCACCAACATCCTTTTTCTGTCATTCAGGTCGATCTTGACCATTTTAAAGCGATTAATGACCGCTTTGGTCATCAGGCGGGCGACCGTGTTCTTTCTCATGCTGCCGGATTAATTAGCAGTTCCTTGCGTGCGCAGGACGTTGCCGGGCGGGTCGGTGGTGAGGAGTTTTGTGTGATTCTGCCAGGCGCGAGTCTGACGGAGGCTGCGGAAGTCGCAGAACGTATTCGCCTGAAGTTAAATGAAAAAGAGATGTTGATTGCTAAGAGTACGACGATACGCATCAGTGCCTCGTTGGGGGTTAGTAGCAGCGAGGAAACCGGTGATTATGATTTTGAACAACTCCAGTCACTGGCTGACCGTCGGCTTTATCTCGCTAAACAGGCCGGGCGTAATCGGGTATGCGCGAGCGATAACGCTTAACGAGCGGAGAAAAAATGGTCCAGCCCTTCACGCCATCCTTCCGGTCCTTCACGCTGCGTTCGCCAGACGTGGGCCGGATCCTCATCATGCAGATGCACCCCTTCACGGTTTAGCCCTTTCACAATCACCGCGTAATCCATTACCTCCAGTAAGGGCGCATCGTTTGGCCCATCGCCCAGGCCAAGTGTGGTTGGGCGTTTGCCTGATAATTGTTGATAGGTCGCGATAATCCAGTTGGCGGCCTGATCTTTTCCGGCAGAGGCATCCAGGACGTGCCAGAAGCGCGCACCCTGCATAAACTGTAAGCCCAGTTCGTTCAGACGAGCGGTAAATTGTGCCATACGCTCGTCACTGTCGCGCCAGATTAGCGTTACCGACGCCTCATGCAGCTGCGTCAGCGCCGCCTGGCTACGGCTTAATCCCGTCCATTCGGCGATGGTTGCATCGTCGACATCATCGAAAGTCGTGAATTTAAAATGTTCTTTCTCGCGTAGCGTATTTAAAACCTGGCTGATTTCGCCATGGCTAATACCTGAGATGATGCGTGGAAAACCGTCTATATCCTGCCATTGTTCAGCAAGCTGGATCACTGCGCCATTTTCGGCAATCAGCGGTAACCCTTGTAGCCCCAACGTTTTTTGCAAGTACAGCATTTCCGCTGAAGTTTTACTGCTACAGAGAATGACGGGAACATTCGCTTCGCGTAAACGGCTGAGCCAGGGGGCAGCCGGTTGCCAGTCATAACTATGACTGTCCAGCAGGGTGCCATCAAGATCGCTAAAAACCAGTAGTGGTTGTTGAATTGAAAACATGGTCGCGCAGTTCTCCCCTTACCAGGATGATTCTCAAAACAGCACAAATAATCAAAGATGATTTTTTCGGGAGCGATCCCGTTGACGCCAGAGCCACCAAGGGGTGACGCACGTCACATTTCTATTCATAAGTAGCGTTAATCATTCATATCGCGAATATTTTCTTGTCAGCGAAAAAAATTGCGGATAAGGTGATGAACACATCAGATTTCCTGGTGTAACGAATTTTTTAAGTGCTTCTTGCTTAAGCAAGTTTCATCCCGACCCCCTCAGGGTCGGGATTTTTTTATTGTGCATTCAACGATTCACTTCAGAGACGCTGAAGTCATGAATATCCAGTTCGAAGGCATCCGCCAATTCACGCCATGTATGATATTCACGTCCATCGACGCTAACGTGTTCAGAATCGTTCTGGCTGCGATGAACTTCGCTTTCGCTAATTTCATTGATCGCCGCCAGCAGGGCATCGACATCGACGCTGACCTCACGTTTTGCGGTATCGCTGTACTCTTTTGCGGTTTTCATCATCTTTCCTCGCAACCGTTACTCTGTTGTTGCCGCCAGTCGTTAAGTCCGCCTGGCATCTCTTAAGTATAGACCGTCGAGAAAATCAGCACTCGCGCGCGCCTGGCGCTGCCAGAAAAACGAAATTGTTCTACACTGGCACAAAGCCACAGGAGGAAAACGATGAAGGTGAATGATCGGGTAACAGTCAAAACGGATGGCGGTCCGCGTCGTCCTGGCGTGGTACTGGCAGTTGAGGAGTTTAGTGAAGGCACAATGTACCTGGTTTCGCTGGAAGACTACCCGCTCGGCATCTGGTTCTTTAATGAAGCAGGGCATCAGGACGGTATCTTTGTGGAGAAAGCAGAGTAATCTTATTCAGCCTGACTGGTGGGAAACCACCAGTCAGAATGTGTTAGCGCATGTTGACAAAAATACCATTAGTCACATTATCCGTCAGTCGGACGACATGGTAGATAACCTGTTTATTATGCGTTTTGATCTTACGTTTAATATTACCTTTATGCGATGAAACGGTCTTGGCTTTGATATTCATTTGGTCAGAGATTTGAATGGTTCCCTGACCTGCCATCCACATTCGCAACATACTCGATTCGGTTCGGCTCAATGATAACGTCGGCATATTTAAAAAAGAGGTTATCGTTGTCTCTTTTTTCAGAATATCGCCAAGGATATCGTCGAGAGATTCCGGTTTAATCGATTTAGAACTTATCAATAAATTTTTTCTGACCAATAGATATTCATCAAAATGAACATTGGCAATTGCCATAAAAACGATAAATAACGTATTGGGATGTTGATTAATGATGTGCTTGATGTGCTGACTGTTAGAAGCATCATGGATGAAACAGTCCTCATTAATAAACACCACTGAAGGGCGCTGTGAATCACAAGCTATGGCAAGGTCATCAACGGTTTCAATGTCGTTGATTTCTCTTTTTTTAACCCCTCTACTCAACAGATACCCGGTTAAACCTAGTCGGGTGTAACTACATAAATCCATAATAATCGTTGACATGGCATACCCTCACTCAATGCGTAACGATAATTCCCCTTACCTGAATATTTCATCATGACTAAACGGAACAACATGGGTCACCTAATGCGCCACTCTCGCGATTTTTCAGGCGGACTTACTATCCCGTAAAGTGTTGTATAATTTGCCTGGAATTGTCTTAAAGTAAAGTAAATGTTGCGATATGTGAGTGAGCTTAAAACAAATGTTTCGCCACAGGAGTATCCTGGAAGATGTTCGCAGGTATTATTTTTCGGATAATCCTTAGGATAACATGATAAACGTTACGGAATTATATTAATGGCAATTCACTAATAATATCAGCCAGCAAATTAAAAATTTCACTGAATAAATGTTCGCAAAAAGGCGCAATTAACGGCATTAATGCCGCCATTAAAGAGATACCGACAGTCAGAGTTAATGGAAATCCAATAACAAAAATGGATAATTGCGGGGCCATACGATTCAGTAAACCTAATGCCAGATTCAGGGTCAGCAGCAGAGTAATGAGCGGTAACGCCAGCATCAGCCCGTTAAGGAAAATCAAACTCCCCGCTTTGGTGAGTGCCAGAAACGCATTGCTGTTCAACGGTTCGCCACCAATTGGCAGGGTGTGAAAGGTATCGACCAGCAGTGAAATCAACCATAAATGACCGTTAAATGTCAGGAACAGCAGTAACGCCAGCATATCCATGATACGGGCTAGAACGGGCATATTTAGATGGCTGGCCGGATCGACAAACGTCGCAAATGACAGCCCCATTTGCAGACCGATAATTTCGCCAGCGGTTCGCACAGCGGCAAAGGCAAATTGCATGGTGAAACCAAGCGCAATGCCGATCAGGATCTGCTGCACGGCCAGCCACAGAGCAAAGAACGAAAAAACAGGAACATCGTTGGCAGGTAATGATGGGGCAATAGCGAACGTGATCATCATTGCCAGACCCAGTTTTACCCGTTTCGGCACGCTGCGTTCGCTCAGAATTGGCGCGGTAGAAATGAGCGCCAGCACGCGCAGTAACGGCCAGAAGTACAGACTTAGCCAGGAAAGCCATTGATCGCTTGTCACCTGCATCATTGTACGGGCTACCCGATGATATACGGCAGGTTAGTGAACAAGGTGCGGACGTAATCCAGCAACAGATTGAGCATCCACGGTCCGGCAATAATAATGGCAATAAATACGGCGATGATTTTTGGAATAAACGACAGCGTCATTTCGTTGATCTGCGTGGCGGCCTGCAAAATACTGATGATAAGGCCCGTGACCAGCGCCACCAGCAACAGCGGGGCAGCCAGTGCCAGCGCGACTTTCATCGCTTCAGTCCCCATCATCATGACCGATTCAGGTGTCATTTTGCCTCTCTAGCTGTAAAAGCTCTGCGCCAGCGAACCGACCAGCAATTGCCAGCCATCCACCAGTACAAACAGCATCAGTTTAAAGGGCAGAGCAATGGTGGCGGGGGGGACCATCATCATCCCCAATGCCATCAACACGCTGGCTATCACCAGGTCGATAATCAAAAAAGGGATGAAAATCGTGAAGCCTATCTGAAATGCGGTTTTCAACTCGCTGGTCACGTAGGCCGGGAGCAAAATGCGCATCGGCACGGCTTCAGGTCCCTGCAACGGGCCAGTATTCGCCAGTCTGGCAAACAACCCTAAATCCGCCTCACGGGTCTGACGCAGCATAAACTCACGCAGCGGCTGCGCCCCTTTTTCCAGCGCCTCCTGCATTGATATTTTCTCTTCGCTGAATGGCTGGTACGCATCGACATAAATTTTGTCGATCACCGGCGACATAATAAAAAAGGTCAAAAACAGCGCCAACCCCAGCAATACCTGGTTAGGTGGCGCGGAGGGTGTTCCCAGCGCGTTACGCAATAAACCAAAAACAATAATGATGCGGGTGAAACTGGTCATCATCAGTAAAATTGCCGGAATAAACGTCAACGAGGTGATGAACACCAGCGTCTGCACCGGGAGCGACCAGCTTTGTCCACCGCCAGGCAGCGGCTGGCTGGTGATACCCGGCAGTTGCGCGAAGGCGAGGGGCGTAATCAGCCAGAGAAGGACAGGGGCGACAGACAACAAACGACGCATCAGGATCTCCCGCTACGCTTAAGCAAGTTTTTCATGACCGACTGAAAATCGGGCTGCGGTATCTCTTCCGTTGGTGCTGAAGGGGGAAGTTTATGCAGCAGATTGATTTGCCCTGCGGTAACGCCGAGCACCAGCCGTGCATCTTCCACATCGACCACCACAACCCGTTCACGCGCGCCCAGCGAAGCACTGGCGCTAATTTTCAGACCGTTAACGCCAGTGCGTTTAGGGGCAAATCCCAACCGTTTTACCAGCCAGGCAGCAGCGAGGATCAGGGCAATAATGGCGATGAGTGCGCCGCTCACCTGCAGCAGTGGCGCAGCAGAAACCGGCGCGGAAGATTGCACAGTAGCGTGGTTATTCATCACTAACGGCTCAGGCGGCGCATTCGCTCAGACGGAGTAATGATATCGGTGATCCGCACGCCATATTTATCGGCAACGACCACCACTTCGCCCTGGGCAATTAAATAACCGTTGATCAGAATATCCAGTGGTTCGCCCGCCAGACCGTCCAGCGCCACGACGGACCCTTGCGTCAGACGCAACAGCTCTTTGATGGTCATCCGCGTACGGCCCAGCTCGACGGTCAGCTTGACCGGAATATCCATAATCAGGTCGATATCCTGCAACGTTCCGCTGACATCACCACCGCCAAATTGCTGGAACACCGCGTCGGCAGCGCTTTTGCTGCTGGTTGATTTTTGTTCGCTCAAAGCTTCAGCCCACAGATCGTCCATTGCGCCGTTGTTGTCATCGGCCGGATTATTCATGTCACTCATTTGGGCTGTTCCTCGTTCAGAGAATTTAAAATCGGGTTAATCAAATGTTCTATCCGTAACGCATATTGACCGTTGAGAGTGCCGTACTGACTGGTCAGCACCGGGACGCCGTCAACATGGGCGATGATGCGATCGGGTTTTTCTATCGGCAGGACGTCGCCGGGTTTCAGTTTTAAAATCTGCGACAGGCGTAGCGAGATATCGGCAAAGTTGGCGACCAGCTCCAGCTGTGAATGCTGCACCTGGCGCACCAGGTTATCGCGCCAGTTCTGATCTTCATTACGCGAGTTTTCCAGCGGCGGGTTAACCAACAATTCCCGTAGCGGCTCGATCATGCTGAATGGCAGGCAGATATTAAATTCGCCGGTCAGGTTGCCAATCTCCACATGGAACGGCGTGTTAACCACAATGTCGTTCGGCGAGGTGGTGATATTGGTAAATTTCACCTGCATTTCCGAACGCACGTACTCAACTTCCAGCGGATTAATCGCCTTCCATGCGTCGCTATAGCCTTCAAGCGCCAGTTTCAACATGCGGTTGATGACGCGCTGTTCGGTATGGGTAAACTCGCGACCTTCCACTTTGGTCGGGAAGCGTCCATCGCCGCCAAACAGGTTATCCACGGCGATAAACACCAGACTCGGTGAGAACACCACCAGCCCAGTGCCGCGCAGCGGTTTCAGATGGATAAGGTTCAGGTTGGTCGGCACCGGCAGGTTGCGGGCAAATTCATGGTACGGCTGAATGCGGATGGCCCCGACGGTTATATCCGGGCTACGACGCAGCAGGTTGAACAGCCCCATACGAAAATGGCGGGCAAAGCGCTCATTAATGATTTCCAGCGCCTGCAAACGTTCGCGCACAACCCGTCGTTGGGTATTCGGATCGTACGGACGAATGTCACTTTCGCCGCTAACACTGGCTGTCGGTTCGTCTTTGACTTCGCTGTCACCATTCAACAGCGCATCAATTTCAGCTTGAGAAAGAATACTATCGCCCATGTCGTTATCGCAGAATAAAAGCGGTATACAGCACGTCGGTGACATCCTGTTTCGGTTGCCCGGCAACAAGCGGGGTGGAAAGCGTGGTTTTAATCTCGGCAATCAGGTTTTTCTTGCCTTCTTCTGTCGCCAGTACGGCAGCATCCTGACGCGAAAACAGTAACAGCAAACGGCTACGGACTTCCGGCAAATACTCACTCAGCCGCGAGCGGGTAGCTTCATCTTTCAGGCGCAGGGTTATGCCGATATAAAGCACGCGATCCGCATCGCCCAAATTGACCGTGAAGGTATCCAGCGCGTAGAAGACCGGGGAGGGTACGACGCGTTGCTGCGCTTTGTCGTCAGCGGCAACCTGATGCGAATGCCAGTAGCTGTAACCTGCGCTGGCACAGGCCGCGAGGGTAATGAATACCAGAATCGGGATCCAAAGCGATCGCTTGCTTTTCTTGCTTATCGCGTAATCAGTCATGTGTTGCGGTCTTCCTGTGTCGCTACTGCTTATCGGCTAATTATCCTGCGTCTTGAGCGCAACAAAGCGGGGAAAAGACGCGGATTACGGTGCTACCTCTGACGTTAGGCGAAAATATCAACGCCGCTGTTGCCTGTTACGCGCCCTTGTAAAGAGACGGGAACCGGAAGCGTATCGTCGTCTTCCCCCGCCAGAGGTTCATGGTTTGCTGTGCGTTGGCTTTGCTGTTGCTGGGAAGCGGCCTGCTGCTGACCACTAAAGCTTTCGCCACTGATGTTGCTTTGCCCTAACTGAATGCCACTTTCGGCCAGCTGCGTTCGCAGTACCGGAAGCGCTGCTTCCAGGGCGGCGCGTACGTGTTGATGCGGTGAAACCATCTGGATTTGCGCCTGGTTATCATCCACTTTGAGGGAGATTTGCACTTCACCTAAATCCTGCGGGTGCAGACGCAACTCTGCACTTTGTTGCCCCTGGCGGGTGAACAGCGAAATATGCTGGCTTAATGAATGTTGCCATTCGTGAGAACCCAGCGGTGCACTCAACACAGGCGCGGCGACGGTGGGCAGTGGCTGTGTCTGGTGTGGAGTGATTAGCGGGCTGGCGGCAGCGGTCACCGGTGAAGGTGTGCTGATGACTTCCGCTTTACTCTGGGCTTCTGCTACCAGCGGTGTTAATGGCTGAGCTGGCGTGCCGGGGGCATCATCAGGCTGTGCTGTTGTGAGTTGCGCAGAAGTCAGTTTTGTGAAGAGCGTTGGTTTCTCTGCCGGTAACACGGTTGACGGCACATCAGTCACTTTGGGCGTATTGTCAAAACCCGGCAACATCGCAAAAAGGGCGCTCAGGCTTGCGGTGACGTCTTCATTCAGATCATCCGCTTTTTCGTCTTTTGTCGTATTTTTGTCAGCCACCGCAGCCAACGTCATCGTTTGAGCGGTGGTTAATGGTGTTGATGTGGATTGTTCGTCGTTGATGACAGGCGGTGTTTCATCCACAGGGATCAGTAAATCCGCTTGTTGCGCATCGGCAAGAATCTCGCTGACCAGCGGCTCGCCTTTTGTCGTGGGCTTATCTGTTGCCACCAGCAACTGGGGGGCCGCTTTGTCGGTAGTTGTCTCGCCTGCTAATGCTTCGCTCAACAACGCGAGAAAATCTTGTGCAGCATCGCTGGCTTTGCCGCCAGGCAATGTGGTGGTGTCAACGTCGGCGGTAATTAAGGGCGCTAAGCGAATCATTCAGGTTTCCTCATGGCGGCGCGCTGGGCGAACTCATCCATCTTTTTCTGATCGAGGCGGTTTTCTGCAAGCAGTGCCGCCGTGGATTGCCGTTCCTGCAGTGTCTGCCAGGCCTGCAAACGTTGTTTCTTTTCTCGCCAGCTGTTCAGGGCAATGTCAACTTTCTGCGTCCACTGATTAAGTTGCTGGCGATGCTGAGTAATGGCTTTTTCCAGCGTCTGGATAAACTGCTGATAGTTGATCCAGCGGTTGCTGGTCATCCCGGCACTCATATCGCTGTTGAGGTTATTGCGATATTCATTCTGATAATCGATCAGCATTTTGAGCTGTTCTTCCGCCTGCTGACACCCGCGACGCATTTCACCCAGCAGGCGCGCGGCATCCTCTACCTCTTTTTCTGCCAGATCTTTCAGGGTCGCCAGCGCGCCATGTTCTGCCATCTGCCGTTATCTCCTGGGTTATGACACTGTCGGGAAAATACGCTCCAGCCCCTGGAGAGACGCTTCCCAGTCCGCGCGTTCAAAAATGCCTTGTTGCAAATAGCCCTCCAGCTGCGGCCACAGGGCGATGGCTTTGTCGAGCATCGGATCGCTGCCTTTGGCATACGCGCCGACGCTAACCAGATCGCGGTTACGCTGAAAACTCGACAACAGCTGTTTGAAGGTGCGCACTCGCGCGTAATGTTGCTCACTGATCAACGCCGTCATTGCGCGGCTGATCGACGCTTCAATATCGATAGCCGGATAGTGCCCGGCTTCCGCCAGTCGGCGAGACAGCACAATGTGACCGTCGAGGATTGCCCGCGCAGAGTCGGCAATGGGGTCCTGCTGGTCATCGCCCTCGGTGAGCACGGTATAAAACGCGGTAATCGAGCCGCCGCCGCTAATGCCATTTCCGGCACGCTCGACCAGTGCCGGTAATTTGGCAAACACCGACGGGGGATAACCTTTGGTGGCGGGTGGTTCGCCAATCGCCAGCGCAATTTCACGCTGGGCCATCGCATAGCGGGTGAGGGAGTCCATAATCAGCAACACATGCTGACCACGATCGCGAAAATCTTCGGCAATGCGCGTGGCATAGGCGGCACCCTGCATTCGCAGGAGAGGAGAAACATCCGCCGGAGCGGCAATCACCACGGAGCGTGCACGCCCTTCGGCACCGAGGATATTCTCAATAAAATCTTTTACTTCGCGTCCGCGTTCACCAATCAAACCCACGACAATGACATCGGCGCGGGTGTAACGTGCCATCATCCCCAGCAGCACACTTTTACCAACGCCGGACCCGGCAAACAGCCCCATACGCTGCCCACGCCCAACGGTAAGCAGGGCATTGATTGGGCGCACGCCGGTGTCCAGCACATGTTCAATCGGTGTACGTTGCAACGGGTTAAATGGCGGGGTAATCAGCGCACCGGTTTCCGTCGTATCGGGGGAGGGGAGGCCATCGAGCGGTTTACCGCTGCCGTCCAGAACACGACCTAATAACGCCGGACCGAGCGGTAACTGCTTGCCGCTTTGCAGTCCTTCAGCCGAAATGTTTTTGGCATAAACCCGCGCGCCGGGCAGGACACCTTCCACTTCCTCCAGCGGCATTAAAAACAGCCGTTGACCGTTAAAGCCAACGACTTCGCTTTCTACTTCGTGCGTTTCAGTGCCGTTCTGGCGTTCAATGACACAGGTTGCGCCGAGCGGCAATTGTAATCCGGTGGCTTCCAGCACCAGCCCGGTAGCGCGGGTTAATCGCCCATAGCGACGTACCGCAGGCAACTGCGCCATTTTGGCTTCAAAGTTATCCAGCGTGGTTAGCCAGCGAGTCAGGCGCGTGGTCATTACACCACTCCTGGTGCTGCCAGACGGCAGAGTTCTTGCCAGCGAGTGGCGACACTGGCGTCGAGATCGCCTTCATCGGCGGAGACTTTACAGCCGCCAGGATGGAGTGTGGGATCGCCCCGCAAGCGCCAGCCATGCAAACTTAAGGTTGCGCCGAGCATATCATCCACACGTTGCAGATCATCCGGGTGCACGCGCAGCTGTGGTTTACCGCTGAATAACGGTTCTTGCTGCAACAACTGTTGGATCTGTTTGATCAGTGCCGAGTTATCCACTGTTGGCGTCTGACCGATCACCTGACGTGCCGCCTCCAGCGCCATCTGCATCAGGCGCGAAGCAATCACACTATCAAGCGCATCAAGGGTAGTTTGAAATTCGCTGACCAGTTGCTGCATCCGGGCATGAATTGGCGCTTGTTGAGACTTCGCCTCTGCCAGACCTTGCTCCAGCCCCCGGGCCAGTCCTTCCTGATAGCCCTGCTCATGACCTTGCTGGCGACCTTCGGCAATCCCCGCCTGATAACCTTGCTCATGGGCCTGCATTTGCAGTTGCGCCAGTTGCTGCTCAAGGCTGGGTTCGGCCTCTTCAATGATGGTTTCTTCCGGCTCGACCATGGGCACAAACTCTGCCTGTGGTGGCGCGAGATCGTCCGGCGTCCAGGTTTTCCACGGCAGATTATCAGACATAGGTATCCTCGCCGCTGCCAATTACCATCTCGCCAGTTTCGGCAAGGCGGCGCACAATCAGCAGAATCGCTTTCTGTTCGTTTTCCACCTGCGACAGACGCACCGGACCACGGTTGGCGAGATCGTCGCGCAGAATATCGGCGGCACGCTGCGACATATTGCGCAGGAATTTCTCGCGCAGTGGCTGCTCGGCCCCTTTCAGCGCGATCAACAGCGATTCGGAATCCACTTCCTGCAACAGACGCTGAATGCTGCGATCGTCGACATCCACCAGATTTTCGAACAGGAACATCTCGTCGATAATTTTTTGCGCCAGCTCGCCGTCGAATTCGCGCACGGCGGTAATAACGGCTTCTTCCTGCTGAGTTTTCATCAGGTTGATAATTTCGGCTGCCGTTCTCACGCCGCCCATTTTGCTACGCTTGAGATTCTGACCGTCGAGCAAGCCATTCAGTACTTCGGTCAGTTCCGCCAGCGCGGCTGGCTGCACGCCGCCAAAGGTGGCGATACGCAACATCACGTCGTGGCGCAGACGTTCATCGAACAACGCCAGAATATCGGCGGCCTGGGCGCGCTTCAGATGCACCAGAATGGTGGCGATAATTTGCGGATGCTCATCGCGAATCAGATCGGCGGCACTCTGCGGCTCCATAAAGTTGAGCGTTTCAATACCGCTGGCGGTATCGCGAGTTTCGAGAATATCTTCCAGCAGGCTGGCGGCACGTTCCTCACCCAGAGCTTTGACCAATACCGAACGCAGATAATCGTTGGCGTTGATATTCAGTGCGGCAAACTGTTCAGCTTCTTGCTCAAACTCCGCCAGCACATCGGTTAGCTGCTTGTTGGAGATCTGCGTGACGTTCGCCATTGCAGCGCTCAGGGTTTGCACTTCGCGCTGGGAGAGGTGCTTGAACACCTCTGCCGCCCGGTCTTCGCCAATGGTCATCAGCAGGATGACGCTTTTATCGGTGCCTGTCAGGTTACTCATGATCGTTATTTATCCACTGGCGAATGACCAGCGCCACCACGCGCGGATCGTTATCAGACATTTCACGGATACGCTGGCTCATGACTTCTGCCCCCAGACGTTGGTTAGCGCGTCGTTGTTGGAGTTGTTCGTCTTTGCTCAGGCGGACTTCCACCGCATCTTCCACTTCCTCACGGGCCTGCGCCTGTTGCTGTACAGCTTTCATCGCCTCGGCGCGACGTGTTAACTGCGGGCGTACCGCTTTCCGCCACAGCAGCCACGCCACCAGCAGTACCAGCAACCAGCGACCGGCAGCCAGCAACTGATCGATAAACGCTTGCTGTTGCCAGAACGGCAGTTCTCCGCCGCTTTCGTCACTGCTATTGAACGGCGAGTTAACGACATTGAGCGAGTCACCGCGTTTTTCAGAAAAGCCCATCGCCTCGCGGGTCAGATCTTCAATTTGCTTCATCTGTTCGTTGCTGAGAGGCAATGGTTTACCGTCTGGCAAGGTTTTGTAATTCACCACTACCGCGACTGACAGACGTTGCACATCGCCCACGTTCATTTTGGTATGACGAATGGTGCGATCGACTTCGTAGTTACTGGTTTCATTCCGCTGTGTGCTACGCGGCCCGCTATTGCTGGTGGTGCTCGCCTGCTGCTGGCGGTTATTTTGATTTGCCGGAGGCGTGCTGATTGGCGCGTTATTCGCAGGTGCCGGTTGATTCGACAACGCCCCCGGTACGCCGCCCGGATAACCGGAACCGCTTTGCTCGCTCTCATTAAGCTGGCGTGAACGAAGCGCCGCATGAGATTCATCACCGTTAGGGCGATACTGTTCTTCCGTTTGTTCTTTACTGGCGAAGTCCAGCTGCGCCGTGACCTGGGCGTGAATATTACCGTTACCAACAATAGGCGACAGGATTGCTTCAATACGCCGCTGAATACGGCCTTCGACATCGCTGGCATATTTCAACTGAGCATCATTAAGATCGCGCCCGCTGGTATTGGACTGGGTTAACAGATGTCCGCCCTGATCCACCAGCGTGACGTTTCCCAGCGGCAGACCAGCAACGGCGCTGGAAACCAGATGCACAATGGCGCTAATTTGCCCTTCATCGAGTGCGCGGCCGGGTAACAGATTTACCGTCACCGATGCAGAAGGGGATTTTTGTTCACGGACGAATAAAGACGGTTTCGGCATTGCCAGATGTACGCGCGCCCCTTTTACCGGGCCGATAGTTTCGATGGTACGAGAAAGCTCGCCTTCCAGCGCCCGCTGATAATTCACCTGTTCGCTGAACTGGCTGATACCAAACTTTTCCTGATCGAGTAGTTCGAAACCGACCGCGCCGCCTTTGGGCAAACCTTGTTGTGCCAGGCGCAGACGCAGTTCGTGAACTTTATCTGCCGGAACTTCAATAGCGCCGCTGGCTTCGCTGAAGCGGTAAGGAATATTCATTTGCGTCAGTTGGCTGACAATTGCGCCACCATCCTGATCGGAAAGATTGCTGAATAATGTGCGGTAGTCGGGGGCTTTCGCCCACAGGATCAGTGCGACCATGACCGCCACTGCCGCGGAACCGGCAACAATCAATGGAATTTTCGGATTCGCACGCAGGCGATTAAGCCACTCAAGAGATTTTGTCTGGGCTGCAGTCGCATTCATCGCGCACCTCGTGGCTGATTATGGACGGCGTTATTGGCAAAGTGGAACAAGACTCACTCCCGGGTCAGCAAACTCGAAAAATTGACGCTGCCATTATTTGTGCTTTCGTTTTTTTCTATCCGCCAATAAACCCGTTTTTTTGTTGCTATTTAGCGCCTTTGTCTTATTGACTTACTGGTAGGCTTTGCTACCAGAAATTATCCAGGAGACGAAAATGTCAGCGATACAGGGGATTGAAGGGGTTATAAGCCAGTTACAGGCTACGGCGATGAGTGCGCGTGCGCAGGATTCACTGCCGCAACCGACCATTAGTTTTGCCGGGCAGCTGCACGCCGCGCTCGATCGCATTAGCGATACACAAACAGCTGCCCGCACGCAGGCAGAAAAATTCACCCTCGGTGAACCCGGCGTGGCGTTAAACGATGTGATGACCGATATGCAAAAAGCCTCAGTTTCTATGCAAATGGGGATTCAGGTGCGTAATAAGCTGGTGGCGGCGTATCAGGAAGTGATGTCCATGCAGGTGTAGGTTTTGTAACCTGTTGTTAATTACTTCCAATCTCACCGCTTGGGGCATGGATGGGGCAAACTCACTCAATTTCTGGTTTAAAATGGATACCTGATCCTGAAAGTTTTCTGCCATCCACGATCCGTATACGCGATAAACCCTCTGATCATCAGAGGCCTCATTTGATACACATCACCACGTCGGATGTTGTTACGACCGCAGACGCAACAGTAACGTTTGAATAATTTAATCTTTGTTGATGTTTTTATTCATATTCCGGGCTAGGGAAATAATCAGGCGTAATTGTGTCACTGGAATAGAGGTTTCTTGTGGCGCATGTGGAAGGAGCGTCTACTTTGTCTAATAGAGATTTCTTATGACGCAGTATTATTGATCAATAGTCTCCTGGCTTATCAAACCGGTTGAATTAACTCCGCTCCCTGGTTTTTGATATTACCCACCGCGCGCGATACCGGGTGCCAGGAGAACTGGTTTGCTGGCACACAGCCACTGGCCGCGATTTCTGAGGCTTCTTTACCGCCAATGTCTTGCCGCATCCATTCCCGCGCAGCTTCTGGCGACAGTACCAGTGGGCGGCGGTCATGAATGTCTACCAGACCCTGGTCTGCTGCAGCAGTGACAATTAAAAATCCTTCGGCTTCGTCACCACGCTCAAACGGTGTGCTACCTATCGCGGCCATAAAAACAGGTTGTCCATCAGCGCGATAGATAAAATAAGGCTGTTTTTTGTCGCCTTCTTTTTTCCACTCAAACCAGCCATCGGCAAAACAGATTGCCCGACCATGTTGCCAGAGCGGTTTAAACATACGACTGGTGGCCGCAGTTTCTACGCGGGCGTTAATCAGCGGCGGTTTATCCCACCATCCGGGAGCATATCCCCAGAAAACCGGATCCAGATGAAGGTGTTCATCACGTTCACTGAGCAGAAGAACTTTGGTTCCCGGCGCGACGTTGTATCTGCCAATGGGTTCGGGATCGTAGGGAATATCGCGTTCAATATCTTCCGCGAGAAGCGCAAGGTAATCTTCACGCGTTTGGGATTGGGCAAAGCGTCCACACATAGAAACCTCCTGAGATCATACTGAAAAGAATAGGAGAGGGGGCGGGTAAAATCTATGTGTCAGAGGCAACGATGTTCCCGCTGTGGGCCACAGCGGGAATGAGGGATTACTTCTGAATTAAATAACGAATGGTCGGCCCGTCTTGCTGAATATCCAGCACCGTATAGCCGTGATTACGCGCATCCAGTGGAATATTATTGATCGACTGTGGACAGTCGCTCATCACTTCCAGGATTTCCCCTTTTTTTAACTGCGGCATCGCCTCAAGAGTTGCGACTGCCGGATAAGGGCAGGGTTCACCCACCATATCAAGGCGGTAATCAGGAACGATATTTTTCATGCGATCTCCTTAGCAGTCTGCGGTGCCGCACGGCGGAAGAAGCGTTTTTCCCAGCCGATAATCAACATCAGCGCAGTAAACAACAGCAAATATGTCACCAGCAGGCCACCCATCGGGCCAAAGGTTTTCAGCAGGTTGATTTTGTCCCAGTCGGTGGCCAGCGCCGGAGCGAAATCATCCCAGTAATACGCCAGAATCGTTGAGCCGATCACGTTGCCCAGACCGACCCACCAGTAGTGCACCTGGCCTTCTACCGCGCGGTACATCCAGCCGGTTTCGCAGCCGCCTGCCAGCACGATGCCAAAACCAAACAGTAAACCACCAATTACCGCGTTTGGTCCCGCCCACATGATTTTGGGTTCAACGCCTAACTGTACGTAACTGAAGATCCCGATGGCACTCACCGCCATACCAATAATGATTGCTTTCGCCATATGGGTACGTCCGGTGATCCACATATCGCGGAACGCTGAAGTAAAGCAGATTTGCGCACGTTCAATCAGTAAACCAAAGCCGACGCCAAACAGCATTGCCAGCCCCAGTTTGGGTTGGTTCATCGCCGTGAGCAGCGCCCAGCCCAGCATGCCGAAAAAGACCAGCATCCCGAGACGAAAACGACGCCGCGCCTGATCCGGTTTTTGCGTCAGCGGTGAGGCGGCAGAAACTTTCTGCATTTTCACGGGAATACGGAAGATGGGCAGCAGGGTAAAGCGCGCGCCAAACCATGAACCAATGGCAGTGGCGATGGCAAAGAACCAGGCATGCAGCGAGAACTGAGGAATGCCGGTAAAGAACGCCGCCAGGTTACAGCCCATTGCCAGACGCGCGCCAAAACCGGCGATAATGCCGCCAATAATGGCCTGCATAATGCGGATACGGCTGCGCGGCATGCGTAGTTTGACATTGTTGGCCCACAGTGCTGCGGCAAAGCAGCCGCCAAACATGCCGAGGATCATCATCCCGTCGATGCGGGTTAATGGCGATCCTTCCAGATGGATAATTTTAAAATAACCCCACTCTTCAGCATGGACGCCAAACAGCTGCAGGAGCTGACCGCCCCAACGGGTAAATTCACCCGTGACAGCCCAAAAGGTGCCAGTAATGCCAAAATAGTAAGTGGAGAGAATACCCGCCGCGATGACCGCAGGGATGGGTGCCCAGAATTTAATCAACCAGGCGTGTTTGAATTGCTGCCATGACATGAATGTAGCCTCTGAACTCAGAAGGTTTGAAACAAGAATCGCGAATCATACATCATGCAAATTTATTTTCGGGATAATAATTCACAAAAATAATAGTTAGATCAAATTTCTCTCTGAACCTGGAAAGGCTGGCGACATCAGGGCTTTAATGCCACAATCCTCTTTTCTTCTCATGCAGGACGAATGATGAAAAAACTCGCAATTGCAGGCGCGCTCATGTTGCTGGCGGGCTGTGCCGAAGTCGAAAACTATAACAATGTCGTGAAAACCCCCGCGCCGGACTGGCTGGCGGGCTACTGGCAGACCAAAGGGCCGCAACGTGCGCTGGTCAGTCCGGAAGCGATAGGCAGCCTGATTGTCACTAAAGAGGGCGATACCCTGGATTGCCGTCAGTGGCAGCGGGTGATTGCCGTGCCGGGCAAGTTGACATTGATGTCTGATGATCTCACTAACGTTACCGTAAAACGTGAGCTGTACGAGGTTGAGCGTGACGGTAACACCATTGAGTACGATGGTATGACGATGGAGCGTGTGGATCGCCCGACGGCAGAGTGTGCCGCCGCGCTGGATAAAGCGCCGTTACCGACGCCACTGCCGTAATGAAATCTCCCCGGCTTGCCGCCGGGGATGAATTTAAATCACCTCTTCGATAACCCACACGCTGACACTGCCGCCGTTGCAAAAGAAGGTCGCTTCACCGTTTTCGTCGGTTACTACGCTCTCTTGCCGGTTCCCCAGAAAATCACGCCAGGTTTTATTGCCGTAATTCTCTCCCAGATTAATGGTTTTTTCGCCATCATCCCCGTTCGACATGACCACCACGCAGCCGGGATATTCGTCAGTGCCACTGCGGCTAAAGGCAATGCAGTTCGGATGGTCGAAAAATAATGTCTGTACACCGTGGGCGAAACGCTGACGGGCGAGAATTAACTCATCAAGCTGTTCGATTATTGGCATATCTATCGGATAGGTTTGCCCGTCACCGCCGACATCTTCGTAATGCGCACCGTAGAGGTCCGGATAGAATACCGAAGGAACGCCATTTTCCCGCAACAAAATTAAGGCATATGCCAGCGGTTTAAACCACGGTTCGACCGGCGCTTCGAGGGCTTGCAACGGTTGGGTGTCGTGATTGGCAACGAGCGTCACGGCGTGGAAAGGATCGGCTTCCACTAATGTACCCGTGAAAATCTGCGTCATGTCGTAGTCACGCCCCATGCGCGATGCTTCATGGAATTTCATCTGCAGCGGCGCATCGAACAGCATGGTTTTGCCTTCCACCTGATCAATATACGTTTGCAGTTTATCGACTTCATGCGACCAGTACTCCGCCACAATAAACAGCGGCTTTGGCGCAACTTCCTGTACGTGTTCGATCCACTCTTTATAAAACCACGCCGGAATATGTTTGACCGCATCAAGACGAAAACCGTCGCATTGCGTTTGTTCCATCACCCAGCGCGCCCAGTATTTAATCTCTTCCGTCACGGCATGATTGCGAAAATCGATATTCTCGCCCATCAGATAATCGAAATTACCTAATTCATCATCAACCTGATCGTTCCAGCCTTCGCCGGTGTAGTCGTTAACAATTTTAAATATGCCATCTTCATCAGGGTTTTCGATATGGTCGATACCGCTAAAACATTTGAAATCCCAGATAAACTTCGAGTATTGCCCGGCACGCGCGGGGAAGGTGTAACGCGTCCAGCCTTCACACTCAATGATTTCTTCGTCAATTTGCGTACGGTCATCAGCATTTACACGCTGCACGCGAATAGCTTCTTTTTCATCCGCGCCCATTTTGTGGTTGACTACCACGTCCAACAGCACCGCAATGTCATTACGTTTCAGGGCGTCAATGGCGGCCAGCAGTTGTGCTTTATCGCCATATTTAGTAGGGATGCTGCCTTTCTGATCAAACTCGCCTAAATCAAATAAATCATAGGAGTCGTAGCCGACCGAATACCCGCCCGATGCGCCTTTATAGGCGGGCGGCAACCAGACCATATTGATACCAATATCATTAAAACCGTCGGCGCGCTCGGCCAGTTCAGGCCAGAGCTTACCGCCTTCCGGGTAATACCAGTGAAAACATTGTAACAGCGTGGGATTACGCATTCTTCGACTCCATTCAAGGGGAACATTAGAAGCGTAGCCGTAATCAGATTATTCGCGAGCCATTAGCTTGTTAAGATTCACAAGAAGTTATCTTGCGGAGCCAGCACAAAGCCGCCCTGATCGCCATAGGCACTTAACACCGATTTTTGCACCGATGACTGACCGACCAGTTTCGCCAGTTCATCCATCCGAATCTGTAATAACTGCTTTACCTTGCTTTCGTTGTCGAGAATCAGGCGCAGCATCGGGCGGAGCTGCTCCTGCATCGTGGTGGATGGGTTAATCTCTTCAGTCAGATGTGCAATCTCCTGCACCGCATTCACATACGCCATTTCGCTGGCGATGAGTTCGTCCCATTGTTCTTCCGTTGCCAGGCGTAACATGAGCTGGCTTTTTTCGACGAGTTGTTGCCAGGCGAAATACAAGTGCGGTGCATGGTTCATCAGACTGGGTCCTGAATCAAAGAAGGGGAGAGTAAAGACTCTTTCCAGGCATCGGCAATATTGCGCATTAATGCTTCCACTTCTTCGACTGCGGAGACATCGTTGCGTAAATTGGCTTGCAGCAAGCGCCTGACCATATAGCTATAAAGAGCAATCAAGTTTTGGGTTAATTCGTCTTTGCTCTCTTCATCAAGACTCACCCGCAGTCCGTTCTCAATGATGTTGATCGCTTTTGACAAAGAGACGCCTTTGCCTTGCTGATTGTTGTCCTGCATAAACAGGCGCGCTCTAACCAGTGCGCTCAGCACTCCATCAAATAGCATGGTGACCAGCTGCTGCTGGCTGGCGCTCATTACGGCGCTTTCGACGCCAATTTGTGCATAGGCTTTTGAGCCGCTCGCGGTATACATGCTGACCTCCGTGATCAGGAATTACTCATTGCAGTAAATTGTTGGCTGAGATAGGTACTGGTGTTATTCAGTTTGCTCATCATGGTATCTAATTGCGTAAACTGTGCAGTGTAACGCGCCACGGTGTCATCAATGCTGGCACTGACGGATAGATACTGTTTGGTCAGTTTTTTCAGTGTGGCGTTAATACTGTCCTGTGCGCTATCAATAATGCCATCATCGGCAAGGTAACCTTTTACCTCGGTGGCAATTTTGGTGGTAATTCCTGTTTCTTTACCATCGCCTACCAGCAATTCACGTACGGATGCTGTATTTTCATTCAGGACTTTTTTGAGTTTATCATCATCAATTTTCAGCTTACCCGTCGTGCCGTCCTGCTTAATCCCGAGCTCGTTTAATGTTTTGAAGGCACCGTCGCTGGCACCGTTTGCAAATTGTGCGCGGATGCCGCTTTGAATTGTACGTACAACGCTGTCTCCGAGAAGTGCACCATTATTTTTATCTTGTGCTTCAGCACCTGGGTCTACTTCTTTATATTTTGTCAGGGTGTTAAAGGTGTCAATGAGGGAGTTATATGAATCCACCCAGCCTTTAATTGCTTCGGTTGCTTTATCGTTGCTTTTTGTCACCGTGACCCGGACGTCAGTGACTTTTTGGGTCAAATCGAGAGTCACTCCCTGAGGAGCATCGGTAATTTTGTTACTTGAACGTTCAATATCGATACCGTTAACGTTTAGCTGTGCATTTTGCGCGTTAACCAGTTCCTTCATATTCCCGGTGTTGGTCTTGCTGTCATAAGCCAGCAGATCATTTAATTTACTGTCACCCTCAACAGATATGGTCATTTTATTGGCCAGACCTTCACTGGCGGTCAATACCAATTGATAGTCACCATCTTTGACTTTAACGATACTAGCGGAAATTCCACTATCGGCATCGTTAATGGCTTTGCTGATCTCATCCAATGACGTCTGATCTTTATTGAGCTTGATTTCCAGCGGCTCTTTACGGCCGTCTTGGGTAATTTTTATTGTGCGTGTATCTGATGACTCATCACCCAGTGCATCTTTTGTTGATGCAATGATTGTCGGGGAATCAGTTCGTAAAGATTGCGCCTGCGCCAGTTGGGTTACGCTGATGGTATAGATACCGGGGGCAGCACCTGCTTCGGTGGAAACTTTAAGGTCTTCATTGCTACTGGTAACGGTAGTGCTTTTGAACAGATCGGCTTTATTTAACGCAGTATTTGCAGTCTGGAATTTTTCTAATGCACTTTTTAATGTGCCATAGGCTGTCAGACGTGCGGTATTGTCACTCTGTTGCTGAGTAATTGGGTTTAAGCGTTTTTTTTCAGCGATGGTCAGGTTGTTTAGCAATGTATCCAGCGGCAGATTCGAACCAACGCCAAGAGATGTAAATGAAGCCATACCTAATTCCTTTTGATTGCAAACAGTAGATAAGCGGGTTATCGGCAATTTGTGCGCAAAGTTTAATAGTTGATTCACGAAGATGATGCGCAGAGTAGAGTTGTATATTACGGATATTTCAGCCGTTAAGAAAAAACAGGAGAGAAACTAAAATTTTCTAAAGTTCGAAATTCAGGTGCCGATACAAGGGGTACGGTGAGAAACCGTGGGCAACAGCCCAATAACATCAAGTTGTAATTGATAAGGAAAAGATCATGGCACAAGTCATTAATACAAACAGCCTGTCGCTGTTGACCCAGAATAACCTGAACAAATCTCAGTCTTCTCTGAGCTCCGCCATTGAACGTCTCTCTTCTGGCCTGCGTATTAACAGTGCTAAAGATGACGCAGCAGGTCAGGCGATTGCTAACCGTTTTACAGCAAATATTAAAGGTCTGACTCAGGCTTCCCGTAACGCGAATGATGGTATTTCTGTTGCGCAGACCACTGAAGGTGCGCTGAATGAAATTAACAACAACCTGCAGCGTATTCGTGAACTTTCTGTTCAGGCAACTAACGGTACTAACTCTGACAGCGATCTTTCTTCTATCCAGGCTGAAATTACTCAACGTCTGGAAGAAATTGACCGTGTATCTGAGCAAACTCAGTTTAACGGCGTGAAAGTCCTTGCTGAAAATAATGAAATGAAAATTCAGGTTGGTGCTAATGATGGTGAAACCATCACTATCAATCTGGCAAAAATTGATGCGAAAACTCTCGGCCTGGACGGTTTTAATATCGATGGCGCGCAGAAAGCAACAGGCAGTGACCTGATTTCTAAATTTAAAGCGACAGGTACTGATAATTATGATGTTGGCGGTAAAACTTATACCGTGAATGTGGAGAGCGGCGCGGTTAAGAATGATGCTAATAAAGATGTTTTTGTAAGCGCAGCTGATGGATCGCTGACGACCAGTAGTGATACTAAAGTATCCGGTGAAAGTATTGATGCAACAGAACTAGCGAAACTTGCAATAAAATTAGCTGACAAAGGCTCCATTGAATACAAGGGCATTACATTTACTAACAACACTGGCGCAGAGCTTGATGCTAATGGTAAAGGTGTTTTGACCGCAAATATTGATGGTCAAGATGTTCAATTTACTATTGACAGTAATGCACCTACGGGTGCCGGCGCAACAATAACTACAGACACAGCTGTTTACAAAAACAGTGCGGGCCAGTTCACCACTACAAAAGTGGAAAATAAAGCCGCAACACTCTCTGATCTGGATCTTAATGCAGCCAAGAAAACAGGTAGCACTTTAGTTGTAAATGGCGCCACCTACAATGTCAGCGCAGATGGTAAAACGGTAACTGATACTACTCCTGGTGCCCCTAAAGTGATGTATCTGAGCAAATCAGAAGGTGGTAGCCCGATTCTGGTAAACGAAGATGCAGCAAAATCGTTGCAATCTACCACCAACCCGCTCGAAACTATCGACAAGGCATTGGCTAAAGTTGACAATCTGCGTTCTGACCTCGGTGCAGTACAAAACCGTTTCGACTCTGCCATCACCAACCTTGGCAACACCGTAAACAACCTGTCTTCTGCCCGTAGCCGTATCGAAGATGCTGACTACGCGACCGAAGTGTCTAACATGTCTCGTGCGCAGATCCTGCAACAAGCGGGTACCTCTGTTCTGGCGCAGGCTAACCAGACCACGCAGAACGTACTGTCTCTGCTGCGTTAATTTACACTTATCGCTCAAACCCCGCCACCGGCGGGGTTTTTTCTGTCCGCAATTTACCGGTAACCCCCAAATAACCCCTCATTTCACCCACTAATCGTCCGATTAAAAACCCTGCAGAAACGGATAATCATGCCGATAACTCATATAACGCAGGGCTGTTTATCGTGAATTCACTCTATACCGCTGAAGGTGTAATGGATAAACACTCGCTGTGGCAGCGTTATGTCCCGCTGGTGCGTCACGAAGCATTGCGCCTGCAGGTTCGACTGCCCGCGAGCGTGGAACTTGACGATCTGCTACAGGCGGGCGGCATTGGGTTACTTAATGCCGTCGAACGCTATGACGCCCTACAAGGAACGGCATTTACAACTTACGCAGTGCAGCGTATCCGTGGCGCTATGCTGGATGAACTTCGCAGCCGTGACTGGGTGCCGCGCAGCGTGCGACGCAACGCGCGTGAAGTGGCACAGGCAATAGGGCAACTGGAGCAGGAACTTGGCCGCAACGCCACGGAAACTGAGGTAGCGGAACGTTTAGGGATCGATATTGCCGATTATCGCCAAATGTTGCTCGACACCAATAACAGCCAGCTCTTCTCCTACGATGAGTGGCGCGAAGAGCACGGCGATAGCATCGAACTGGTTACTGATGATCATCAGCGAGAAAACCCGCTACAACAACTGCTGGACAGTAATCTGCGCCAGCGAGTGATGGAAGCTATCGAAACGTTGCCGGAGCGCGAAAAACTGGTATTAACCCTCTATTACCAGGAAGAGCTGAATCTCAAAGAGATTGGCGCGGTGCTGGAGGTCGGGGAATCGCGGGTCAGTCAGTTACACAGCCAGGCCATTAAACGGTTACGCACTAAACTGGGTAAGTTATAACGTCAGTAAATGCCGCACTTTAATTTTGACTACCAGGAGTTCTTAATGATGGTGCAGCACCTGAAAAGACGGCCATTAAGCCGCTATCTTAAAGACTTTAAACACAGCCAGACCCATTGCGCGCATTGCCGTAAATTACTCGATCGCATTACCTTAGTTCGCGACGGCAAAATAGTGAATAAAATCGAGATTTCCCGCCTGGACACGCTGCTTGATGAAAATGGCTGGCAAACGGAACAAAAATCATGGGCGGCATTGTGCCGATTTTGCGGTGATTTACATTGCAAAACGCAGAGTGATTTTTTCGATATTATCGGCTTTAAGCAATTTCTTTTTGAGCAAACTGAAATGAGCCCAGGTACGGTGCGTGAATATGTCGTTCGTTTGCGCCGTTTGGGGAATCATCTACACGAGCAAAATATTTCCCTCGAACAGCTGCAGGACGGTTTCCTTGATGAAATCCTCGCCCCGTGGCTGCCCACCACCAGCACCAACAATTACCGCATCGCATTACGGAAGTATCAACACTATCAGCGTCAAACGTGTAGCGGACTTGTGCAGAAATCCTCCAGCCTGCCTGCTTCTGATATATATTAAATAAGAATAAGATGTAGCGGAGTTGTTTTTGTGTTTACAAACAATGGCTCTACACTGCAAACAGACATAACAACATTCGGGGTGAATATGAAATTAGCACATCTGGGACGTCAGGCATTGATGGGTGTGATGGCCGTGGCGCTGGTTGCGGGCATGAGCGTTAAAAGTTTTGCAGATGAAGGTCTGCTTAATAAAGTCAAAGAGCGCGGTACGCTACTGGTAGGGCTGGAAGGAACTTATCCGCCGTTCAGTTTTCAGGGGGATGACGGCAAATTAACCGGTTTTGAAGTGGAATTTGCCCAACAGCTGGCAAAACATCTTGGCGTTGAGGCGTCACTAAAACCGACCAAATGGGACGGTATGCTGGCGTCGCTGGACTCTAAACGTATTGATGTGGTGATTAATCAGGTCACCATTTCTGATGAGCGCAAGAAAAAATACGATTTCTCTACCCCGTACACCATTTCTGGTATTCAGGCGCTGGTGAAAAAAGGTAACGAAGGCACCATTAAAACGGCTGCTGATCTGAAAGGCAAAAAAGTGGGTGTCGGTCTGGGCACCAACTATGAAGAGTGGCTGCGGCAGAATGTTCAGGGCGTCGATGTGCGTACCTATGATGATGACCCGACCAAATATCAGGATCTGCGCGTAGGCCGTATCGATGCGATCCTCGTTGACCGTCTGGCGGCGCTGGATCTGGTGAAGAAAACCAACGATACGCTGGCAGTAACCGGTGAAGCATTCTCCCGTCAGGAGTCTGGCGTGGCGCTGCGTAAAGGAAATGAAGACCTGCTGAAAGCAGTGAACGATGCAATTGCGGAAATGCAAAAAGATGGCACTCTGCAAGCCCTTTCCGAAAAATGGTTTGGTGCTGATGTGACCAAATAATCAGCATAATGACAAAAAAGGGCGCTTTCACTAGCGCCTTTTTTATTTACGCGTTTTCAGCGTGCATAATAAGAAAATCACAACAACACACATCGGAGGCTATTATGCCACTGCATAATTTAACCCGTTTTCCACGGCTGGAGTTTATCGGCGCGCCAACGCCGCTCGAATATCTGCCGCGCTTTTCTGATTATCTTGGACGGGAAATTTTCATCAAACGGGATGACGTCACACCCATGGCAATGGGCGGCAATAAATTACGTAAGCTGGAATTTCTCGCGGCAGATGCCCTGCGCGAAGGTGCCGATACGCTGATTACTGCCGGCGCGATCCAGTCTAACCATGTGCGGCAGACTGCCGCAGTTGCGGCGAAACTCGGCCTGCACTGCGTGGCGCTGCTGGAAAATCCTATTGGCACAACCGCAGAAAACTATTTAACCAACGGCAATCGTTTGTTGCTGGATCTGTTCAATACCCAGATTGAAATGTGCGACGCACTGACCGATCCCAATGCCCAACTGGAAGAGCTGGCGACGCGAGTCGAAGCACAAGGCTTTCGCCCGTATGTCATTCCGGTTGGCGGTTCTAATGCTCTGGGCGCGCTGGGTTATGTGGAGAGTGCGCTGGAAATCGCGCAACAGTGTGAAGGGGCGGTTAATATTTCGTCGGTGGTGGTCGCATCGGGCAGTGCCGGAACTCACGCCGGATTGGCTGTTGGGCTGGAACACCTGATGCCTGAAAGCGAACTGATTGGCGTGACCGTGTCGCGTTCCGTTGCCGATCAATTGCCGAAAGTGGTTAACCTACAACAGGCGATTGCGAAAGAACTGGAGCTGACCGCATCAGCGGAAATTTTACTCTGGGATGACTATTTTGCACCTGGCTACGGCGTGCCGAACGACGAAGGCATGGAAGCAGTGAAATTGCTGGCGCGTCTGGAAGGCATTCTGCTTGATCCTGTGTATACCGGAAAAGCGATGGCGGGGCTGATTGACGGTATCAGTCAGAAACGCTTCAAAGATGAAGGGCCGATTCTGTTTATTCATACCGGCGGCGCGCCTGCGCTGTTCGCCTATCATCCCCACGTTTAGCTCCGGGAACGCTCATGCAAGAAAGTATACAACTGGTTATTGATTCCTTGCCGTTCCTGTTGAAAGGGGCTGGGTATACCCTGCAACTCAGTATCGGCGGCATGTTTTTTGGCTTACTACTCGGGTTTATTCTCGCGCTGATGCGCCTGTCGCCAATCTGGCCCGTGCGCTGGCTGGCGCGTTTTTATATCTCTATTTTTCGTGGTACACCGCTCATCGCACAACTGTTTATGATCTATTACGGCCTGCCGCAGTTTGGTATCGAATTAGATCCCATTCCGTCAGCAATGATTGGTCTGTCGCTCAACACTGCCGCCTATGCTGCCGAAACGCTTCGCGCCGCCATTTCTTCTATTGATAAAGGTCAGTGGGAAGCTGCAGCCAGTATTGGTATGACGCCATGGCAGACCATGCGTCGCGCGATTTTGCCACAGGCGGCGCGGGTGGCGTTGCCGCCGCTGTCGAACAGCTTTATCAGTCTGGTAAAAGATACGTCGCTTGCCGCGACAATCCAGGTGCCGGAGCTGTTCCGTCAGGCGCAGTTGATTACCTCGCGCACGCTGGAGGTGTTCACCATGTACCTGGCGGCTTCGCTCATCTACTGGATCATGGCGACAGTATTATCGACGTTGCAGAACCATTTTGAGAATCAACTTAATCGCCAGGAGAGAGAACCAAAATGAGTGCCATTGAAGTTAAGAACCTGGTGAAAAAATTTCACGGTCAGACGGTGCTGCACGGTATCGACCTCGAGGTAAAGCCTGGCGAAGTGGTGGCAATTATCGGTCCGAGTGGTTCCGGCAAAACCACGTTGCTACGCAGCATAAATCTGCTGGAACAACCGGAAGCGGGAACGATCACCGTTGGCGATATCACTATTGATACTGCACGTTCATTAAGTCAGCAAAAATCGCTGATTCGCCAGTTGCGTCAGCACGTCGGGTTTGTCTTCCAGAACTTTAATTTGTTTCCGCATCGTACGGTGCTGGAAAACATTATTGAAGGGCCGGTGATCGTCAAAGGCGAACCGAAAGAAGAGGCCACGGCGCGCGCTCGCGAGCTGCTGGCGAAAGTTGGGCTGGCCGGTAAAGAAACCAGCTATCCACGTCGTTTGTCTGGCGGTCAACAGCAGCGTGTTGCGATTGCGCGTGCGCTGGCTATGCGTCCTGAGGTGATTTTGTTTGACGAGCCAACGTCGGCGCTGGATCCAGAGCTGGTGGGCGAAGTCCTGAACACCATTCGTCAGCTGGCGCAGGAAAAGCGCACGATGGTGATTGTGACGCACGAAATGAGCTTTGCCCGGGATGTTGCGGACCGGGCGATTTTTATGGACCAGGGGCGGATAGTCGAGCAGGGGGCAGCAAAAGCGTTATTTGCCGATCCCCAGCAGCCTCGCACCCGCCAGTTCCTCGAGAAGTTTCTGCTGCAATAATAAGAAAAAATCAGCCCCGACGATTCACCTGTCGGGGCGGGACGCCATTTCAAGCGTGATAAAACTGCTTAACAAATCAGCATAACTCATTAATAACATAAGAGAATGCGATGGCTTGCAAAAGTAATTCATTGCCTGAATAATATAAATTATATATAAATCTTATTTATGTGATAGTTTGAATTATCATTATAAATGATACTCACTCTCAGGGGCGTTGCGGTTTACTATGCAGGATACGGATTTTTTCAGCTGGCGTCGCACGATGCTGTTGCGTTTTCAGAGGATGGAGGCCGCAGAAGAGGTCTACCATGAAATAGAGCTTCAGGCTCAGCAGCTGGAGTACGATTACTATTCGTTATGTGTTCGCCACCCGGTACCATTCACGCGACCTAAAGTGGCTTTCTACACCAATTACCCTGAGTCGTGGGTTAGTTATTATCAGGCAAAAAATTTTCTCGCAATTGATCCGGTGCTGAACCCTGAAAACTTTAGTCAGGGCCATTTAATGTGGAATGATGACTTATTCAGCGAAGCACAGCCGTTATGGGAAGCCGCGCGCGCACATGGTTTACGCCGCGGTGTCACTCAGTATTTAATGCTGCCAAATCGGGCGTTGGGCTTTTTGTCCTTTTCCCGTTGCAGCGCTCGCGAAATACCCATTCTTAGTGATGAACTGCAATTAAAAATGCAGTTACTGGTGCGCGAAAGTCTGATGGCTCTGATGCGTTTAAATGATGAAATAGTGATGACGCCAGAGATGAATTTCAGCAAGCGCGAAAAAGAAATTCTGAAATGGACGGCGGAAGGGAAGACATCAGCAGAGATAGCGATGATTTTGTCAATCTCTGAGAATACGGTCAATTTCCATCAGAAAAACATGCAGAAAAAAATCAATGCACCAAATAAGACCCAGGTGGCCTGTTACGCGGCCGCTACTGGCTTAATTTGATCGCTTTTCTTTCTGCGTGCCAGATGCAAAAACCGGCTGAAAGGCACGCTCTCAGCCGGTTTTATATTACTGACGGTAGGCTTGTTTAATTTGCTTAACCGTTTTGGAAAATACTGCAGCCTGGGTTTCGTCTTCGATCAGCGCAAGCTGTTTTTCCATCTTTAACATCACGCGGCCCGCGTCAGCTTGTCCCATCGCCTGCAGCATCAGCGTCAGCATCGCTTTCAGGCAGGAGACTTCATTTGCCAGTTCTTGATTATTCTCGGCAGTAGAAAAATCAGGCGTACTCATTTATTTTCCTCGTCATGTTGCAATGAAAATTTGCGGTGAAAAATGTTAAGGCGGCGGAGTATACCATAAGCTTTGCTAAAAATAGCAGTGGTTGTTTTTTGAGCGTGATATCGGCAGTGCTATAAAATACGTTAATATAATGACCAATAAATATTTTTATCATGAATGTTTTTTGCCCGTATTGTTCGGGTTAATTAATGTTACATATTCAGCGGGCTGATTTTCATTTTTGCTGAATAAAGTCAATTTTTGTCACATTTCATCGTAGGGCTTACTGTGAAACGATCCGGTAAGCCGTTGGTGACGGGCGTGACCATAACTGTGGACAATCGAATTGACAAAAACGAGAGAAAAATCGAATACCCACCATTTTTAACGTTTCAAAGTTGCAATAAAAACCGCTAATATACGAATGACTAACTATCAGTAGCGTTATCCCTATTTCTGGAGATATTCCTTTGATCAACGTTCTACTTGTTGATGACCACGAACTGGTGCGCGCAGGGATACGACGCATTCTGGAAGATATAAAGGGTATAAAAGTCGTCGGTGAGGCATCGTGCGGTGAAGACGCCGTTAAGTGGTGCCGGACAAATGCCGTTGACGTGGTGCTAATGGACATGAGTATGCCGGGCATTGGCGGTCTTGAGGCGACGCGTAAAATCGCGCGTTCCACAGCTGATGTCAAAATCATCATGCTTACCGTCCATACAGAAAACCCTTTACCAGCGAAAGTCATGCAGGCCGGTGCTGCGGGCTACCTCAGCAAAGGCGCGGCTCCGCAGGAAGTCGTGAGTGCGATTCGTTCTGTCTATTCAGGGCAGCGTTACATTGCTTCTGACATCGCTCAACAAATGGCGTTAAGCCAGATCGAACCAGAAAAAACAGAAAGCCCATTTGCCAGTTTGTCTGAACGTGAATTGCAGATTATGCTGATGATCACCAAGGGCCAGAAGGTCAATGAGATCTCAGAACAGCTCAATCTCAGTCCGAAAACGGTGAACAGCTACCGCTATCGTATGTTCAGTAAACTAAACATTCATGGCGATGTTGAGCTGACTCACCTGGCAATTCGCCATGGTCTGTGTAATGCGGAGACATTATCAAGTCAGTGAGTGATCAGTTTGACGCAAAAGCGTTTTTAAAAACCGTAACCAGCCAGCCAGGCGTTTATCGCATGTACGATGCTGGTGGTACGGTTATCTATGTCGGCAAAGCGAAAGACCTGAAAAAACGGCTTTCCAGCTATTTCCGTAGCAACCTCGCTTCGCGCAAAACCGAAGCGCTGGTCGCCCAGATCCAGCAAATTGATGTAACGGTTACTCACACAGAAACCGAAGCGCTGTTGCTGGAACACAACTACATCAAACTCTATCAGCCGCGTTACAACGTTTTGCTACGCGATGATAAATCATATCCTTTTATCTTCCTGAGTGGTGATACCCACCCGCGTCTGGCGATGCATCGTGGTGCGAAGCATGCCAAAGGTGAATATTTCGGCCCGTTCCCGAATGGCTATGCCGTACGTGAAACACTGGCGCTACTGCAAAAGATTTTCCCCATTCGCCAGTGCGAAAATAGTGTTTATCGCAATCGCTCGCGTCCGTGTCTGCAATACCAGATAGGGCGCTGTCTGGGACCGTGCGTTGAAGGACTGGTGAGTGAAGAAGAATACGCTCAGCAGGTCGAGTATGTGCGCCTGTTTTTGTCTGGTAAAGATGATCAGGTGCTTACGCAACTCATTAGTCGTATGGAAACTGCCAGCCAGAATCTGGAGTTTGAAGAAGCTGCACGTATTCGCGACCAAATTCAGGCGGTGCGACGCGTCACCGAAAAACAATTCGTTTCCAATACCGGCGACGACCTCGACGTTATTGGTGTGGCGTTCGATGCGGGCATGGCTTGTGTCCACGTATTGTTCATTCGTCAGGGCAAAGTGCTCGGCAGCCGCAGCTATTTCCCGAAAGTGCCTGGCGGTACGGAACTGAGCGAGGTGGTAGAAACCTTCGTAGGCCAGTTCTATTTACAAGGCAGCCAGATGCGCACCTTACCGGGTGAGATCCTGCTCGATTTTAATCTTAGCGATAAAACGCTGCTCGCCGATTCCCTTTCAGAACTGGCGGGACGCAAGATTAATGTTCAAACCAAACCTCGCGGCGATAGGGCGCGTTATCTGAAACTCGCGCGCACCAATGCGGCGACGGCCTTAACCAGCAAACTTTCGCAGCAATCTACCGTTCACCAGCGACTGACCGCGCTTGCCAGCGTGTTGAAATTGCCGGAAGTGAAGCGGATGGAGTGCTTTGACATCAGCCATACCATGGGTGAACAAACCGTCGCTTCCTGTGTGGTGTTTGATGCTAACGGCCCGCTGCGTGCGGAGTATCGGCGCTATAACATTACTGGCATCACGCCGGGCGATGATTATGCGGCGATGAATCAGGTGCTGCGTCGGCGTTATGGTAAAGCCATCGACGACAGTAAGATCCCGGATGTGATACTTATCGACGGCGGCAAAGGCCAGCTTGCGCAGGCGAAAAATGTCTTCGCCGAACTGGATGTCTCATGGGATAAAAATCATCCGCTGCTACTTGGCGTTGCCAAAGGAGCAGATCGTAAGGCTGGGCTGGAAACGCTGTTCTTTGAGCCGGAAGGTGAGGGATTCAGTTTGCCGCCAGATTCTCCCGCGCTGCATGTTATCCAGCATATTCGCGATGAATCACATGATCACGCGATTGGCGGGCACCGTAAAAAACGGGCGAAGGTCAAAAATACCAGTTCCCTGGAAACCATTGAAGGCGTCGGGCCAAAACGCCGGCAAATGTTGTTGAAATATATGGGCGGTTTGCAAGGTTTACGTAACGCCAGCGTCGAGGAAATTGCAAAAGTGCCGGGTATTTCGCAAGGTCTGGCAGAAAAGATCTTCTGGTCGTTGAAACATTGATGTCTCTGTAGCAACATAGGGGTAATCTTACTGACAACAGATAGTTACCCGTCATTATGCAATTTAATATCCCTACGTTGCTTACACTGTTCCGTGTCATCCTTATCCCATTCTTTGTATTGGTCTTTTATCTGCCTGTCACCTGGTCGCCGTTTGCCGCCGCGCTCATTTTCTGCGTCGCGGCGGTGACTGACTGGTTCGATGGTTTTCTGGCACGCCGCTGGAACCAGAGTACCCGGTTTGGTGCTTTCCTTGACCCTGTCGCAGATAAAGTTCTCGTGGCTATCGCCATGGTGCTGGTAACCGAGCATTATCACAGCTGGTGGGTGACCTTACCGGCGGCAACGATGATCGCCCGTGAAATTATTATTTCTGCGCTACGCGAATGGATGGCGGAGTTGGGTAAACGCAGTAGCGTGGCTGTCTCCTGGATTGGGAAAGTGAAAACCACTGCCCAGATGGTGGCGTTGGCCTGGCTGCTGTGGCGTCCGAACATTTGGGTTGAGTACGCCGGTATTGCACTTTTCTTTGTGGCTGCGGTACTGACTCTGTGGTCAATGTTGCAATATTTGAGCGCTGCGCGTGCAGATTTGCTTGAACAGTGATCGTTTCGGCGTAATTTTCAGCAAACAATCAAAAGTGGTGAAAAATATCGTTGACTCATCGCGCCAGGTAAGTAGAATGCAACGCATCGAACGGCGGCACTGATTGCCAGACGATAATAAAATCAAGTGATTAACTGATTGCTTGATGAATGCGGGAATAGCTCAGTTGGTAGAGCACGACCTTGCCAAGGTCGGGGTCGCGAGTTCGAGTCTCGTTTCCCGCTCCAGTTTAAAAGACATCGGCGTCAGCGGATGTCTGGCTGAAAGGCCTGAAGAATTTGGCGCGTTAACAAAGCGGTTATGTAGCGGATTGCAAATCCGTCTAGTCCGGTTCGACTCCGGAACGCGCCTCCACTTTCTTCCCGAGCCCGGATGGTGGAATCGGTAGACACAAGGGATTTAAAATCCCTCGGCGTTCGCGCTGTGCGGGTTCAAGTCCCGCTCCGGGTACCATGGGAAAGATAAGAATAAAATCAAAGCAATAAGCAGTGTCGTGAAACCACCTTCGGGTGGTTTTTTTGTGCCTGCAACTTGTCGTTACACCCTCCTTAATTTTTAATCACCAGCAAAGCCACTCAAAAAGTATCTCTGATACGGACCGGCATGTAAGATAGGTGCTGGCGAGTTGAGATCCACAAGGAAAAGCGTATGAAAACGGGACCGTTAAACGAAAGTGAGTTGGAATGGCTGGACGATATTCTGACCAAATACAACACTGACCACGCCATCCTTGATGTGGCGGAGCTGGACGGTTTATTGACGGCGGTGTTGAGTTCTCCGCAAGAGATTGAACCGGAACAGTGGCTGGTTGCCGTGTGGGGTGGGGCTGACTATGTGCCGCGCTGGGCGTCAGAGAAAGAGATGACGCGCTTTATGAATCTGGCTTTTCAACATATGGCCGATACCGCAGAGCGTCTGAACGAATTCCCGGAGCAGTTTGAGCCGTTATTCGGCTTGCGAGAAGTTGATGGCAGCGAGCTGACGATTGTTGAGGAGTGGTGCTTTGGCTATATGCGGGGCGTGGCACTTTCTGACTGGTCAACGTTGCCCGATTCGTTAAAACCAGCGCTGGAGGCGATTGCGCTGCACGGTACTGAGGAAAACTTCGAGCGGGTAGAGAAAATGTCGCCAGAAGCGTTTGAAGAGAGCGTAGATGCCATTCGACTGGCGGCGCTTGATCTACATGCGTACTGGATGGCGCATCCGCAGGAAAAAGCTGTTCAGCAACCGATCAAAGCAGAAGAGAAACCGGGGCGTAACGATCCTTGCCCGTGCGGTAGTGGTAAGAAATTTAAGCAGTGCTGCCTGCATTAAGAGGTCAAATTGGGTGTCAGCGTTAATTCTGGCACCCAATAAGGAATTTGAGGCTATCTGATCACCCCACTTCTGGTAACAACCCTGCCGCAATCAAAAATTGCACGCCAATCACAGCAATACCACAGAGAAACACCACCACCAGCGCCGGACGACCACCTTTGACCCGGTAACCCGCCTGAGGATTGTGCTTTCTGCTTTGCCAGGTCAACAGCGAAGGGATAATCAATGCCAGTACCGCCAGCGCCACACCGGCGTAACCCAGCGCCATCACAAATCCTCGTGGATAAAACAGTGCAAACGCCAACGGCGGCAGAAAGGTAATTGCACCAGTTTGCAACCGTCCACCAACGGTATTTGAACGCTGAAATAAATCAGCCAGATAATCAAATAAGCCTAACGCAACGCCGAGAAATGACGTGGCGAGGGCTAAATCAGCAAATAAATGCACTGCCAGCTCAACATGCGGAGAGGCCACCATTTCGCGTAATGCCTGTAACAGCCCGTTTAATCCGGCATGATTAGCCAGCAATCCCATAAAGGTTGTTGAATCAATGCTGCCAAGCGTTGCCACCTGCCAGAAAATATATGCCACCAGGGGGATCGCACTACCGGTTATAAACACCCAGCGTAGCTTACGAACGTTGCCATCCATATAGCTGACAATACTCGGCACGCTACCGTGAAAACCAAATGAGGTAAAAATCACCGGGATTGCTGACAGAGCCAGCCCCTGTTGTAACGGCAGGGTTAAAAGATTCACTTTGTGAATATGCGGTAGCAGCAATACCAGCATCACCACCAGAAAAATAATTTTGGCGCTGAACAGAAAACGGTTAAACAAATCGACCAGCGATGTCCCGACACAAACCACGCCACCGGCAACAAAAGTGAACAACAGCACGCCAGCGGTTGCCGACATTGAAATACCTGTCCAGTCGCTGATGCTGGAGGCCAACAATTCACCGGCACCGCTGATGTATGCCGCAGTCAGAGCATACATTAAGAACATCATACTGAAGCCCGTCAGCCACTGACCGTAGCGTCCCAGATAGCGTTTTGCCAGCGTGCCAAGACCGGTATCTGCCGGAACATGCTGGTACACCTCCAGCAGTAATAGCGCCGTGTAGCACATCAACGCCCAAAGCCCAATCAACAAGATTAACGTGACGCTAAAACCAACACCTGCCGCAGCCAGCGGCATTGCCAGCATGCCTGCGCCAATTGTGGTTCCCGCCACGATAAAAACACTTCCCAGGGTTCTGTTTTTCACGCTTTCTTCTGTCCTGACGATCTTTATGAGTGATATCTGCGGCGCAGGTTAAGGCATAACGGCTGCTTCGTCAAACCGACGTTACATATGGTGTAAATATAAATGTACAATAAAAAGCATTCAGTCCTGCGCTGGCGCAAAGTCTTCATAAGCGGCAATCGCTACGCTAGGCTTTTTTTGAGGAGGGACGATGGACTCTATTCACGGTCATGAAGTGTTAAATATGATGATTGAATCAGGCGAGCAATATACGCATGCCAGTCTGGAAGCTGCGATTAAAGCGCGTTTTGGTGAACAGGCACGTTTTCACACCTGCTCGGCAGAAGGGATGACAGCGGGAGAGCTGGTAGCGTTTCTGGCAGCAAAAGGCAAATTTATACCTTCGAAAGACGGTTTTTCGACCGATCAGAGTAAGATTTGCCGTCACTGATTTGAAACGGCGGCAGTAAACCTGCCGCCGGAGAGCATTAGTTTTGTGTGTCGAGGGTAGAGAGTTCTTTGTCGATAAAATACAGACCTTCGCCGCTTTTGCCTGCCAGGCTTAATTTATCAATAATCGATTTGAACAGTTTCTCTTCTTCATGCTGCTCAGAAACATACCATTGCAGGAAATTAAATGTTGGGTAGTCCTGATTGGTCATTGCAGCATGAGCCAGTTCGTTAATTTTCAGGGTGATTAATTGTTCGTGTTTATAGGTTTCCTGGAATAATTCATCAAGTGAGGAATATTCAGCAAACGGAGATTCAACGGTATTAATACGCGGTAAATTGCCGGTATCAGTCAGGTAATCAAACAGACGCTGCATATGCGTCATCTCTTCCTGGGCGTGACGGCGCAGGAACGCGGCAGCACCTTCGAAGGTATGATAGCTGCACCAGGCGCTCATTTGCTGATAAAGCAGTGAAGAGTACAGTTCCAGGTTCATCTGCTCATTAAGTTTTTCAATCATTTCTGGTTTCAGCATGATAGTGCTCCACAAAGGTTATATTTGTTGCTGTGGCGTCACTATAATTTGTTATTTTATTATTTGCAAAAGGTAAAATATAAACTTCAATTATTAAAAATACGAATGGGAATAAAACGCATTACCGCTATTTCTTTAATCAGCGAAGATCCCCTCGCTGATTAAAATATTTAGAGAAAGACAGGGAAGGCGGAATGATGGCACTGATATGACAAAGTGAATTCCGTATTCAAACATAAGGAACCCGCAAAAAGGCTACAGTTGCCTACTGGCTGACCAAAGGGGACCGCGTGGGTATAGCCTTCCTGCTGGCATGCGCGATCGGCGATCCCGCGACTGACATAACGATCGGTATGGGCATGCTGCAAAAAAGCCTGGTCATAAACTAACCGTACAATACCTGTTGCCGCGTCAACTTCGCTCACATGGGCTTGGCGAGTAACCGTACACCCCGCCAGCGTTATTAATGAAAGAGTCAGAATCAGAAGTCTCATGGTCCAGCCAGAAGAGTAAGAGAAAGCACTATTTTACGCGTTACAGTGCTGCGACAATGGCCGGAAAAGACGCCTGGCAGGCGCTATTTCTTGCCATCTGTAGGTGTCAGAAATAGGGGGGCTGTTTTTTGATTATCATTTTTATAACATTAAAGGGGTATTTATGTGATTTGTATCACATAAAGATTGATTTTTGTGATGATTGTCATATTATAAGCGCAAAGACAATAACACCTGTATAACAAATGGTCGGAGTGCCGCGATGAAACTGCGCAAAATCCTGAAAAGTATGTTCAATAACTATTGCAAGACGTTCAAAGACGTACCGCCAGGCAATATGTTCCGATAACAAAAAACCTGCTCCGGCAGGTTTTTTTGTGTCCTGATGACGGTGGATGTGACTATCGCTGAAGATGTGAAGCCGCTACTATAACGGCTTTCAAAATGCTATCAGGAGTTTACGATGTCCCAGCCGCTGAATGCCGATCAGGAACTGGTTTCTGATGTGGTTGCTTGCCAGTTGGTTATCAAACAAATTCTGGATGTTCTCGATGTAATCGCGCCCGTTGAAGTTCGTGAAAAAATGTCCAGTCAGCTGAAGAATATCGACTTTACTAACCATCCCGCCGCCGCAGACCCGGTCACCATGCGGGCAATCCAAAAAGCCATCGCGCTTATTGAACTCAAGTTTACCCCACAGGGTGAATCCCATTAAAAAAACCGCTGCTTCAAACAGATGAGGCAGCGGTTTCTCAAAACCTTCATCGGCGCAATGCATTAGCGCCGATGATGATCAATGCAGCTGGTGTGACACGACATTCAGAACATGTTGGTCGGTCTGCACAGGGCACATACCCGCAAGTTTCGCACTGCGCACTTCATCAAGAATGGTTTGCAGCAACAGACCATCATGCTGCTGTTCTTTTTCCAGATCGCGCAGGAAATTGACGGTTGAATCATCATTCAGTTCTTTCGCTTCATCGGCTAACTGTGCCAACGTACTAGAACGTTGCTCGTATTCTTCCATCGTTTTTTGGAACAGTTCTTCCAGAGAGTTCAGTTTTTCACCGGGAACATCAATGGCTTTAACGATGGGGGTAGCGCCGACACTCTTCATAAAGTTAAACATGCGCATCATTTGGGTCACATTACTCTGTGCCTGGGCGCGAAGGAAAGTGGCGGTGCCGTTCAGACTCTGTTCAGAACACCAGTTACTCAGGTGAAGGTAGAGATTGGATGCGTAAAACTCGCGGTTCATTTGAGAGTTGAGTTTGAGAAGCATTCCAGCGGTTGCCATACCTAATATCCTTATATCCAGAAGTGGAGAGGTGCAAGATAAATCAAAACACCATAATTACTGTTTGCAGAATAATTCCTTTCTGCCGGTCCGAAATGTGATCGTGGAGTCAATTCTGACGATGATCTGAAATAAGAATAACGTCTGAACGGGTATAAGAAAATGCTTAAATCATCAAGTTTATATATTTTTACATTTCATTGATGAAATCAATGTAACTGCAATGAATTTTAATGATAGTGCTTTTTGTATCTTATTGATATTAATCAATGAATTTGAATTCATGATGAAGTGATGATTTTATAAAACGTTTTTTCATTTTTGCGAGATGGCTCTCATTATACGTGTTCTGTTAATTAATGAGCACAGTGATAATTAATGGTGAAATGAATGACGTGCATTTTCCACATCTTTGAGTTGCGGTTATTACACCATTTCAAAAACTCAACGCCAGGTAATGCGGCCTATTGACTGGTTAAAAAGAAGACATCCCGCATGGGTACCAAAGACAACAAGGATTTCCAGGCTAATCTTATGGATTAATCTGCTGTGCATTCGACAATTTGTCTGACAAATTGGCTTTCCCTTATGTCTTTTCCCGCTAAATTTATGCACGTTCTCACTGTAATTCTGCGATGTGATATTGCTCTCCTATGGAGAATTAATTTCTCGCTAAAACTATGTCAACACAGTCACTTATCTTTTAGTTAAAAGGTAATGCTTTGTTTTCCGATTAATTTAACGAATGTCATTCGTTTTTGCCCTACACAAAACGACACTAAAGCTGGAGAGAACCATGCACAAATTTACTAAAGCCCTGGCAGCCATTGGTCTGGCAGCCGTTATGTCACAATCCGCTATGGCGGAGAACCTGAAGCTCGGTTTCCTGGTGAAGCAACCGGAAGAGCCGTGGTTCCAGACCGAATGGAAGTTTGCCGATAAAGCCGGGAAGGATTTAGGGTTTGAGGTTATTAAGATTGCCGTGCCGGATGGCGAAAAAACATTGAACGCGATCGACAGCCTGGCTGCCAGTGGCGCAAAAGGTTTCGTTATTTGTACTCCGGACCCCAAACTCGGCTCTGCCATCGTCGCGAAAGCGCGTGGCTACGATATGAAAGTCATTGCCGTGGATGACCAGTTTGTTAACGCCAAAGGTAAGCCAATGGATACCGTTCCGCTGGTGATGATGGCGGCGACTAAAATTGGCGAACGTCAGGGTCAGGAACTGTATAAAGAGATGCAGAAACGTGGCTGGGATGTCAAAGAAAGCGCGGTGATGGCGATTACCGCCAACGAACTGGATACGGCACGTCGCCGTACAACGGGTTCTATGGATGCGCTGAAAGCGGCCGGATTCCCGGAAAAACAAATTTATCAGGTACCTACCAAATCTAACGACATCCCGGGGGCATTTGACGCTGCCAACTCAATGCTGGTTCAACATCCGGAAGTTAAACATTGGCTGATCGTCGGTATGAACGACAGCACCGTGCTGGGCGGCGTACGCGCGACGGAAGGTCAGGGCTTTAAAGCTGCCGATATCATCGGCATTGGCATTAACGGTGTGGATGCGGTGAGCGAACTGTCTAAAGCACAGGCAACCGGCTTCTACGGTTCCCTGCTGCCAAGCCCGGACGTACATGGCTATAAATCCAGCGAAATGCTTTACAACTGGGTAGCAAAAGACGTTGAACCGCCAAAATTTACCGAAGTTACCGACGTGGTGCTGATCACGCGTGACAACTTTAAAGAAGAACTGGAGAAAAAAGGTTTAGGCGGTAAGTAATTTGCCGGAAAAATTCCCCTCTGCATGATGCAGAGGGGGTGTGAACGACCAGTGATTCACGGAGACGTTATGCAACAGTCTACCCCGTATCTCTCATTTCGCGGCATCGGTAAAACGTTTCCCGGCGTTAAGGCGCTGACGGATATTAGTTTTGACTGCTATGCCGGTCAGGTTCATGCGTTGATGGGTGAAAATGGCGCAGGAAAATCAACTCTCTTAAAAATCCTCAGCGGCAACTATGCGCCAACCACGGGTTCTGTAGTGATTAATGGGCAGGAAATGTCCTTTTCCGACACGACCGCAGCACTTAATGCGGGTGTGGCGATTATTTACCAGGAACTGCATCTCGTGCCGGAAATGACCGTCGCGGAAAACATCTATCTCGGCCAGCTGCCGCATAAAGGCGGCATTGTGAATCGCTCATTGCTGAATTATGAGGCGGGTTTACAACTTAAACATCTTGGTATGGATATTGACCCGGACACGCCGCTGAAATATCTCTCCATTGGTCAGTGGCAGATGGTTGAAATCGCCAAGGCGCTGGCGCGTAACGCTAAAATTATCGCCTTTGATGAGCCAACCAGCTCCCTTTCTGCCCGCGAAATCGACAATCTTTTCCGCGTTATTCGTGAACTGCGAAAAGAGGGGCGGGTGATCTTATACGTTTCTCACCGTATGGAAGAAATATTTGCCCTCAGCGATGCCATCACTGTCTTTAAAGATGGACGTTATGTCAAAACCTTTACCGATATGCAGCAGGTTGACCACGACGCGCTGGTGCAGGCGATGGTCGGGCGCGACATTGGCGATATCTACGGCTGGCAACCTCGTAGTTATGGCGAGGAGCGCCTGCGTCTTGATGCTGTGAAAGCACCAGGCGTGCGTACTCCAATAAGTCTGGCGGTTCGCAGTGGTGAAATTGTTGGGCTGTTTGGTCTGGTAGGAGCGGGGCGTAGCGAATTAATGAAAGGCTTGTTTGGCGGGACGCAAATCACCGCCGGTCAGGTTTATATCGACCAACAGCCGATCGATATTCGTAAACCGAGCCACGCCATTGCCGCAGGCATGATGCTCTGCCCGGAAGATCGCAAAGCGGAAGGCATTATTCCCGTGCACTCCGTTCGCGACAATATCAACATCAGTGCCAGACGTAAACATGTGCTCGGCGGTTGTGTAATCAACAACGGTTGGGAAGAAAACAATGCCGATCACCACATTCGTTCGCTCAACATCAAAACGCCGGGCGCTGAGCAACTGATCATGAATCTCTCAGGCGGAAATCAGCAAAAAGCCATTCTGGGCCGCTGGTTATCGGAAGAGATGAAGGTCATTTTGCTGGATGAACCTACGCGCGGCATTGATGTTGGTGCTAAGCATGAAATTTACAACGTGATTTATGCGCTGGCGGCGCAGGGTGTGGCGGTGCTGTTTGCCTCCAGCGACTTACCTGAAGTCCTCGGCGTTGCCGACCGGATTGTGGTGATGCGGGAAGGTGAAATCGCCGGTGAATTGTTACACGAGCAGGCAGATGAGCGTCAGGCACTGAGCCTTGCGATGCCTAAAGTCAGCCAGGCAGTTGCCTGAGTAAGGAGAGTATGATGTCTTCTGTTTCTACATCGGGGTCTGGCGCACCTAAGTCGTCATTCAGCTTCGGGCGTATCTGGGATCAGTACGGCATGCTGGTGGTGTTTGCGGTGCTCTTTATCGCCTGTGCCATTTTTGTCCCAAATTTTGCCACCTTCATTAATATGAAAGGGTTGGGCCTGGCAATTTCCATGTCGGGGATGGTGGCGTGTGGCATGTTGTTCTGCCTTGCTTCCGGTGACTTTGACCTTTCTGTCGCCTCCGTAATTGCCTGTGCGGGTGTCACCACGGCGGTGGTTATCAACCTGACTGAAAGCCTGTGGATTGGCGTGGCAGCGGGGTTGCTGCTTGGCATTCTCTGTGGCCTGGTCAATGGCTTTGTTATCGCCAAACTGAAAATAAATGCTCTGATCACAACACTGGCAACGATGCAGATTGTTCGAGGTCTGGCGTACATCATTTCAGACGGTAAAGCGGTCGGTATCGAAGATGAAAGCTTCTTTGCCCTTGGTTACGCTAACTGGTTCGGTCTGCCTGCGCCAATCTGGCTCACCGTCGCGTGTCTGATTATCTTTGGTTTGTTGCTGAATAAAACCACCTTTGGTCGTAACACCCTGGCGATTGGCGGGAACGAAGAGGCTGCGCGTCTGGCGGGTGTACCGGTTGTTCGCACCAAAATTATTATCTTTGTTCTCTCTGGCCTGGTATCTGCGATAGCCGGAATTATTCTGGCTTCACGTATGACTAGTGGGCAGCCAATGACGTCGATTGGTTATGAGCTTATTGTTATCTCCGCCTGCGTTTTAGGTGGCGTTTCTCTGAAAGGTGGCATCGGAAAAATCTCATATGTGGTGGCGGGTATCTTAATTTTAGGCACCGTGGAAAACGCCATGAACCTGCTTAATATTTCTCCTTTCGCGCAGTACGTGGTTCGCGGCTTAATCCTGCTGGCAGCGGTGATCTTCGACCGTTACAAGCAAAAAGCGAAACGCACTGTCTGATGCTTTTTTCCACAACAATTTAACGTTTTTTCCCACCACAGCCAGCCGCCACAACGGTTGGCTGTTCTTCATTGCAAATGGCGACCCCCGTCACACTGTCTATACTTACATGTCTGTAAAGCGCGTTCTGCGCAAAACAATAAGAAAAGAGAAGGAGGAGAGCCGGGTGACAGAACCGTTAACCGAAACCCCTGAACTATCCGCGAAATATGCCTGGTTTTTTGATCTTGATGGAACGCTGGCGGAAATCAAACCGCATCCCGATCAGGTCGTCGTGCCTGACAATATTCTGCAAGGACTACAGCTACTGGCAACCGCAAGTGATGGTGCATTGGCATTGATATCAGGGCGCTCAATGGTGGAGCTTGACGCACTGGCAAAACCTTATCGCTTCCCGTTAGCGGGCGTGCATGGGGCGGAGCGCCGTGACATCAATGGTAAAACACATATCGTTCATCTGCCGGATGCGATTGCGCGTGATATTAGCGTGCAACTGCATACAGTCATCGCTCAGTATCCCGGCGCGGAGCTGGAGGCGAAAGGGATGGCTTTTGCGCTGCATTATCGTCAGGCTCCGCAGCATGAAGACGCATTAATGACATTAGCGCAACGTATTACTCAGATCTGGCCACAAATGGCGTTACAGCAGGGAAAGTGTGTTGTCGAGATCAAACCGAGAGGTACCAGTAAAGGTGAGGCAATTGCAGCTTTTATGCAGGAAGCTCCCTTTATCGGGCGAACGCCCGTATTTCTGGGCGATGATTTAACCGATGAATCTGGCTTCGCAGTCGTTAACCGACTGGGCGGAATGTCAGTAAAAATTGGCACAGGTGCAACTCAGGCATCATGGCGACTGGCGGGTGTGCCGGATGTCTGGAGCTGGCTTGAAATGATAACCACCGCATTACAACAAAAAAGAGAAAATAACAGGAGTGATGACTATGAGTCGTTTAGTCGTAGTATCTAACCGGATTGCACCACCAGACGAGCACGCCGCCAGTGCCGGTGGCCTTGCCGTTGGCATACTGGGGGCACTGAAAGCCGCAGGCGGACTGTGGTTTGGCTGGAGTGGTGAAACAGGGAATGAGGATCAGCCGCTAAAAAAGGTGAAAAAAGGTAACATTACGTGGGCCTCTTTTAACCTCAGCGAACAGGACCTTGACGAATACTACAACCAATTCTCCAATGCCGTTCTCTGGCCCGCTTTTCATTATCGGCTCGATCTGGTGCAATTTCAGCGTCCTGCCTGGGACGGCTATCTACGCGTAAATGCGTTGCTGGCAGATAAATTACTGCCGCTGTTGCAAGACGATGACATTATCTGGATCCACGATTATCACCTGTTGCCATTTGCGCATGAATTACGCAAACGGGGAGTGAATAATCGCATTGGTTTCTTTCTGCATATTCCTTTCCCGACACCGGAAATCTTCAACGCGCTGCCGACATATGACACCTTGCTTGAACAGCTTTGTGATTATGATTTGCTGGGTTTCCAGACAGAAAACGATCGTCTGGCGTTCCTGGATTGTCTTTCTAACCTGACCCGCGTCACGACACGTAGCGCAAAAAGCCATACAGCCTGGGGCAAAGCATTTCGAACAGAAGTCTACCCGATCGGCATTGAACCGAAAGAAATAGCCAAACAGGCTGCCGGGCCACTGCCGCCAAAACTGGCGCAACTTAAAGCGGAACTGAAAAACGTACAAAATATCTTTTCTGTCGAACGGCTGGATTATTCCAAAGGTTTGCCAGAGCGTTTTCTCGCCTATGAAGCGTTGCTGGAAAAATATCCGCAGCATCATGGTAAAATTCGTTATACCCAGATTGCACCAACGTCGCGTGGTGATGTGCAAGCCTATCAGGATATTCGTCATCAGCTCGAAAATGAAGCTGGACGAATTAATGGTAAATACGGGCAATTAGGCTGGACGCCGCTTTATTATTTGAATCAGCATTTTGACCGTAAATTACTGATGAAAATATTCCGCTACTCTGACGTGGGCTTAGTGACGCCACTGCGTGACGGGATGAACCTGGTAGCAAAAGAGTATGTTGCTGCTCAGGACCCAGCCAACCCGGGCGTTCTTGTTCTTTCGCAATTTGCGGGAGCGGCAAACGAGTTAACGTCGGCGTTAATTGTTAACCCCTACGATCGTGACGAAGTTGCAGCTGCGCTGGATCGTGCATTGACTATGTCGCTGGCGGAACGTATTTCCCGTCATGCAGAAATGCTGGACGTTATCGTGAAAAACGATATTAACCACTGGCAGGAGTGCTTCATTAGCGACCTAAAGCAGATAGTTCCGCGAAGCGCGGAAAGCCAGCAGCGCGATAAAGTTGCTACCTTTCCAAAGCTTGCGTAGGAGCGGTTAATCACCCGTAAGTGGAACTAACAGCACATCGACCTCACTTGAGGCAATCACTCTTTTCGCCGAGCAGGATGCTCGCGAAAAGAAACTGTGATTGTGATTACCGCAAATCACCAAATCGAAATGATGTTTGTGACATACTTCCAGAATATGTTCGCTTAACTCACCGTAGGCAATAAACGTCTTGTCAACGGGATACCCCGCATCCTGAATTAACTTATCAAGAAAGCTTTGCGTTTCTTCTTGCATCACGCTGCGTAAATCTTCAAGCATCGGCGCGGCTAATTGATTGTACATTTCCGGGTCGGAAGCGAGAGTAATTAAACTGATGTGTCCCTTTACTGGCCTGGCGATAGATACCGCTTTTGCCAGCAGTTGCTGACTTTCCGGTGTAACCGCAACAGCGACAAGAATATTGCTATAGCTCATAACCTGTTCCTTATTCTGTGAACTTCAGGTGACATTAAAGCTTTACTCCTAATGGAGAAACGACGCAATCCCAACTCGGTCAAACAGGTAAATATTAGTCTGATTATTAGTAAAGACAATTAATCAATCACTCCCGGTGATCATATAATTTCAAATGTAATTATAAGAAAATAGTGTACTGATTCTCCGCATTAAACAAGTGGTTAATATATGTAAAACATTTCATTAACATTAAGTTGATTGTTGCCTTTCTTTGTATTTAATTAGTTTGTTGTGCGGTAAGTGTCTGTTTAAAAATAGCTTATCTGGTATTGCATGAAAGTGATTATTTATAGCAGATGATTATTTACGGTGAGTTATTTTAACTGTGCGCAACATCCCATTTCGATTATTCCTGTTTCATTTTTGCTTGCTAGCGTAGCGAAAAACTTTTTAACAGATTGAAATACACCCAAAACAAAAGTATGACTTATACATTTATGTTAAGTAATTGAGTGTTTTGTGTGATCTGCATCACACATTATTGAAAATCGCAGCCCCCCTCCGTTGTATGTGCGTGTAGTGACGAGTACAGTTGCGTCGATTTAGGAAAAATCTTAGATAAGTGTAAAGACCCATTTCTATTTGTAAGGACATATTAAACCAAAAAGGTGGTCCTGCTTATTGCAGCTTATCGCAACTATTCTAATGCTAATTATTTTTTACCGGGGCTTCCCGGCGACATCACGGGGTGCGGTGAAACCGCATAAAAATAAAGTTGGTTATTCTGGGTGGGAATAATGCATACCTCCGAGTTGCTGAAACACATTTATGACATCAACTTGTCATATTTACTACTTGCACAGCGTTTGATTGTTCAGGACAAAGCGTCCGCTATGTTTCGTCTCGGCATAAATGAAGAAATGGCGACAACGTTAGCGGCACTGACTCTTCCGCAAATGGTTAAGCTGGCAGAAACCAATCAACTGGTTTGTCACTTCCGTTTTGACAGCCACCAGACGATTACTCAGTTGACGCAAGATTCCCGCGTTGACGATCTCCAGCAAATTCATACCGGCATCATGCTCTCAACACGCTTGCTGAATGATGTTAATCAGCCTGAAGAAGCGCTGCGCAAGAAAAGGGCCTGATCATGAGTGAAAAAAGCATTGTTCAGGAAGCGCGGGATATTCAGCTGGCAATGGAATTGATCACCCTGGGCGCTCGTTTGCAGATGCTGGAAAGCGAAACACAGTTAAGTCGCGGACGCCTGATAAAACTTTATAAAGAACTGCGCGGAAGCCCACCGCCGAAAGGCATGCTGCCATTCTCAACCGACTGGTTTATGACCTGGGAACAAAACGTTCATGCTTCGATGTTCTGTAATGCATGGCAGTTTTTACTGAAAACCGGTTTGTGTAATGGCGTCGATGCGGTGATCAAAGCCTACCGTTTATACCTTGAACAGTGCCCACAAGCAGAAGAAGGACCACTGCTGGCATTAACCCGTGCCTGGACATTGGTGCGGTTTGTTGAAAGTGGATTACTGCAACTTTCCAGCTGCAACTGCTGCGGCGGCAATTTTATTACCCACGCTCACCAGCCTGTTGGCAGCTTTGCCTGCAGCTTATGTCAACCGCCATCCCGGGCAGTAAAAAGACGTAAACTTTCCCAGAATCCTGCCGATATTATCCCACAACTGCTGGATGAACAGAGAGTACAGGCTGTTTAACTGATACGGTGAGGCGCAACATTCCAGCAGCGGTAACGACGTACCGCTGCTTTTTTTTGCCCCAATCGCGCGTTAACGCCTGACGACTGAACATCCTGTCATGGTCAACAGTGGAAGGATGATGTCGTGCTTATCTTATTAGGTTACCTGGTTGTTCTCGGTACAGTTTTCGGCGGTTATTTGATGACCGGTGGAAGCCTTGGAGCACTCTATCAACCCGCTGAACTGGTGATTATTGCCGGTGCAGGGATTGGGTCGTTTATCGTCGGCAATAATGGCAAAGCGATTAAAGGCACGCTGAAGGCGCTGCCGTTGCTGTTTCGTCGCTCCAAATACACCAAAGCAATGTATATGGATCTGCTGGCTCTGCTTTATCGGTTGATGGCGAAATCGCGGCAGATGGGGATGTTTTCGCTGGAACGTGATATTGAAAATCCCCGTGAGAGCGAGATCTTCGCCAGCTACCCACGCATCCTCGCGGATAGCGTCATGCTTGATTTTATCGTCGATTATCTGCGTCTGATTATCAGCGGTCATATGAACACCTTCGAAATCGAAGCCCTGATGGATGAAGAGATTGAGACGCACGAAAGCGAGGCAGAAGTCCCGGCGAACAGTCTGGCGCTGGTCGGGGACTCACTTCCGGCGTTTGGTATTGTCGCGGCTGTAATGGGGGTCGTTCACGCGTTAGGTTCAGCCGATCGTCCTGCCGCCGAGCTGGGTGCGCTTATCGCACATGCGATGGTGGGGACTTTCCTCGGCATTTTATTGGCTTACGGATTTATTTCCCCATTAGCGAGTGTTTTACGTCAGAAAAGCGCCGAAACCAGCAAAATGATGCAGTGCGTCAAAGTCACTCTGCTTTCTAATCTGAACGGTTACGCACCGCCTATCGCCGTTGAGTTTGGTCGCAAAACGCTCTATTCCAGCGAACGTCCGTCGTTTATTGAACTGGAAGAGCATGTGCGTGCGGTGAAAAATCCGCAACAACAGACGACAACCGAGGAAGCATGAAGAATCAAGCGCATCCGATTATTGTCGTCAAACGACGCAAAGCCAAAAGCCACGGGGCAGCACATGGATCGTGGAAGATTGCTTATGCCGACTTTATGACTGCGATGATGGCCTTTTTTCTGGTGATGTGGCTGATCTCCATCTCCAGCCCAAAAGAGCTGATTCAGATTGCGGAGTACTTCCGGACTCCACTGGCGACTGCGGTTACGGGCGGCGATCGCATTTCTAATAGTGAAAGCCCAATTCCCGGCGGTGGTGATGATTACACCCAAAGCCAGGGGGAAGTGAATAAGCAGCCGAACATCGAAGAGCTGAAAAAACGCATGGAGCAAAGTCGATTGCGGAAATTGCGGGGTGATCTCGACCAGTTGATAGAGTCCGATCCGAAACTGCGGGCGTTACGTCCCCATCTCAAAATCGATCTGGTCCAGGAAGGTCTACGTATTCAGATCATCGATAGCCAGAATCGCCCGATGTTTAGAACCGGCAGTGCCGATGTCGAACCCTATATGCGCGACATTCTGCGTGCCATTGCGCCTGTACTGAACGGTATTCCCAACCGTATTAGCCTTTCAGGTCATACCGATGATTTCCCCTACGCCAGCGGTGAGAAAGGTTACAGCAACTGGGAGCTTTCTGCCGATCGGGCCAATGCATCCCGCCGCGAACTGATGGTCGGAGGGTTGGATAGCGGCAAAGTGTTACGTGTCGTCGGCATGGCGGCAACGATGCGCTTAAGCGATCGCGGACCTGATGATGCCGTCAACCGTCGCATCAGCCTGCTGGTACTGAACAAACAAGCCGAACAGGCCATTTTGCATGAAAACGCCGAAAGCCAGAATGAGCCAGTAAGCGCCCTGGAAAAACCTGAGGTTGCACCACAGGTCAGTGTTCCCACAATGCCATCAGCCGAACCGAGGTGACAGCGTGAGCATGGATATAAGCGATTTTTATCAGACATTTTTTGATGAAGCGGACGAACTGTTGGCTGACATGGAGCAGCATCTGCTGGTTTTGCAGCCGGAAGCGCCAGATGCCGAACAATTGAATGCCATCTTTCGGGCTGCCCACTCGATCAAAGGAGGGGCAGGAACTTTTGGCTTCAGCGTTTTGCAGGAAACCACGCATCTGATGGAAAACCTGCTCGATGAAGCCAGACGAGGTGAGATGCAACTCAACACCGACATTATCAATCTGTTTTTGGAAACGAAGGACATCATGCAAGAACAGCTCGACGCTTATAAACAGTCGCAAGAGCCGGATGCCGCCAGCTTCGATTATATCTGCCAGGCCTTGCGTCAACTGGCATTAGAAGCGAAAGGCGAAACGCCATCCGCAGTGACCCGATTAAGTGTGGTTGCCAAAAGTGAACCGCAAGATGAGCAGAGTCGCAGTCAGTCGCCGCGACGAATTATCCTTTCGCGCCTGAAGGCCGGGGAAGTCGACCTGCTGGAAGAAGAACTGGGACATCTGACAACGTTAACTGACGTGGTGAAAGGGGCGGATTCGCTCTCGGCCATATTACCGGGCGACATCGCCGAAGATGACATCACAGCGGTACTCTGTTTTGTGATTGAAGCCGATCAGATTACCTTTGAAACAGTAGAAGTCTCGCCAAAAATATCCACCCCACCAGTGCTTAAACTGGCAGCCGAACAAGCGCCAACCGGTCGCGTGGAGCGGGAAAAAACGACGCGCAGCAGTGAATCCACCAGCATCCGTGTAGCGGTAGAAAAGGTTGATCAATTAATTAACCTCGTCGGCGAGCTGGTTATCACCCAGTCCATGCTTGCCCAGCGTTCCAGCGAACTGGACCCGGTTAATCATGGTGATTTGATTACCAGCATGGGGCAGTTACAACGTAACGCTCGTGATTTGCAGGAATCAGTGATGTCGATTCGCATGATGCCGATGGAATATGTCTTTAGTCGCTATCCCCGGCTGGTGCGTGATCTGGCGGGAAAACTCGGCAAGCAGGTAGAACTGACGCTGGTGGGCAGTTCCACCGAGCTCGACAAGAGCCTGATAGAACGCATTATCGACCCGCTGACCCACCTGGTACGCAATAGCCTCGATCACGGTATTGAACTGCCAGAAAAACGGCTCGCCGCAGGTAAAAACAGCGTCGGAAATTTAATTCTGTCTGCCGAACATCAGGGTGGCAACATTTGCATTGAAGTGACCGACGATGGGGCGGGGCTAAACCGTGAGCGAATTCTGGCAAAAGCGGCCTCGCAAGGTTTGACTGTCAGCGAAAACATGAGCGACGACGAAGTCGCGATGCTGATATTTGCACCAGGCTTCTCCACGGCAGAGCAGGTCACCGACGTCTCCGGGCGCGGCGTCGGCATGGACGTCGTTAAACGTAATATCCAGGAGATGGGCGGTCATGTCGAAATCCAGTCGAAGCAGGGGACTGGCACTACGATCCGCATTTTACTGCCGCTGACGCTGGCCATCCTCGACGGCATGTCCGTACGCGTTGCGGATGAAGTTTTCATTCTGCCGCTGAATGCTGTCATGGAATCACTGCAACCCCGTGAAGCCGATCTGCATCCACTGGCCGGCGGCGAGCGGGTGCTGGAAGTGCGGGGTGAATATCTGCCCATCGTCGAACTGTGGAAAGTGTTCAACGTCGCGGGCGCGAAAACCGAAGCCACCCAGGGAATTGTTGTGATCTTACAAAGTGGCGGTCGCCGCTACGCCTTGCTGGTGGATCAATTAATTGGTCAACACCAGGTTGTGGTTAAAAACCTTGAAAGTAACTATCGCAAAGTCCCCGGCATTTCTGCTGCGACCATTCTTGGCGACGGCAGCGTGGCACTGATTGTTGATGTCTCCGCCTTGCAGGCGATAAACCGCGAACAACGTATGGCGAACACCGCCGCCTGAATGAGTAAAAAGGTAACAATATGACCGGTATGACGAATGTAACAAAGCTGGCCAGCGAGCCGTCAGGCCAGGAATTTCTGGTATTTACCCTTGGTGATGAAGAGTACGGTATTGATATCCTGAAAGTGCAGGAGATCCGTGGCTACGATCAGGTAACACGGATTGCGAACACGCCAGCGTTTATCAAAGGCGTCACGAATCTGCGCGGCGTTATTGTGCCGATTGTTGACTTACGAATTAAGTTCAGCCAGGTGGATGTGGACTATAACGACAACACGGTAGTTATCGTCCTGAATCTCGGACAGCGGGTGGTCGGCATCGTGGTTGACGGCGTCTCAGACGTGCTTTCATTGACGGCGGAGCAAATTCGTCCGGCACCGGAATTTGCCGTGACGCTTTCAACAGAATATCTCACTGGACTGGGCGCACTGGGCGACCGGATGTTGATTCTGGTGAACATCGAAAAACTGCTGAACAGCGAAGAGATGGCGCTGTTAGATAGCGCGGCGTCAGAAGTGGCGTAATTCTCCCGATTTCCTCAATTGAAATGAACCCGATGATCTGCGCATCGGGTTTTTTATTTCAATTTCGCGGCGGGTGGCATCAGCAATAAAGTTTCCCCCCTCCTTGCCGATAACGAGATCAACTTGTTTTCAGGAAGGTGCCTTATGATTAACCGTATCCGCGTAGTCACGCTGTTGGTAATGGTGCTGGGGGTATTCGCACTGTTACAGCTTATTTCCGGCAGTCTGTTTTTTTCTTCCCTTCACCATAGCCAGAAGAGCTTTGTGGTTTCCAATCAATTACGGGAACAGCAGGGCGAGCTGACGTCAACCTGGGATTTAATGCTGCAAACGCGCATTAACCTGAGTCGTTCAGCGGTACGGATGATGATGGATTCCTCCAATCAACAAAGTAACGCCAAAGTTGAATTGCTCGATAGCGCCAGGAAAACATTGGCGCAGGCAGCGACGCATTATAAAAAATTCAAAAGCATGGCACCGTTACCTGAAATGGTCGCTACCAGTCGTAATATTGATGAAAAATATAAAAACTATTACACAGCGTTAACTGAACTGATTGATTATCTAGATTATGGCAATACTGGAGCTTATTTCGCTCAGCCAACCCAGGGAATGCAAAATGCAATGGGCGAAGCGTTTGCTCAGTACGCCCTCAGCAGTGAAAAACTGTATCGCGATATCGTCACTGACAACGCAGATGATTACCGATTTGCCCAGTGGCAACTGGCGGTTATCGCGCTGGTGGTGGTATTGATTCTGCTGGTGGCGTGGTACGGCATTCGCCGTATGTTGCTTACTCCGCTGGCAAAAATTATTGCTCACATTCGCGAAATCGCCGGTGGTAACCTGGCGAATACCCTGACCATTGACGGGCGCAGTGAAATGGGCGACCTGGCGCAGAGCGTTTCACATATGCAACGCTCTTTGACTGACACCGTCACTCATGTCCGCGAAGGTTCAGATGCCATCTATGCCGGTACCCGTGAAATTGCGGCGGGCAACACCGATCTTTCCTCCCGTACTGAACAGCAGGCATCCGCGCTGGAAGAAACTGCCGCCAGCATGGAGCAGCTCACCGCGACAGTGAAGCAAAACGCCGATAACGCCCGCCAGGCCTCGCAACTGGCGCAAAGTGCCTCCGACACCGCCCAGCACGGCGGCAAAGTGGTGGATGGCGTAGTGAAAACGATGCATGAGATCGCCGATAGTTCGAAGAAAATTGCCGACATTATCAGCGTTATCGACGGTATTGCCTTCCAGACTAATATCCTCGCGCTGAATGCCGCGGTTGAAGCCGCGCGTGCGGGTGAACAGGGCCGTGGTTTTGCCGTGGTGGCGGGTGAAGTGCGTAATCTTGCCAGTCGTAGCGCCCAGGCGGCAAAAGAGATCAAAGCCCTCATTGAAGACTCCGTCTCACGCGTTGATACCGGTTCGGTGCTGGTCGAAAGCGCCGGGGAAACAATGAACAATATCGTCAATGCTGTCACTCGCGTGACTGACATTATGGGCGAGATTGCATCGGCATCGGATGAACAGAGCCGTGGCATCGATCAAGTCGCATTGGCGGTTTCGGAAATGGATCGCGTCACGCAACAGAACGCATCGCTGGTGCAGGAATCAGCTGCCGCCGCCGCTGCGCTGGAAGAACAGGCGAGTCGTTTAACGCAAGCGGTTTCCGCGTTCCGTCTGGCAGCCAGCCCACTCACCAATAAACCGCAAACACCATCCCGTCCTGCCAGTGAGCAACCACCGGCACAGCCACGACTGCGAATTGCTGAACAAGATCCAAACTGGGAAACATTTTGACGAGTATTTACTAACGCGGTCATTGCCGCCTGATGGGGAGCGTTGATGTTTAATCGTATTCGAATTTCGACCACGCTGTTTTTAATTTTGATTCTCTGCGGGATCTTGCAGATTGGCAGTAACGGCATGTCTTTTTGGGCATTTCGCGACGATTTGCAACGACTGAATCAGGTCGAGCAGAGCAATCAGCAACGTGCGGCATTAGCGCAAACTCGGGCGGTAATGTTACAGGCCAGTACCGCGCTGAACAAAGCGGGCACTCTGACGGCACTTAGCTATCCGGCGGATGACATTAAAACGTTGATGACGACGGCGCGCGCCAGTCTGACGCAATCCACCACGCTGTTTAAAAGTTTTATGGCGATGACTGCGGGCAACGAGCACGTCAGGGCGTTGCAAAAAGAGACGGAGAAAAGTTTTGCCCGCTGGCACAACGATCTCGAACATCAGGCGACCTGGCTTGAAAGTAATCAACTTTCGGATTTCCTCACTGCGCCGGTGCAGGAATCACAGAATGCGTTTGACGTTAACTTTGAGGCCTGGCAGCTGGAGATCAACCATGTGCTGGAAGCCGCCAGTGCGCAAAGCCAGCGTAACTATCAGATTTCGGCGCTGGTGTTTATCAGCATGATTATTGTTGCGGCGATCTACATCAGCAGTGCGCTGTGGTGGACGCGCAAGATGATTGTTCAACCACTGGCCATTATCGGTAGCCATTTTGACAGCATTGCTGCGGGTAATCTGGCGCGTCCGATTGCGGTATATGGTCGTAATGAGATCACCGCCATTTTTGCCAGCCTGAAGACCATGCAGCAGGGACGGTGAGTGATGTGCGTAAGGGAAGCCAGGAGATGCACATTGGTATCGCGGAGATTGTCGCAGGCAATAACGATCTCTCAAGTCGTACCGAACAGCAGGCGGCATCGCTGGCACAAACGGCCGCCAGTATGGAGCAATTAACCGCCACGGTAGGGCAAAACGCCGATAACGCACGACAGGCGTCGGAACTGGCAAAAAATGCCGCGACAACGGCGCAGGCGGGCGGTGTTCAGGTCAGTACCATGACTCACACCATGCAGGAGATCGCCACCAGCTCGCAAAAAATTGGCGACATTATCAGCGTTATCGACGGAATTGCTTTCCAGACCAATATTCTGGCCCTGAATGCGGCAGTGGAAGCGGCTCGCGCCGGAGAGCAGGGGCGTGGTTTTGCGGTAGTGGCAGGTGAAGTGCGCAATCTTGCCAGCCGTAGCGCGCAGGCAGCAAAAGAGATCAAAGGGCTGATCGAAGAGTCAGTCAATCGTGTCCAGCAGGGTTCGAAACTGGTGAATAACGCCGCCGCGACCATGATCGATATTGTCAGTTCGGTGACCCGCGTGAACGACATTATGGGAGAAATTGCCTCTGCGTCGGAAGAACAACAGCGGGGGATTGAGCAGGTTGCACAGGCTGTCAGCCAGATGGATCAGGTGACTCAGCAGAACGCCTCGCTGGTAGAAGAAGCGGCGGTGGCAACGGAACAACTGGCGAATCAGGCCGACCATCTTTCGTCGCGTGTGGCGGTATTTACCCTTGAAGAACATGAAGTAGCACGACATGAGTCGGCGCAGTTACAAATTGCGCCAGTGGTATCCTGAAGTGATTGAGAAGGCGCTATGACTTCATCTCTGCCCTGTGGGCAAACGTCTTTATTGTTACAGATGACCGAGCGCCTGGCGCTTTCCGACGCGCATTTTCGGCGGATAAGTCAATTGATCTATCAACGAGCCGGGATCGTTCTGGCTGACCATAAACGCGACATGGTTTACAACCGACTGGTTCGTCGTTTGCGTTCGCTGGGACTGACGGATTTCGGTCATTATCTGAACTTGCTGGAATCTAATCAGCACAGCGGTGAGTGGCAGGCGTTTATCAATTCGCTGACCACGAATCTGACGGCATTTTTCCGTGAGGCACACCATTTCCCTCTGCTCGCGGATCACGCACGTCGCCGTTCTGGCGAGTATCGCGTATGGAGCGCGGCGGCTTCGACCGGCGAAGAGCCGTACAGCATTGCGATGACGCTGGCTGACACATTGGGCACCGCGCCCGGACGCTGGAAAGTGTTTGCCAGTGATATCGACACCGAAGTGCTGGAAAAAGCCAGAAGCGGTATTTATCGCCATGAAGAGTTGAAAAACCTGACGCCGCAGCAACTGCAACGGTATTTCATGCGAGGGACGGGACCGCATGAAGGGCTGGTACGCGTGCGTCAGGAGCTGGCGAACTATGTTGATTTTGCCCCGCTGAATCTACTGGCGAAACAGTACACCGTGCCGGGGCCGTTTGATGCGATCTTCTGTCGTAACGTCATGATCTACTTCGATCAAAATACCCAGCAGGAGATTTTGCGCCGCTTTGTTCCGCTCCTTAAACCCGACGGATTGCTGTTTGCGGGTCACTCTGAAAACTTTAGCCACCTTGAGCGCCGCTTCACGCTGCGTGGTCAGACGGTGTATGCGCTAAGTAAGGATTAACGATGAGCAAAATCAGGGTGTTATCTGTCGATGATTCGGCACTGATGCGCCAGATCATGACAGAAATCATCAACAGCCATAGCGACATGGAAATGGTGGCGACCGCGCCTGATCCGCTGGTCGCGCGTGACTTGATTAAGAAATTCAATCCCGATGTGCTGACGCTGGATGTTGAAATGCCGCGGATGGACGGACTGGATTTCCTCGAAAAATTAATGCGTTTGCGTCCAATGCCCGTTGTGATGGTTTCTTCCTTGACCGGCAAAGGATCAGAAGTCACGCTGCGCGCGCTGGAGCTGGGGGCAATAGATTTTGTCACCAAACCGCAACTGGGTATTCGCGAAGGAATGCTGGCGTATAGCGAAATGATTGCTGAAAAGGTGCGTACGGCAGCAAAGGCGAGCCTTGCAGCACATAAGCCATTGTCAGCACCGACAACGCTGAAGGCGGGTCCGTTGTTGAGTTCTGAAAAACTGATTGCGATTGGTGCTTCAACGGGTGGAACTGAGGCAATTCGTCACGTACTGCAACCGTTGCCGCTTTCCAGCCCGGCATTGTTAATTACCCAACATATGCCGCCCGGTTTCACCCGCTCTTTTGCCGACAGACTTAATAAGCTTTGCCAGATCGGGGTTAAAGAAGCCGAAGACGGAGAACGTGTCTTGCCGGGGCATGCCTATATTGCGCCGGGCGATCGGCATATGGAGCTGTCGCGTAGTGGCGCAAATTACCAAATCAAAATTCACGATGGCCCGGCGGTTAACCGTCATCGGCCTTCGGTAGATGTGTTGTTCCATTCTGTCGCCAAACAGGCGGGGCGTAATGCGGTTGGGGTGATCCTGACCGGTATGGGCAACGACGGCGCGGCGGGAATGTTGGCGATGCGTCAGGCGGGGGCATGGACCCTTGCGCAAAACGAAGCAAGTTGCGTGGTGTTCGGCATGCCGCGCGAGGCCATCAATATGGGTGGTGTCTGCGAAGTGGTCGATCTTAGCCAGGTAAGCCAGCAAATGTTGGCAAAAATTAGTGCCGGACAGGCGATACGTATTTAAATCAGGAGTGTGAAATGGCGGATAAAGAACTTAAATTTTTGGTTGTGGATGACTTTTCCACCATGCGACGCATAGTGCGTAACCTGCTGAAAGAGCTGGGATTCAATAATGTTGAGGAAGCGGAAGATGGCGTCGACGCTCTCAATAAGTTGCAGGCAGGCGGTTATGGATTTGTTATCTCCGACTGGAACATGCCCAATATGGATGGCCTGGAATTGCTGAAAACAATTCGTGCGGATGGCGCGATGTCGGCATTGCCAGTGTTAATGGTGACTGCAGAAGCGAAGAAAGAGAACATCATTGCTGCGGCGCAAGCGGGGGCCAGTGGCTATGTGGTGAAGCCATTTACCGCCGCGACGCTGGAGGAAAAACTCAACAAAATCTTTGAGAAACTGGGCATGTGAGGATGCGACTATGATGCAACCATCAATCAAACCTGCTGACGAGCATTCAGCTGGCGATATCATTGCGCGCATCGGCAGCCTGACGCGTATGCTGCGCGACAGTTTGCGGGAACTGGGGCTGGATCAGGCCATTGCCGAAGCGGCGGAAGCCATCCCCGATGCGCGCGATCGTTTGTACTATGTTGTGCAGATGACCGCCCAGGCTGCGGAGCGGGCGCTGAACAGTGTTGAGGCGTCACAACCGCATCAGGATCAAATGGAGAAATCAGCAAAAGCGTTAACCCAACGTTGGGATGACTGGTTTGCCGATCCGATTGACCTTGCCGACGCCCGTGAACTGGTAACAGATACACGACAATTTCTGGCAGATGTACCCGCGCATACCAGCTTTACTAACGCGCAACTGCTGGAAATCATGATGGCGCAGGATTTTCAGGATCTCACCGGGCAGGTCATTAAGCGGATGATGGATGTCATTCAGGAGATCGAACGCCAGTTGCTGATGGTGCTGTTGGAAAACATCCCGGAACAGGAGTCGCGTCCAAAACGTGAAAACCAGAGTTTGCTTAATGGACCTCAGGTCGATACCAGCAAAGCCGGTGTGGTAGCCAGTCAGGATCAGGTGGACGATTTGTTGGATAGTCTTGGATTTTGATTTGTATTGCCTGATGTGGCGTGACCACGTCATATCAGGCGGTCTGATAAGGCGATGACGCCGCATCCGACAAACGCACACTATGCTTGATGTGTGGCAGCAAAAGCCCTAAATCCCGCCTGTTTTGCCCCTTACTCAAACCATTGAACGCTTTGCGCTCTGGCATCATTCACGCTTAATACTCTTTCCAGGATTGGCGACGTGTCTGACGAGAGCGACGACAAAACAGAAGCCCCCACACCTCACCGACTAGAAAAAGCGCGGGAAGAGGGGCAAATCCCGCGTTCCCGTGAACTGACCTCACTGCTGATTTTGCTGGTGGGCGTTAGTGTTATCTGGTTTGGCGGTGTGTCGCTGGCCCGTCGATTGTCGGGCATGCTCTCCGCTGGGCTGCATTTTGATCACAGTATTATCAATGACCCGAATCTGATCCTCGGGCAGATTATTCTGCTGATCAGAGAAGCCATGCTGGCGCTGCTGCCGCTGATTAGCGGCGTGGTGCTGGTGGCGCTCATTTCTCCGGTCATGCTGGGAGGGCTGGTATTTAGCGGCAAATCCTTGCAGCCGAAGTTTTCCAAACTCAACCCGCTACCGGGCATTAAACGGATGTTCTCGGCTCAGACTGGCGCGGAGTTGCTTAAAGCAATTTTGAAAACCATCCTGGTTGGCAGCGTGACGGGGTTTTATCTCTGGCATCACTGGCCGCAGATGATGCGCTTAATGGCCGAGTCTCCGATTACCGCCATGGGTAATGCGATGGATTTGGTAGGGCTATGCGCACTGCTGGTGGTGCTTGGTGTCATTCCAATGGTGGGATTTGACGTCTTTTTCCAAATATTCAGCCACCTGAAAAAGCTGCGTATGTCACGGCAGGATATTCGTGATGAGTTCAAACAAAGCGAAGGTGACCCTCATGTTAAAGGGCGGATCCGTCAGATGCAGCGAGCTGCTGCACGGCGTCGGATGATGGCCGATGTGCCGAAAGCGGATGTCATTGTCAATAACCCGACCCACTATTCGGTAGCGTTGCAGTATGACGAAAACAAAATGAGCGCACCGAAAGTGGTCGCTAAAGGTGCAGGGCTGGTCGCGCTGCGCATTCGTGAAATTGGCGCTGAAAATAACGTCCCGACGCTTGAAGCGCCGCCGCTGGCGCGAGCGCTGTATCGACATGCGGAGATTGGTCAACAAATCCCGGGTCAACTGTACGCCGCGGTGGCGGAAGTGCTGGCCTGGGTCTGGCAACTGAAACGCTGGCGTCTGGCTGGTGGACAGCGCCCTGTACAACCTACTCATCTTCCGGTGCCGGAAGCCCTGGATTTTATTAACGAGAAACCGACCCATGAGTAATCTGGCCGCGATGCTGCGCCTGCCCGCAAACCTGAAATCGACACAATGGCAGATCCTTGCCGGACCGATTTTGATCCTGTTGATCTTGTCGATGATGGTGCTGCCACTGCCCGCATTCATACTCGACCTGTTGTTTACCTTCAATATTGCCTTGTCGATCATGGTGTTGCTGGTGGCGATGTTTACCCAGCGCACGCTTGAGTTTGCTGCGTTTCCGACCATTCTGTTGTTTACTACGTTGTTGCGTCTGGCACTTAACGTGGCTTCAACCCGTATCATTTTGATGGAAGGGCATACCGGCGCGGCGGCGGCTGGGAAGGTGGTCGAAGCATTCGGTCACTTCCTCGTTGGTGGCAATTTCGCTATCGGTATCGTGGTGTTTGTCATTCTCGTGATCATCAACTTTATGGTCATTACCAAAGGTGCCGGGCGTATCGCAGAAGTGGGTGCGCGCTTTGTTCTCGATGGTATGCCGGGTAAGCAGATGGCGATTGACGCCGACCTTAACGCTGGATTGATTGGTGAAGATGAGGCGAAAAAACGCCGCTCCGAAGTGACTCAGGAAGCCGATTTTTACGGCTCAATGGACGGGGCAAGTAAGTTTGTTCGCGGCGATGCCATCGCCGGGATCCTCATCATGGTCATTAACGTTGTCGGCGGGTTGCTGGTCGGCGTGCTGCAACATGGCATGAGCATGGGACACGCGGCGGAAAGTTATACGCTATTGACCATTGGCGACGGTCTGGTGGCACAAATTCCGGCGCTGGTGATTTCTACCGCCGCGGGGGTCATCGTTACGCGTGTCAGCACCGATCAGGATGTTGGTGAGCAGATGGTGAATCAGCTTTTCAGTAACCCAAGCGTTATGTTGTTAAGCGCCGCCGTGCTCGGTTTACTCGGCCTGGTGCCTGGAATGCCGAACCTGGTATTTTTGCTGTTCACTGCCGGATTGCTGGGGCTGGCCTGGTGGATACGCGGACGCGAACAAAAAGCGCCTGTCGAACCCAAACCGGTAAAAATGGCAGAGAATAATACCGTTGTCGAAGCGACGTGGAACGATGTACAACTGGAAGATTCTCTGGGAATGGAAGTGGGTTATCGACTGATCCCGATGGTCGATTTCCAGCAGGATGGTGAGTTGTTGGGCCGTATACGCAGTATCCGCAAGAAATTTGCCCAGGAGATGGGATTTCTGCCGCCAGTGGTGCACATTCGCGACAATATGGATCTGCAACCTGCCCGCTATCGCATTTTGATGAAAGGCGTGGAGATTGGCAGTGGTGATGCTTATCCGGGGCGCTGGCTGGCGATTAACCCTGGAACCGCTGCCGGGACGTTACCTGGTGAGGCGACCGTCGATCCGGCATTTGGCCTGAATGCTATCTGGATTGAAAGTGCGCTAAAAGAACAGGCGCAGATTCAGGGGTACACAGTGGTTGAGGCCAGCACGGTGGTAGCAACGCATCTTAACCACCTCATTAGCCAGCATGCCGCAGAGCTGTTTGGTCGTCAGGAGGCGCAACAGCTGTTGGATCGCGTCGCCCAGGAGATGCCAAAGCTGACGGAAGATCTCGTTCCTGGCGTCGTCACGCTCACCACACTGCATAAAGTGCTGCAAAATCTCCTCGATGAAAAAGTACCGATTCGCGATATGCGCACCATTCTCGAAACGCTGGCGGAACATGCGCCCATCCAAAGCGATCCACATGAATTAACCGCCGTCGTGCGCGTGGCGTTGGGACGGGCGATTACCCAGCAGTGGTTTCCTGGCAAAGATGAAGTCCATGTTATTGGCCTCGATACACCGCTGGAACGTTTGTTACTACAGGCGCTGCAGGGCGGGGGAGGACTGGAGCCAGGGCTGGCGGATCGTTTACTGGCGCAAACTCAGGAAGCGCTATCCCGTCAGGAGATGCTGGGTGCGCCGCCAGTATTGTTGGTGAACCACGCGCTGCGACCATTATTGTCTCGCTTCCTGCGCCGCAGCTTGCCGCAGTTAGTGGTCCTGTCGAATCTGGAACTGTCTGATAACCGACATATCCGCATGACGGCGACAATTGGCGGCAAATAATGAGAACCTTATTAGCAATATTATTGTTTCCGCTGCTGGTGCAAGCCGCCGGGGAGGGGATGTGGCAGGCAAGTAGTGTAGGAATTACGCTAAATCATCGCGGTGAGTCGATGTCGTCTGCGCCTCTTTCTACGCGACAACCTGCTTCAGGATTGATGACGCTGGTAGCGTGGCGTTATCAGCTTATCGGCCCGACACCTTCAGGACTGCGGGTTCGCTTGTGTTCGCAATCTCGTTGTGTCGAATTAGAGGGGCAGAGCGGAACCACCGTGGCCTTTTCCGGTATAGCGGCAGCAGAACCGTTGCGATTTATCTGGGAAGTGCCAGGCGGTGGGCGGTTAATTCCACCGCTAAAGGTACAACGTAATGAAGTGATTGTGAATTATCGCTGAAGGACAAAAAAATTACGCGCTCGCGAGTATGTTTAATAACTCAGTGAAAAAGGCTCGATGTCTTGTTGCAATTATTTATCAGGAATAGCTTGCAACAAAACATGCCAAAAAGATGTGAATTATCCTCTTGTCAAAGGGCTTGGATAAAAATCTTCAGAGTTACGGTATAGCTGCAACTGGCGAGTTCGCGTATTGGTCTGTATGATCATACATGAGAGCCATTCTGATTCAGAATAAGGGTCACTTAAATCCTGAACGTCCTCATTTGAAAGGATTAATTCACATTCTTTGTCCCTAAAATCCAGCCAGGCTCGCTGTGATTTTTTAAGCAAGTTAAGTTGTTCGGTATCAGGTTTTTTTACACCTGTGCGTGGCACTTGTTCTATATAACGATAAGCTTCACCATAGGCTTTATTTAATTGCGCATCGACGAGATTGTATTCTTGTCGCAGGCATGATTTGATCACGTTAATGTCAGTATCATCATCTGAATTTTTTTGCCAACAATCTTTGATGGCTGAAATGTCATGGTCGTTTACTATAACCGTATCTTCTGCGTAAGCCTGGCAAGAGATAATGCCTAATGTTAATACAAGAAATTTAAACACTGCGGTATTCCTTAAATTCAACCGTTATCGTTTCCCTGGGGCCGGATATTACGCTTCTGGCCTCTTATCCAACAGTCAGAAAACAATGGCATGTCCATTTTCAGAATACATTTAGATGGCAATAAAAAAGCCTGATCAGGTAACCCTGATCAGGCTTTACTCTCACGAAAAATCGATTACATACGCTCTACTGTCTCAATACCCAGCGTATCCAGACCCAGCTTTAGCGTCTTCGCTGTCAGTTGTGCCAGTTTCAGACGGCTGTTACGCACTTCTTCGTTTTCTGCGCTGAGGATCGGGCAGTGCTCGTAGAAGCCAGAGAACAGACCAGCCAGATCGTACAGGTAAGCACACATCACATGCGGCGTGCCTTCACGGGCAACCACGGTGAGGGTTTCTTCAAACTGCAGCAGGCGAGCTGCCAGTTGCGCTTCACGATCTTCACGGATGATTACCGGAGCTGCAGCCAGTTGCTCTTCGTTAATTTCTGCCTTACGGAACACGGACAATACACGCGTGTAAGCATACTGCATGTATGGCGCGGTATTACCCTCAAACGCCAGCATGTTGTCCCAGTCGAAGATGTAGTCCGTGGTGCGGTTTTTGGAGAGATCCGCATATTTCACCGCACCAATACCAACCGCGTTAGCCAGTTTTTCCAGCTCGTCAGCTGGCATATCCGGGTTCTTTTCTGCCACCAGACGGCGTGCACGTTCCAGGGCTTCATCCAACAGATCGGCCAGTTTCACTGTACCACCCGCGCGGGTTTTGAACGGTTTGCCGTCTTTACCCAGCATCATGCCGAACATGTGGTGTTCCAGCGGTACGGATTCCGGTACATAGCCTGCTTTACGGACGATCGCCCATGCCTGCATCAGGTGTTGATGCTGACGGGAGTCGATGTAATACAGCACGCGATCGGCATGCAGTGTTTCATAACGATATTTCGCACAGGCGATATCAGTGGTGGTGTAGAGATAGCCGCCATCTTTCTTCTGAATGATCACGCCCATCGGTTCGCCTTCCTTGTTTTTAAATTCATCAAGGAATACGACGGTCGCCCCTTCGCTTTCTACTGCCAGACCTTTGGCTTTGAGATCCGCCACAATTCCTGGCAGCATTGGGTTGTAGAGGCTTTCGCCCATCACGTCATCACGGGTCAGCGTCACGTTGAGACGATCGTAGGTGATCTGGTTCTGCGTCATGGTGATGTCGACCAGTTTGCGCCACATCTCGCGGAAATATTCGTCACCGCTTTGCAGTTTTACCACGTAGTTACGTGCACGCTCGGCAAACTCTTCATCTTCGTCGTAATGCTTTTTCGCATCGCGGTAGAAACCTTCAAGGTCAGCCAGCTCCATTTCACCGGCGTTTTCCTGCTGCTGCTTTTCCAGCCATGCAATCAGCATACCGAACTGAGTGCCCCAGTCGCCGACGTGGTTTGCGCGAATCACTTTGTGACCGAGGAACTCCAGAGTACGCACTGCTGCGTCACCAATAATGGTAGAGCGCAGGTGACCGACGTGCATCTCTTTCGCCACGTTTGGCGCAGAGTAGTCAACCACAATGGTCTGTTTTTCTGGCGTAGCAACATCGAGACGATCGGACGCCAGCGCCTGCTGAACATGATCAGCCAGGAATGCCGGATCAAGGAAAATGTTGATAAAGCCTGGACCGGCGATCTCAACTTTGCTGGCGATACCGTTAAGATCCAGATGAGTCAGCACCTGCTCTGCTAATTGTCGCGGTGCCATACCCAGTTTTTTAGCAACTGCCATCATGCCGTTAGCCTGATAGTCGCCGAACTGAACTTTTGCTGACTGACGAACCTGCGGTTCGCAATCCGCAGGCGCGCCTGCCGCAATCATGGCCTGACGGACTTTTTCTGAGAGAAGAGCCTGAATATTCACCGGAATACCTTACATTGATGAAGCGAGCAAAAATTGCCCGCACCAGTTAAAGAAATTAGGGCGGGAGTATACTGCAAATGGCTGTTTTCGTCAGCAACGTGCGCGTGGCGTATTGCCGTTTTCACTATTGCATCAGAAGCGGCGTGAAATCAGCGGTTGGTTGGCACAGGGCAACAGGGTAAATTAACGCTTTTACTGAAAGACGAAGAGTGATTATGGCGAACTGGCAATCTATCGACGAGCTGCAGGATATTGCATCGGATTTACCGCGATTTACCCACGCATTAGATGAACTTTCCCGCCGTCTGGGGTTGAATATCACTCCGCTGACTGCCGATCACATTTCTTTGCGTTGCCATCAAAACGTCACCGCTGAGCGCTGGCGTCGCGGGTTTGAACAGTGTGGCGAGCTTTTGTCAGAAAATATGATCAATGGCAGACCGATTTGTCTGTTTAAATTGCATGAACCGGTACAGGTTGCGCACTGGCAGTTTTCTATTGTGGAGCTACCGTGGCCCGGGGAAAAACGTTACCCACACGAAGGTTGGGAACATATTGAAATCGTTCTGCCAGGTGATCCAGAAACGCTGAATGCCCGTGCGCTGGCATTGCTTTCTGATGAAGGACTCAGCCTTCCGGGGATCTCAGTTAAAACCAGTTCACCAAAAGGTGAGCATGAGCGATTACCGAATCCGACGCTGGCGGTCACCGATGGCAAAACAACTATTAAGTTTCATCCGTGGTCCATTGAAGAGATCGTTGCCAGCGAGCAGTCAGCGTAATTAAGGAGCAAAAATGGCATTACTGGAAATTTGCTGTTACAGCATGGAATGTGCACTAACGGCGCAGCAAAACGGCGCAGACAGAGTTGAATTATGCGCAGCCCCAAAAGAGGGGGGCTTAACGCCGTCGTTGGGGGTACTGAAATCCGTGCGCCAGCGGGTGACGATCCCTGTGCATCCGATAATTCGCCCACGCCGTGGTGATTTTTGCTACAGCGACGGTGAGTTTGCCGCCATTCTTGAGGATGTGCGCACGGTCCGCGAATTAGGTTTTCCTGGACTGGTGACGGGCGTTCTCGATGTTGACGGGAATGTCGATATGCCACGAATGGAAAAAATAATGGCTGCTGCCGGTCCGCTGGCAGTGACTTTTCATCGCGCCTTCGATATGTGCGCTAACCCTTTATATACACTCAATAATCTTGCGGAATTGGGCATTGCCCGGGTACTGACATCAGGGCAAAAATCAGACGCACTGCAAGGTTTATCAAAAATTATGGAACTTATTGCCCATCGTGATGCTCCAATCATTATGGCCGGAGCAGGAGTCCGTGCAGAAAACCTGCACCACTTCCTCGATGCCGGAGTGCTGGAAGTCCATAGCTCCGCGGGAGCGTGGCAAGCCTCACCGATGCGTTATCGTAATCAAGGATTGTCCATGTCATCAGATGAACACGCGGACGAGTATTCGCGTTATATCGTAGACGGGGCGGCGGTTGCTGAAATGAAAGGAATCATTGAACGCCATCAGGCCAAATGATTTTTACCGTTGCATCATGTCGCCCAATATGATGCTTGCTCGTACCAGGCCCCTGCAATTTCAACAGGGGCCTTTTTTTATCCCTGAGCAGTATAAAAAACGAACGATAACCGTGATCTGTTGAGCGGGTGACAGTGAACATAGCGTTGTGCTAATAATATTTTTTATATTCACATTGATTATGGGATTTAAATTGCTAAAACTGATAAATATATATTCTAAATAGCAACTGGGTTATTCCTTAGCAATTAATGATTACATTGTAATAAATCATATTCTTTATCGATTATTTCAGGCAGTGTTGTGCCGAGTTATGCAAGCGGTTAATTCGTTGTGTATTTAATTATACAATGATTTCGGTGTTCTGGAATTTATTTAGAGGAATCTATGCGAGGGAAAAAACGCATTGGGTTATTGTTTTTGCTGATAGCGGTTGTGGTTGGTGGCGGCGGGTTATTGCTGGCGCAAAAAGCCTTACATAAAACGTCGGATACAGCATTTTGCCTTTCCTGCCACTCGATGAGTAAACCTTTTGAGGAATATCAGGGAACTGTCCACTTTTCGAACCAGAAAGGGATACGTGCGGAATGTGCAGATTGCCATATTCCAAAGTCAGGGATGGATTATTTATTTTCTAAATTAAAAGCATCTAAAGATATTTATCATGAATTTGTTAGCGGCAAAATAGACAGTGACGATAAGTTCGAAACTCATCGCCAGGAAATGGCCGAAACAGTATGGAAAGAATTAAAAGCAACTGACTCTGCAACGTGCCGTAGTTGCCATTCTTTTGATGCCATGGATATTGCCTCGCAAAGTGAATCTGCGCAGAAAATGCATAACAAAGCACAAAAGGGCGGCGAAACCTGTATCGATTGTCATAAAGGCATTGCCCATTTTCCGCCAGAAATAAAAATGGATGACAACGCGGCGCATGAGCTGGAAAGTCAGGCCGCTACTTCAGTGACTAATGGCGCACATATTTATCCTTTCAAAACTTCTCGCATAGGCGAGCTGGCTACCGTGAATCCTGGTACCGATCTCACCGTCGTTGATGCCAGTGGCAAACAGCCGATCGTTCTGTTGCAGGGTTATCAAATGCAGGGCAGTGAAAACACGCTCTACCTGGCGGCAGGTCAACGGCTGGCGCTAGCCACATTAAGTGAAGAAGGTATCAAGGCGCTCACGGTAAACGGGGAATGGCAGGCTGACGAATACGGCAATCAATGGCGTCAGGCGTCTTTACAGGGTGCGCTTACCGATCCCGCATTAGCGGACCGTAAACCGCTATGGCAATACGCTGAAAAACTTGACGATACCTATTGCGCTGGTTGCCATGCGCCTATTGCCGCTGACCATTACACCGTCAATGCATGGCCGTCCATTGCCAAAGGAATGGGTGCGCGAACCAGCATGAGCGAAAACGAACTGGACATTTTAACGCGGTATTTCCAGTACAACACCAAAGATATTACCGAGAAACAGTGATCCTCGTTGATCAGGGAGGAAGTTATGACATTAACAAGACGTGAATTTATTAAACACAGCGGTATTGCCGCTGGAGCGCTGGTGGTGACATCGGCAGCACCGCTCCCCGCATGGGCAGAAGAGAAGGGCGGTAAAATCCTCACCGCGGGACGTTGGGGAGCGATGAACGTAGAAGTGAAGGACGGCAAGATTGTTTCTTCAACAGGCGCGCTGGCGAAAACCATACCGAACTCCTTACAGTCTACGGCGGCGGATCAGGTACACACCACGGCACGTATTCAGCATCCGATGGTAAGAAAAAGCTATCTCGATAATCCACTGCAACCGGCGAAAGGTCGTGGCGAAGATACTTATGTACAGGTGAGCTGGGAGCAAGCATTAAAACTGATTCATGAGCAACACGATCGCATTCGCAAAGCTAACGGACCATCTGCTATTTTTGCCGGATCATACGGCTGGCGCTCTTCTGGCGTGTTGCATAAAGCGCAAACCTTACTACAACGTTATATGAACCTGGCGGGCGGTTATTCCGGGCATAGCGGCGATTATTCAACCGGGGCAGCACAGGTGATCATGCCGCATGTGGTCGGTTCTGTAGAGGTGTATGAACAGCAGACCTCCTGGCCGCTGATTCTGGAAAACAGCCAGGCTGTGGTGCTGTGGGGGATGAACCCGCTGAATACCTTAAAAATTGCCTGGAGCAGTACCGATGAGCAAGGGCTGGAATACTTCCATCAGCTGAAAAAATCTGGCAAACCAGTGATTGCCATTGATCCTATCCGCTCCGAAACCATCGAGTTCTTTGGTGATAATGCCACCTGGATCGCGCCGAATATGGGCACCGACGTGGCACTGATGTTAGGGATTGCGCATACCCTGATGACACAAGGTAAACACGATAAAGTGTTCCTTGAAAAATACACCACCGGGTATCCGCAGTTTGAAGAGTATCTGACAGGTAAGAGCGATAATACTCCGAAGAGCGCGGCCTGGGCGGCGGAAATTACTGGCGTACCGGAAGCGCAGATAGTCAAACTCGCTGAACTGATGGCGGCGAATCGCACAATGCTGATGGCTGGCTGGGGAATTCAGCGCCAGCAATATGGTGAACAGAAACACTGGATGCTGGTGACGCTGGCGGCGATGTTAGGGCAGATTGGTACACCGGGCGGCGGTTTTGGTTTCTCTTATCATTACTCCAACGGTGGCAATCCGACGCGTGTTGGCGGCGTGCTGCCGGAAATGTCTGCGGCGATTGCCGGACAGGCCAGCGAGGCCGCTGATGATGGCGGAATGACGGCGATTCCTGTTGCCCGTATCGTCGATGCGCTGGAAAATCCTGGTGGCAAATATCAGCATAACGGTAAAGAACAAACGTATCCGAATATCAAAATGATCTGGTGGGCGGGTGGCGGTAACTTTACCCATCACCAGGATACTAATCGTCTGATCAAAGCATGGCAGAAACCGGAGATGATCGTCGTTTCTGAATGCTACTGGACCGCAGCTGCTAAACATGCAGATATCGTATTACCGATCACCACATCGTTTGAGCGCAATGACTTGACGATGACCGGTGATTACAGCAACCAGCATATTGTGCCGATGAAGCAGGCTGTTGCTCCGCAATTTGAAGCGCGTAACGATTTTGACGTATTTGCCGATCTTGCTGAATTACTGAAACCTGGCGGAAAAGAGATCTATACCGAAGGTAAAGATGAAATGGCGTGGCTGAAATTTTTCTATTATGCCGCTCAGAAAGGTGCTCGTGCGCAACGCGTGACTATGCCGATGTTTAATGCCTTCTGGCAGCAAAATAAACTGATCGAAATGCGCCGCAGCGAGAAGAACGAACAGTACGTTCGTTATGCTGATTTCCGCGCCGATCCGGTGAAAAATGCGCTGGGTACGCCAAGCGGCAAAATTGAGATTTACTCCAAAACGCTGGAAAAATTTGGCTATAAGGATTGCCCGGCACATCCAACCTGGCTTGCGCCTGATGAGTGGAAGGGTACCGCCGACGAGAAGCAGTTGCAGCTTCTGACCGCACATCCGGCACACCGTTTACATAGTCAGCTTAACTATGCGGAACTGCGTAAAAAATATGCGGTTGCCGATCGTGAACCGATCACTATTCACACCGAAGATGCTGCTCGATTTGGTATTGCGAATGGCGATCTGGTGCGTGTCTGGAACAAACGTGGTCAGATTTTGACAGGCGCGGTGGTGACTGACGGGATCAAAAAAGGCGTGGTATGCGTGCATGAAGGTGCATGGCCAGATCTGGAAAACGGCTTGTGTAAAAACGGCAGTGCGAACGTGTTAACGGCGGATATCCCCAGCTCGCAGCTGGCAAATGCCTGTGCCGGTAACTCTGCGCTGGTGTATATCGAAAAATATACGGGTAACGCACCGAAGTTAACGGCATTTGATAAGCCTGCTGTTCAGGCGTAAGAAGTGAATAGCGCCCGGAAACGGGCGCTGAGGTTATGCAAACGTAAAACTGCCTGATGCGCTATGCTTATCAGGCCTTGTATTATCCCTCCAGTGCAGAGAAAATCGGCCAGTTTTCTCTGCCTGCAGTCCGCATGCCGTATCGGGCC
>NZ_JAHZSO010000164.1:0-150273 GCF_028421345.1 Escherichia sp. S10b
CTCAAAATCGGTGGAGCTGCATGACAAAGTCATCGGGCATTATCTGAACATAAAACACTATCAATAAGTTGGAGTCATTACCTACAGCCCAGAGTATAATTTTCATTGGCGTTCCTTTATTTGTGAGTGCTGAATAAGTATAGGAAAAAACGAAGCCCTTTGCCGTTATCCATAAACGATTAAGATAAATCGGAAGATATCATTCACTTAGTGTATATTTTTCTGGATATGTCGTTTTATTGCTACTGATGTATTGCCACGCGAAACTAAAAAATATATCGCAACACACGGTAATCTCCGCGCACCTTTTCTTACCTGATTATTCCCCCATGAATCGTGATTCCTTTTATCCCGCCATCGCCTGTTTTCCGCTGTTACTGATGCTGGCCGGGTGTGCACCTATGCATGAAACCCGCCAGGCGTTAAGCCAGCAAACGCCTGCTGCACAAGTTGACACCGCATTACCCACGGCGCTGAAAAATGGTTGGCCAGACAGCCAATGGTGGCTGGAGTATCACGATAATCAACTCACTTCCTTAATTAACAATGCACTACAGAACGCACCGGATATGCAGGTGGCTGAACAGCGCATTCAGCTAGCTGAAGCCCAGGCGAAGGCAATTGCTACTCAGGATGGTCCGCAGATCGACTTTTCTGCGGATATGGAGCGGCAAAAAATGTCGGCAGAAGGCTTAATGGGGCCGTTTGCTCTGAACGATCCGGCCGCAGGTACGACCGGTCCGTGGTACACCAACGGAACTTTTGGCTTAACGGCGGGCTGGCATCTCGATATCTGGGGAAAGAATCGGGCGGAGGTTACTGCCCGCCTGGGTACGGTTAAAGCACGGGCGGCGGAACGCGAGCAAACCCGCCAATTGCTGGCTGGCAGCGTAGCCCGCCTGTACTGGGAGTGGCAAACCCAGGCGGCGTTAAACACGGTCTTGCAGCAAATAGAAAAAGAGCAGAACACCATTATCGCGACCGATCGCCAGCTATATCAGAACGGGATTACTTCTTCAGTTGAAGGTGTGGAAACCGATATTAATGCCAGCAAAACCCGGCAGCAGCTCAACGATGTCGCGGGGAAAATGAAAATTATTGAGGCACGGTTAAGCGCACTTACAAATAACCAGACAAAGTCATTGAAGCTTAAACCGGTCGCGTTGCCGAAAGTGGCAAGCCAGCTTCCTGATGAACTGGGGTACTCCTTACTGGCCCGGCGGGCAGATTTGCAGGCGGCGCACTGGTACGTTGAGTCATCGCTAAGCACCATTGATGCGGCAAAAGCGGCATTTTATCCTGACATCAACCTGATGGCCTTCCTGCAACAGGATGCGTTGCACTTAAGCGATCTGTTCCGTCATTCCGCGCAGCAAATGGGCGTTACGGCAGGCCTGACGCTACCCATTTTCGATAGTGGTCGTCTTAACGCCAATCTCGATATCGCAAAAGCCGAAAGCAACTTGTCTATCGCCAGCTACAACAAAGCGGTGGTTGAAGCGGTGAATGACGTGGCGCGGGCAGCCAGTCAGGTTCAGACACTTGCGGAGAAAAACCAGCATCAGGCGCAAATTGAGCGCGATGCCTTGCGTGTGGTAGGTCTTGCGCAGGCGCGCTTTAACGCGGGCATCATTGCTGGTTCCCGCGTCAGCGAAGCCAGAATCCCCGCGCTGCGTGAGCGGGCCAATGGCCTGTTATTGCAAGGGCAGTGGCTGGATGCTTCCATTCAACTCACTGGTGCGTTGGGCGGGGGTTACAAACGCTGATGATATGCGCCTTCTATACTTAACGTTTATTCAGCGTTAAGTGGAGAACTCGATGGCACAGGTTGCGATTATTACCGCCTCCGATTCGGGGATCGGCAAAGAGTGCGCGTTATTACTGGCGCAGCAGGGGTTTGATATTGGCATTACCTGGCACTCAGATGAAGAAGGGGCAAAAGATACCGCGCGTGAGGTAGTTAGCCACGGCGTACGTGCGGAGATCGTGCAGCTGGATCTCGGTAAACTGCCAGAAGGTGCGCAGGCGCTGGAGAAACTCATTCAACGGCTGGGGCGTATTGATGTGCTGGTGAATAATGCGGGCGCAATGACCAAAGCGCCGTTTCTTGATATGGCTTTCGATGAGTGGCGCAAGATTTTTACCGTTGATGTCGATGGTGCATTTTTATGCTCACAAATTGCGGCCCGCCAGATGGTGAAACAAGGGCAGGGCGGTCGCATCATCAACATTACGTCGGTACATGAACATACGCCGCTGCCGGATGCCAGCGCTTACACAGCCGCTAAACATGCGCTCGGCGGGTTAACCAAAACGATGGCGCTGGAGCTGGTCAGGCATAAGATTTTGGTGAACGCAGTCGCGCCTGGGGCGATCGCCACGCCAATGAATGGCATGGATGACAGCGACGTGAAGCCCGACGCGGAGCCTTCGATTCCTCTGCGGCGTTTTGGCGCAACGCATGAGATTGCCAGCCTGGTAGCGTGGCTGTGCTCAGAGGGCGCAAATTACACCACCGGGCAGTCGTTGATAGTGGATGGCGGCTTTATGTTGGCGAATCCGCAGTTCAACCCAGAATAGCGCAGTGAGGTGCGTGGTTATTTCAATGGGTAAAATTTTGGTAGGCATGATAAGACGCACAAGCGTCGCATCAGGCATGGTGCACCGGATGTCGGATGCGGCGCGAACGCCTTACCCAGGGCAATGGTTTTACGCCTGATGATCCGGCTTTTTCTTCCCGCGCCGTTTCAGCCACCAGCGCACGCCCACCACCAGAACCACGACCAGAATCAACCAGACCCAGTGCTTCAAATGCTGGTCGAGATTGTGCAACCACGGCGCAATCACCTGACCACCAGCGTAACCAATAGTGGTAAAAATCAACGCCCAGGCAAATGCGCCGAGAATATTCAGCGGCAGAAAGATTTTCGGCGGCAGCTGGCTGGCACCAATCAGCGTCGGGCCAATCACCCGAAAGCCATACATAAAGCGCGTACCAATGACAAACAGATACGGATGGCGTTGGATAAGTTTCTGCGCCCGCTCAATTTTATCCTGATGTTTCGAGAAACGGCGTAACAGCTTGCCGCCAAACCGCCGCCCGCACAGATAGAGCACCTGGTCGCCAATCATGCCGCCAAGCGCCACAGAAAGTACCACCAGCGGGAACTTTAATAGCCCCTGATGCGCCGCAACGCCTCCCAGCAAAGTCACGGTTTCACCTTCCGCCAGGCTACCGATCACCAGCGCGGCATAACCATATTGTGAGATAAGTGTATTGAGATCCATAGGCCAGTCTGTCTCCCTTTGGTTGCCAGTAAGCATACACCCTGTGAATCATTCACGCTGAAAAAGGACGTTCATCAGACAGTGAAAATTACATGGGCGAACAAAAAATAATCACAAGCTGACTTATACTTGAACTGTCAGGTTCATGAACTCACAACAAGGGGGCGGTATGAGCCATGTCTGGGGACTGTTTTCCCATCCCGATCGTGAAATGCAGGTGATTAATCGCGAAAACGAAACGATTTCTCACCATTACACCCACCACGTTTTGCTGATGGCGGCGATTCCGGTGATTTGCGCCTTCATTGGCACTACACAGATTGGCTGGAATTTTGGCGATGGCACTATCCTGAAGTTATCCTGGTTTACCGGACTGGCGCTGGCTGTCTTGTTTTACGGCGTTATGCTGGCTGGGGTCGCGGTGATGGGGCGGGTCATCTGGTGGATGGCGCGTAATTATCCGCAGCGTCCGTCACTTGCGCACTGCATGGTCTTCGCGGGCTACGTTGCAACTCCGCTGTTTTTAAGCGGTCTGGTGGCGCTTTATCCACTGGTCTGGTTGTGTGCGCTGGTCGGCACGGTGGCGCTGTTTTACACCGGCTACCTGCTTTACCTTGGTATTCCGAGCTTCCTGAATATCAACAAAGAGGAAGGCCTTAGCTTCTCTAGTTCGACGCTGGCGATTGGCGTGCTGGTACTGGAAGTGCTGCTCGCCCTAACCGTTATACTATGGGGCTACGGTTATCGTTTGTTCTAGAAAGTTCTTTGACGTTGCATTGCTGGCGTAAATGTCAGCAATGCAGCATTTCCTCACGATTCTCCTTTGACGATCGCACTTTTTGCTCGTTATGATGGCGTCGCTAGCCTCAGTAAATCCTTACTCCGGCGGTGCGCAACCCGTGCGCGTGAACCACTATCTGAATGCTCATCATGCCGAAATTTCGAGTTTCTTTATTTAGCCTGGCCCTGATGCTGGCTGTGCCTTTTGCACCGCAGGCCGTTGCGAAAACGGCAGCCGCTACCACCGCTTCACAACCGGAAATTGCCTCCGGTAGCGCGATGATTGTTGATCTGAATACCAACAAAGTGATCTATTCGAACCACCCGGATCTGGTGCGTCCGATTGCGTCTATCAGCAAATTAATGACCGCGATGGTTGTGCTGGATGCACGACTGCCGCTGGATGAAAAACTAAAAGTGGATATCAGCCAGACGCCGGAGATGAAAGGGGTCTATTCGCGCGTACGACTGAATAGCGAAATCAGCCGTAAAGATATGCTGTTGCTGGCGCTGATGTCTTCAGAAAACCGCGCGGCGGCAAGCCTTGCACACCATTATCCCGGTGGTTACAAAGCCTTTATTAAGGCAATGAATGCGAAAGCGAAATCGCTCGGAATGAACAACACGCGCTTTGTTGAACCTACCGGATTGTCGGTGCATAACGTTTCAACTGCCCGTGACTTAACCAAACTGCTCATTGCCAGCAAACAATATCCGTTGATCGGGCAGTTAAGTACTACCCGGGAAGATATGGCAACCTTCTCTAACCCGACGTATACGCTGCCGTTCCGCAATACTAATCATCTGGTGTATCGCGATAACTGGAATATTCAGTTAACCAAAACCGGCTTTACCAATGCGGCGGGCCATTGTCTGGTGATGCGTACGGTTATCAATAATAAACCGGTGGCGCTGGTAGTGATGGACGCGTTTGGCAAATATACCCATTTTGCCGATGCCAGCCGCCTGCGTACCTGGATTGAAACCGGTAAAGTGATGCCTGTGCCGGCAGCAGCGTTGAGCTATAAAAAACAAAAAGCCGCCCAAATGGCGGCGGCGGGGCAGACGGCACAGAACGATTAAGTGAATTCGGATGGCGATACTCTGCCATCCGTAATTTTTACTCCACTTCCTGCCAGTTTTTCCGTTTACTGGTTTTACCGATCCCCGGATTCATGCTGTTGGTCGGATCGTTCTCGCGATAGAACTTCTGCAACGTCTCCGGTGCTTTATACAAATGACCGACGTTATGCTCGGCAGGGTATTGCGCGCCGCGCTGCTGTAGCAGTTCCAGCATCTGTTCTTTTAACGCATGCACATCCACGCCTTTTTTCACTATGTAATCCTGATGGAAGACATAGCACATAAAATGGCCGTAATAGAGCTTGTGCACCAGCTGGCTGTCGATCTCCGGCGGTAAATGCTCATACCACTCGGTGTCGTTACGCCGCAGAGCGATATCCAACGCCAGAATGTCTTCGACTTCATCGGAATGCACCGCCTGATAACGAATTGCTGCGCCCGCAGCGGCGAAACGGTGTAAAAACGCTTTGCTGCCTTCCTCCGGCGTACAGACAAAGAAATCGCCTTCGGCCTGTTTGAAATAATCCACCAACCACGATTTGGCTTCGCCCACGCCATCGCCCGCCATTTTTAACAGCAGATGATGCTCGTATTTATCGCGCCAGTTTTTCATGCGCGGCGGTAAATGGCTGGGGAACAGGTGACCGAATTTTTGCATCGCACGGTCAGTAAAATGCGGACGGAAGAATTTCACTTTCTCCAGCATCGCATCGGTGCGTCCCTTGAGATTAAAGAAGAACGGCATCTTGTCGGTGCCTAACTTATCAATCATCAGGAAGGTGTCTTTGCCGTATTTTTCCGCAATATCGTAGATATCCCGGTGCATATATTCCCCGGCAACCGGCAGATTTTCGAAGTTAGCCAGAATATGACGGCGGATTTCGGTCAGCACTTCCGGCTGGTTGGTGCCGATATAAAACACCTGCTGATTTTTTTCCGCTTCGAAGGTATCTAGACGTACCGCAAAGACGGCCAGCTTCCCGGCGCAACCAGAAGATTCAAATAACCGATCCGGATCGGCGTTATAACGTGCGGGCGTGTCGGCTTCAATATCACGAACGCGGTGGACATAGTCATAATCGTGGGCGTGACGACCATCGTGACGCACATCGTCATCTTTGATGCGATCATCATCCAGCTTGCTAAGGATCTGCTCCGGCGTTTCGCCCAGATCAATCCCCAGATGGTTCACCAGCGTCAGTTTGCCGTCTTCATTTATACGCGCGAATAACGACATTTCGGTATACGCCGGGCCACGTTGCACCAGCGAGCCGCCGGAGTTGTTACAAATACCGCCGATAACCGATGCGCCTATACACGACGATCCAATCACCGAGTGCGGTTCGCGTCCCAGCGGTTTGAGGGCTTTTTCCAGCGAATAGAGCGTGGTGCCCGGATAGGCCAGCACCTGTTCGCCCTTGCCAAGAACGTGCAGCTTGTCGAGACGCAGGGTGCTGATGATCACGATATCGCGATCATAGTCGTTACCGTTTGGCGTCGATCCTTCGGTCAGGCCTGTATTGGCAGCCTGCATCAGAATAATTTTGTCGGCGGTGACACAGGCTTTCAGCACCCGCCACAATTCCAGTAGTGAGCCAGGGAAAACGACAGCCAGCGCGTCGCCCTGACCAGAACGGAAGCCCTTGCGATAGCGGGCCGTTTTTGCGGGATCGGTGAGCAGGTGTGAATGACCGACCAGACGGGCAAGTTCATTCAAAAAGGCTTTATTATCAGTTGTTGTCATGGAAGACATTTTCCACTCCTTGTGGTGGCGAAAAAATATCACAAACTAGAATAGCGCCTTGTATGACAATTCAGCGAGTGAATATTTTGAAAATTCAGACAATAAACTGAGCATTCTTTTTCTCTCTCCATCATGCTTATGGCAAACTACGGTTTTTGCACCATTTTCGCTGCCTCGTCGGGCAACAGAGGAAGAAAAATCCATATGAAATGGCTATGTTCAGTAGGAATCGCGGTGAGTCTGGCCCTGCAGCCAGCACTGGCGGATGATTTATTCGGCAACCATCCATTAACGCCCGAAGCGCGGGATGCGTTCGTCACCGAACTGCTTAAGAAAATGACAGTTGATGAGAAAATTGGTCAGCTGCGCTTAATCAGCGTCGGCCCGGATAACCCGAAAGAGGCGATCCGCGAGATGATCAAAGACGGTCAGGTTGGGGCGATTTTCAACACCGTAACCCGTCAGGATATCCGCGCCATGCAGGATCAGGTGATGGAATTAAGCCGCCTGAAAATTCCTCTTTTCTTTGCTTACGACGTGCTGCACGGTCAGCGCACGGTGTTCCCGATTAGCCTCGGTCTGGCCTCGTCTTTTAACCTCGATGCAGTGAAAACGGTCGGACGTGTCTCTGCTTATGAAGCGGCAGATGATGGCCTGAATATGACCTGGGCACCGATGGTCGATGTCTCGCGCGATCCGCGCTGGGGACGTGCTTCCGAAGGTTTTGGCGAAGATACGTATCTCACCTCAACAATGGGTAAAACCATGGTGGAAGCGATGCAGGGTAAAAGCCCGGCAGATCGCTACTCGGTGATGACCAGCGTCAAACACTTTGCCGCATACGGCGCGGTAGAAGGCGGTAAAGAGTACAACACCGTCGATATGAGTCCGCAGCGCCTGTTTAATGATTATATGCCGCCGTACAAAGCGGGGCTGGACGCAGGCAGCGGCGCGGTGATGGTGGCGCTGAACTCGCTGAACGGCACGCCAGCCACCTCCGATTCCTGGCTGCTGAAAGATGTTCTGCGCGACCAGTGGGGCTTTAAAGGCATCACCGTTTCCGATCACGGTGCAATCAAAGAGCTGATTAAACATGGCACGGCGGCAGACCCGGAAGATGCGGTGCGCGTGGCGCTGAAATCCGGAATCAACATGAGTATGAGCGACGAGTATTACTCGAAGTATCTGCCTGGGTTGATCAAATCCGGCAAAGTGACGATGGAAGAGCTGGACGATGCTGCCCGCCATGTACTGAACGTTAAATATGATATGGGATTGTTTAACGACCCATACAGCCATTTGGGGCCGAAAGAGTCTGACCCGGTGGATACCAATGCCGAAAGCCGCCTGCACCGTAAAGAAGCGCGTGAAGTGGCGCGCGAAAGCCTGGTGTTGCTGAAAAACCGTCTCGAAACGTTACCGCTGAAAAAATCGGCCACCATTGCGGTGGTTGGGCCACTGGCGGACAGTAAACGTGACGTGATGGGCAGCTGGTCCGCAGCCGGTGTTGCCGATCAATCCGTGACCGTACTGACCGGGATTAAAAATTCCGTCGGTGAAAACGGTAAAGTGCTGTATGCCAAAGGGGCGAACGTTACCAGTGACAAAGGCATTATCGATTTCCTGAATCAGTATGAAGAAGCGGTCAAAGTCGATCCGCGTTCGCCGCAAGAGATGATTGATGAAGCGGTGCAGACGGCGAAACAATCTGATGTGGTGGTGGCTGTAGTCGGTGAAGCACAGGGGATGGCGCACGAAGCCTCCAGCCGGACCGATATCACTATTCCGCAAAGCCAACGTGACTTGATTGCGGCGCTGAAAGCCACCGGTAAACCGCTGGTGCTGGTACTGATGAACGGGCGTCCGCTGGCGCTGGTGAAAGAAGATCAGCAGGCTGATGCGATTCTGGAAACCTGGTTTGCGGGGACTGAAGGCGGTAATGCAATTGCCGATGTATTGTTTGGCGATTACAACCCGTCCGGCAAGCTGCCAATGTCCTTCCCGCGTTCTGTCGGGCAGATCCCGGTGTACTACAGCCATCTGAATACCGGTCGCCCGTATAATGCCGACAAGCCGAACAAATACACTTCGCGTTATTTTGATGAAGCTAACGGGGCGTTGTATCCGTTCGGCTATGGGCTGAGCTACACCACTTTCACCGTCTCTGATGTGAAACTTTCTGCGCCGACCATGAAGCGTGACGGCAAAGTGACTGCCAGCGTGCAGGTGACGAACACCGGTAAGCGCGAGGGGGCCACGGTAGTGCAGATGTACTTGCAGGATGTGACGGCTTCCATGAGTCGCCCTGTGAAACAGCTGAAAGGCTTTGAGAAAATCACCCTGAAACCGGGCGAAACTCAGACTGTCAGCTTCCCGATCGATATTGAGGCGCTGAAGTTCTGGAATCAACAGATGAAATATGACGCCGAGCCTGGCAAGTTCAATGTCTTTATCGGCACTGATTCCGCACGCGTTAAGAAAGGCGAGTTTGAGTTGCTGTAATGCTTTAGTAAGGGCGCGACGTTTGCGCCCTTTGTAGGCCGGATAAGGCGCTCGCGCCGCATCCGGCAGGAAACGCCGGACCGAATATGCCTCTTAAGTATTTATCTGATTCTGCAACTGAATCCTTCCGCTCAAGCTAACCCCGCCATTATCAACTATGCTTTTCTCTTAATTCGCTGAAAACAACAGTAAAAGAATGAGGAAAGCATCATGCCACTCTTAAAGCTCTGGGCAGGTTCACTGGTTATGTTGGCAGCCGTGAGCCTGCCGCTACAGGCGGCTTCCCCCGTTAAAGTCGGTTCAAAAATCGATACCGAAGGTGCGCTACTCGGCAATATCATTTTGCAGGTGCTGGAAAGCCACGGCGTACCGACGGTGAATAAAGTGCAACTCGGAACGACTCCTGTGGTGCGCGGGGCGATTACTTCCGGTGAACTGGATATCTATCCGGAATATACCGGCAATGGCGCTTTCTTCTTTAAAGATGAAAACGATGCAGCGTGGAAAAACGCGCAGCAAGGTTACGAGAAAGTCAAAAAGCTCGATTCGGAGCACAACAAGTTAATCTGGCTGACGCCCGCGCCTGCAAATAACACCTGGACTATCGCCGTGCGTCAGGATGTGGCAGAGAAAAATAAACTCACTTCGCTTGCCGACCTGAGTCGTTATCTGCAAGAGGGCGGCACCTTCAAACTGGCAGCCTCGGCAGAGTTTATCGAACGCGCCGATGCGTTACCCGCGTTTGAAAAAGCCTATGGCTTTAAGCTCGGTCAGGATCAGTTGCTGTCACTGGCTGGTGGCGACACGGCGGTGACGATCAAAGCCGCTGCCCAGCAAACCTCTGGCGTTAATGCTGCAATGGCTTACGGCACTGACGGCCCGGTAGCGGCGCTGGGGCTGCAAACCTTAAGCGATCCGCAAGGCGTGCAACCTATCTACGCGCCTGCACCAGTGGTGCGTGAGTCGGTGCTGAAAGAGTATCCGCAAATGGCACAGTGGCTACAGCCAGTCTTCGCCAGCCTCGATGCAAAAACATTGCAGCAACTGAATGCCAGCATTGCAGTGGAAGGACTGGATGCCAAAAAAGTGGCTGCCGACTACCTGAAACAAAAAGGGTGGACGAAGTAATTTCCCGTGACTTATCTACGTATTAATCCTGTTCTGGCGCTGCTGCTGTTGCTGACGGCAATCGCAGCAGCGCTGCCGTTTATCAGCTACGCGCCTAATCGTTTAGTCTCGGGTGAAGGGCGACATCTCTGGCAGCTGTGGCCGCAAACGATCTGGATGCTGGTGGGCTTTGGTTGCGCCTGGCTGACAGCCTGTTTTATTCCCGCTAAAAAAGGCAGCATTTTTGCACTCATTCTGGCGCAATTCGTCTTCGTATTGCTGGTGTGGGGAGCTGGAAAAGCGGCGACCCAACTGGCGCAAAATGGCAGTGCGCTGGCGCGTACCAGCCTCGGCAGTGGTTTCTGGCTGGCTGCGGCGCTGGCATTGCTGGCCTGTAGCGATGCCATCCGCCGAATCTCCACGCATCCGCTGTGGCGCTGGTTGTTGCATATGCAGATTGCCATTATTCCGCTGTGGTTGCTGTACTCCGGCACGCTTAACGATCTCTCGCTAATGAAAGAATACGCCAACCGTCAGGATGTGTTTGACGACGCGCTGGCACAACATCTGACGTTGCTGTTTGGTGCGGTGCTGCCTGCGTTAGTGATTGGTGTGCCGTTGGGCATCTGGTGCTACTTTTCCACTGCGCGGCAGGGGGCAATTTTTTCTCTGCTCAATGTCATTCAGACCGTGCCTTCGGTGGCGCTCTTTGGCCTGTTGATTGCGCCGCTTGCCGCGCTGGTGACGGCCTTTCCGTGGCTGGGGAAGCTCGGCATAGCAGGAACCGGAATGACACCCGCACTGATTGCGCTGGTGCTCTATGCCTTGCTGCCGCTGGTGCGCGGCGTGGTAGTAGGCTTGAACCAGATCCCGCGCGATGTGCTGGAGAGCGCCAGAGCGATGGGGATGAGCGGGGCGCAGCGATTCCTGCATGTTCAGTTACCGCTGGCGTTACCGGTATTTCTGCGCAGCCTGCGGGTGGTGATGGTGCAAACTGTAGGTATGGCGGTGATTGCGGCGTTAATCGGCGCAGGCGGTTTTGGTGCGCTGGTTTTCCAGGGGCTGCTAAGCAGCGCCATTGATTTAGTGTTGCTGGGGGTGATCCCGGTAATTGTTCTGGCGGTGCTGATCGATGCCCTGTTCGATTTGCTTATCGCACTGCTGAAGGTGAAACGTAATGATTGAATTTAGCCATGTCAGCAAACTGTTTGGCGCACAAAAAGCCGTTAACGATCTTAATCTCAATTTTCAGGAAGGGAGTTTTTCGGTGCTGATTGGCACATCTGGCTCCGGCAAATCCACCACCTTGAAAATGATTAACCGCCTGGTGGAACATGACAGCGGAGAGATCCGCTTTGCCGGAGAAGAAATTCGCTCGCTGCCAGTACTGGAGTTGCGCCGCCGGATGGGCTATGCCATTCAATCTATTGGCCTGTTCCCCCACTGGAGCGTGGCGCAAAACATCGCTACCGTGCCGCAATTACAAAAATGGTCGCGGGCACGGATTGACGATCGTATCGACGAATTAATGACGCTACTGGGGCTGGAGTCAAATTTGCGTGAGCGTTATCCGCATCAGCTTTCCGGTGGTCAGCAGCAACGTGTGGGAGTGGCGCGCGCACTGGCTGCCGATCCGCAAGTCTTACTGATGGATGAACCTTTTGGCGCACTGGACCCGGTAACGCGCGGCGCGTTGCAACAAGAGATGACGCGCATTCACCGTTTGCTGGGGCGCACTATTGTGCTGGTCACTCATGATATTGATGAGGCGCTAAGGCTGGCAGAACATCTGGTATTGATGGATCACGGTGAAGTGGTGCAGCAGGGGAATCCGCTGACGATGCTGACTCGTCCGGCGAATGATTTTGTCCGCCAGTTTTTTGGACGTAGTGAACTGGGGGTGCGCCTGCTTTCGTTACGTAGTGTGGCGGATTACGTGCGTCGCGAAGAACGGGCAGAAGGTGAGGCACTGGCAGAAGAGATGACGCTACGCGATGCGCTCTCCCTGTTTGTCGCGCGGGGATGCGAGGTGCTGCCGGTGATGAACACGCAGGGCCAGCCTTGCGGCACGCTGCATTTTCAGGATCTGCTGGAGGAGGCGTAAGCGTATGAAAATGTTGCGCGATCCGCTGTTCTGGCTCATTGCTTTGTTTGTGGCACTGATTTTCTGGCTGCCTTACAGCCAGCCGCTGTTTGCTGCCTTGTTCCCACAACTGCCACGACCCGTTTATCAGCAAGAAAGTTTTGCAGCTCTGGCACTGGCTCATTTCTGGCTGGTGGGAATTTCGAGTTTGTTTGCGGTGATCATTGGCACTGGTGCCGGAATTGCTGTCACTCGCCCGTGGGGCGCGGAATTTCGCCCACTGGTGGAAACTATTGCCGCCGTTGGACAGACTTTTCCGCCTGTCGCAGTGCTGGCGATTGCCGTTCCGGTGATCGGCTTTGGTCTGCAACCAGCGATTATCGCCTTGATCCTTTACGGTGTGCTGCCCGTCCTGCAGGCGACACTTGCCGGGCTGGGAGCGATCGATGCCAGCGTGACAGAAGTTGCGAAAGGTATGGGAATGAGTCGTGGTCAGCGACTGCGTAAGGTCGAGCTACCGCTGGCGGCTCCGGTGATTCTGGCGGGCGTGCGAACTTCGGTGATTATCAACATTGGTACGGCGACGATCGCCTCAACGGTAGGAGCCAGCACGCTGGGTACGCCCATCATCATCGGGCTTAGCGGATTTAATACCGCGTATGTGATCCAGGGGGCGTTACTGGTGGCACTGGCGGCGATCATCGCAGACCGCCTGTTTGAAAGGCTGGTGCAGGCGCTTAGCCAGCACGCAAAATAAAGGTATAACCTGCGAGCATGACGCCACCAATTCCGCCTAACGCCATAAACAGGAACAGGGCGATGACCCCAATTTTAGCTATGCGCATATTGCACTCCTTATGTTAACGAAAGGATTGTACAGTAAAGCGCATTTGTTAACGAATCATTAAATGCCGAGTGGGAAAATATCATGGCCTTGTTCTTGCCAACTGGTGAGTTGCTGCTGTTGGGCGGAGGTTCGATTTTCACCGCACCACACCAGCAATGTACGGCCTTCGAATAGTTCAGGGCGTAGTTGATTGAGCGAGTGGGCGAGGACATCAATGCGCCATCCTTGTTGACTGGCAATCCAGCCCTCCAGCCACAGACGGGTGGTATCCTGAATATTCCAGCCAACCACCAGCGCATCTTTACCCTGTTTTTTACGTGCCGAAGCCAGACAAATGGCGATGTAGTTGATCAGTACGCCGTCGAGGATCGCCAGCAGCGCCTGGAGAGTCGGTTGTTGGCACTGAAGCCGTCGGCGCAGAGGAATAAACAGATGTGTGGTGAGTGTCTGGGCGGGGTAATCCTGACCGCGCTCTTTGATCCACGTTCGCAGGCTATGCAGATTGCCGCTTTGCAGGTAGGTCAGTAATGTTTCTTGCTGATCGCGCCAGCCGTTCTGCACATCAACATTTTCATTACTGAGCAGCATTTTAACTTTGCTGACCTGCACGCCGTTGTCGATCCAGCGTTTGATCTCGCGGATACGGTCAATATCGGCATCGTTGAACAGTCGATGACCGCCGTCTGTCCGTTGCGGTTTCAGCAACCCGTAACGCCTCTGCCACGCGCGTAACGTGACAGGGTTAATATCACAAAGCAACGCCACTTCACCAATTGTGTAAAGCGCCATCGTCTCACCCTTGCTCGCGAGGTCCCGGTTTAACTTTAGACGCAGTTTTGCGAACCAGGTAGTTTTGCCCGTTTTTTGTGCATCTATAGGGTGATTTTATTTTTGCCAGGCGATTTTGAGTGATCGTACTCACGAATTCTCATTTTTCTGCAAGAGTTCAAAGAAAGTTAAACGCAGGCAATGTATGTTACGCGTTTTAAAGGGAAGTGTGGTTTGCGGGTATGTACGATTTTAATCTGGTGTTGCTGCTGCTTCAGCAGATGTGCGTTTTTTTAGTCATTGCGTGGTTAATGAGTAAAACGCCATTATTCATACCGTTAATGCAGGTCACGGTTCGTCTGCCGCATAAATTTCTCTGCTACATCGTCTTTTCCATCTTCTGCATCATGGGCACCTGGTTTGGGTTGCACATTGACGATTCTATTGCCAATACCCGTGCGATAGGCGCGGTAATGGGCGGCTTACTCGGCGGTCCGGTCGTCGGTGGGCTGGTTGGTCTGACCGGCGGCTTACATCGATATTCGATGGGGGGCATGACCGCGCTAAGTTGCATGATCTCAACCATCGTTGAAGGATTGCTCGGCGGCCTGGTACACAGCATCCTGATCCGTCGCGGGCGCACTGATAAAGTCTTTAACCCCATTACCGCCGGTGCCGTCACGTTCGTCGCTGAAATGGTGCAAATGCTGATCATCCTGGCGATCGCCCGACCTTATGAAGATGCGGTGCGTCTGGTGAGTAATATTGCTGCGCCAATGATGGTCACCAATACCGTCGGCGCGGCGCTGTTTATGCGTATATTGCTCGATAAACGCGCGATGTTTGAAAAATACACTTCGGCTTTTTCTGCCACTGCGCTGAAAGTGGCAGCCTCGACGGAAGGCATTTTGCGACAGGGGTTTAACGAAGTGAACAGCATGAAAGTGGCACAGGTGCTGTATCAGGAGCTGGATATTGGTGCAGTCGCGATTACCGATCGAGAGAAATTGCTGGCCTTTACCGGAATTGGTGACGATCACCATTTACCCGGCAAACCGATTTCTTCGACTTACACCTTAAAAGCGATTGAAACCGGTGAAGTGGTCTACGCTGATGGCAACGAAGTACCTTATCGTTGCTCTTTGCATCCGCAATGCAAACTGGGGTCGACGCTGGTAATTCCGTTGCGTGGTGAAAATCAGCGGGTGATGGGCACCATCAAATTGTATGAAGCCAAAAACCGTTTATTCAGTTCAATCAACCGCACGCTGGGCGAGGGGATTGCGCAACTGCTTTCGGCGCAGATCCTCGCCGGGCAATATGAGCGGCAAAAAGCGATGCTCACCCAGTCAGAGATCAAACTGCTTCACGCCCAGGTGAACCCCCATTTTTTGTTTAATGCGCTTAACACCATTAAAGCGGTGATCCGTCGCGACAGCGAACAGGCCAGCCAGCTGGTGCAGTATCTTTCCACTTTTTTCCGCAAAAACTTAAAGCGGCCTTCGGAGTTTGTTACTCTCGCCGACGAAATTGAACATGTGAACGCTTATCTGCAAATTGAAAAGGCGCGCTTCCAGTCGCGGTTGCAGGTCAACATTGCTATTCCGCAAGAATTATCCCAGCAGCAATTGCCCGCGTTTACCCTGCAACCGATAGTGGAAAACGCCATTAAACATGGGACATCACAACTGCTGGATACAGGGCGAGTGGCAATCAGCGCCCGACGTGAGGGGCAACATTTGATGCTGGAGATCGAAGACAATGCCGGTTTGTATCAACCGGTAACCAATGCCAGTGGGCTGGGGATGAATCTGGTGGATAAGCGTTTACGTGAACGGTTTGGCGATGACTATGGAATAAGCGTCGCCTGTGAGCCTGATAGTTACACCCGAATAACGTTACGACTACCATGGAGGGACGAGGCATGATTAAAGTCTTAATTGTCGATGATGAACCGTTAGCACGGGAGAACCTGCGTGTATTTTTGCAGGAGCAGAGCGATATTGAAATCGTTGGAGAGTGTTCAAACGCCGTGGAAGGGATCGGCGCGGTGCATAAACTGCGCCCGGATGTGCTGTTTCTCGATATCCAGATGCCGCGCATCAGTGGTCTGGAAATGGTTGGGATGCTTGACCCGGAACATCGCCCGTATATTGTTTTTCTCACTGCGTTTGACGAATACGCTATTAAAGCCTTTGAAGAACATGCCTTTGATTATCTGCTGAAGCCAATTGATGAAGCGCGACTGGAGAAAACGCTGGCGCGATTGCGTCAGGAGCGCAGCAAGCAGGATGTTTCGCTGTTACCGGAAAATCAACAGGCGCTGAAATTTATCCCTTGTACGGGGCATAGTCGGATTTATTTGCTGCAAATGAAAGATGTGGCATTTGTCAGCAGTCGGATGAGCGGTGTCTACGTTACCAGCCACGAAGGGAAAGAGGGCTTTACCGAATTGACATTACGTACCCTGGAAAGTCGTACACCACTACTGCGCTGCCATCGTCAGTATCTGGTTAACCTCGCGCATTTACAGGAGATTCGTCTGGAAGATAACGGCCAGGCCGAGTTGATTTTGCGTAATGGCTTAACCGTGCCGGTCAGCCGCCGTTATCTGAAAAGCTTAAAAGAGGCGATTGGCCTGTAAAAGACTGCTAAAATGGCTTTTTGCCTCATCAACACCTGAAGGCCTCATGCTAAGTAACGATATTCTGCGCAGCGTGCGCTACATTTTGAAAGCCAATAATAATGACCTGGTGCGTATTCTGGCGCTGGGTAATGTCGAAGCCACCGCGGAACAGATCGCCGTCTGGCTACGTAAAGAAGACGAAGAGGGTTTTCAGCGTTGTCCGGACATTGTTTTGTCGTCATTCCTCAATGGCCTGATTTATGAAAAACGCGGCAAGGATGAGTCTGCTCCGGCACTGGAGCCGGAACGTCGCATTAATAACAACATCGTGCTGAAAAAATTACGCATCGCGTTTTCGCTGAAAACCGATGACATTCTGGCGATCCTCACCGAACAGCAGTTCCGCGTTTCGATGCCGGAAATTACAGCGATGATGCGTGCACCGGATCATAAAAACTTCCGCGAATGCGGCGATCAATTTTTACGTTATTTTCTGCGTGGACTGGCAGCGCGCCAGCATGTGAAAAAAGGCTAAAAAATTGGCGGTCATGTTTAGAGCATGACCGCCAACCGATTATTTCACTTCTTTAAAACCAGCGGCTTTCATCACCAGTTCCATTTGCGCCATAGTGATACCTTTTTTGGCATCTTCAGCAGAAACGTTGATTCCTGAAATACCCTGCAGGGCTTTAAAATCCACTTTTTCCATATCGATAGTCACGTTTTCCTGCGCGTAGGTATCTGTATAGGTTAATTTTTCTTCAACACCCGCGATGTTTTTGTATTTGGCGCTTAACGGCTCAAGTGTCTTGGCAGCGTCTTCTTTGGTGGTTGCACCAATAGAAGCAAATTGAATTTTGGTTTCAGAAGATTGCTTAAGCACCTTGTCACCTTTGTAGACATAGGTAATGGCAATTTCAGTGCCGTTCAGATTGGCGCTGAATTTCTTCGATTCTTCTTTGTCACCGCAGCCAGCAAGAGAGAAAACCAGAACAGATGCAACAACGAGGGAAAACAGCTTATTGAAAGCCTTCATGTAAAACTCCATTTTATTTAATCAAGAAACTGGTGACTCTCACCAGGGGCTATATAGAATATGCCTAATACCGTGACGTGAGCAGTCCGGAACTGGAGTAGAACTCTTAGTAAAAAGCACTATTTCATCCTTGTTGCTGAAGCATGGGGAATAATTGTTCGCAAAGTAAAACACCGTTATTCATTGCTTCTACCCGTGCCTCGCTTTCTGTATTACGAAATTGTCCCAACATATGTGCCAGCCGATAAAAACCGACCGCGGAGAGGTCATTCGCCAGCAACTCTGCCTGACTAATAGCGCTCTGTTCCTGATAGCGCCAGCCGTTATGGAGCAGTTGAATAAGTAACGCCTGGCAGCGCATCAGCAACTGATGAGCGGTAGACGGCACAGGCAAAACGCTGGCAGAAGGTAGCGGTGCCACAGGCGCAGTTTCCGCGTCCAGCGCCCAGGCGCGGGTTTTTGTCATCATCACCCGTGGTTCCAGTGTCAATTGCCCATCAACAAAACTGACAAAGCCAGAAACCAGACTCACGGGGTCGTCTGTTTGTTGCAAAAGCGCCGCCATGCGTTCAACGGCAAAAGGAGAACAGGCAGATGCCGGAAGGGATAACGTCAGGAGATTATCTTCACCTTCGCCGCTGATTACCTGCGCATCCAGCGTCTGGCGGCTGCTATCCCAACCGAGCGAAATACACTCAGCGACCGGCAGAATAAATAAGTTATCGACCTGATTAAGAGGCCGTATGCAGGCGGGGGGACGCTGGCGTAAATATTCCCGCAAAGCCACAATGCCCGGCTGGCGTAACGGCGCGCTCAACATTTGCCAGGCATCAGGCGACAGCGGCACAACGCTGCTTAAGCGGTTGCGGGTAGCTAACAGCAGCTCGCCATCGGCACTGCGTTTTGCTGCTTGTGAAACAATTTGCCCACCCGCCAGTGCGCCAGCCTGAAAACTAAACAGCCGACGCGTAGCTGCCGGTGAGTTTTCCTGTTCACTTCGCGGCCAACTGCGCGAAAGGTGCAAAATACTGCCGGTGTCGGGATCGGTAAACCAGATGCGTAAACCATAATGCTCAATATCCTGCCAGCAACGCATACCTAAAGACACCAGCCGCAGATGATCAAGCTTTGCTTCTCCGGCAATGCCAGAGCCAACGACCGTGCGCCACGGCACAGGAGGAACTTCACCAACACTGTCGCGCCGGGCCATCTCTTGTGCGCAATTTAATCGACTGTTTAATGCCGCAAGCTGACGTAAGCATTCTCCGGCATGATAGTGGCTGGCGCGAGTGTGGAAGGCATCAACGCTTGCCCGTAGCTGTCGTAGTGATTCACTCACCCAGCGCCAGTTGCAGGCCTCTGCCGCCTGCAATGCGCGGTTGAATGCTGCCTCGTAGTGAATAAGCGGCTGGCTGATGCCGCCAAGCCATAATGCCTGGCTTAATTGCTGAACATATTGACGACACGTTTGGCCTTCTTCGCTGGCAAACGGATCGTCAGATGATGTGACGTGTTCGCTGCGCATCTGCCAGATTAAATGGTTAAATTCTGCTTGCTGCGCTTTGGCCTCGACGAAGGCCTGCACAGCCAGTACGACATGTTCGCAAAGTGTGCCTTCAATACAATCACAACGGGCGAAACGAATACTGCTACGGGAATAAAAACGCACATCGCTCATCGGTAAGCGGGCAGAGGGAATTTCGCCCGGCGCACAGAACAACTCAATGGTGATGCCTTTAGCGACCAGCGCCTGCGCGCGTTTGCGGGTGGCATCGGGCAGGGTAGCCAGTTCTTCCAGCCAGATTGCCGGATCCCACGCTTCTTCTTTTTCCGTAGGCTGGGCGGTAGTACAAAGTCGTTGATAACTTAACACAAGCATCACGCGATGACGGCACATACCGCTGGCCCCGCAGCTGCACTGAGCCTCTTTCAGTGCCTGGCCGTTCGCCAGCTGGGTACGGACACCGTCACTGAAGGTGGCGATTAAAGCGCTGTTCTCATGGCTGATTTCCGGGACGTTGCCATTTTCCAGTTCCTTAAGACTGCGCTTAACAAAACCGGCATTGCTTAACGCCGTCAGGGCCTGCGGTGTCAGTTCTAATAATTCCGGACGTAGTGAATTCATGACTGAAGATTCTCCGCAAGCCATGATGCCAGCTCGCCCGGTGTCATGGCGGCTATTTGTGCGCCGACATTTACCAGCGCCTGGGCCGTATCGTGGTCATAGCAAGGTGTTGCTGTGCTATCGAGCGCTGCCAGTCCCAGCACTTTGATGCCGCTCTGGACACACTTTTTCACCTGATGCGTCAGTAATGATGATGAACCCCCTTCGTAAAAATCGCTCACGAGGATAATGACGCTTTTCGCTGGTTGTTCAATAAGTTGCCGACCATACTCCACGGCACTGGCGATATTGGTCCCGCCGCCCAACTGTACTTTCATTAATAACTCTACCGGATCGGCAACGTCTGCCGTGAGATCAACGACGCTTGTGTCAAACGCCACCAGATGGGTACGAATGCCGGGTAACTGCCACAAACAGGCCGCCATCACCGCAGAGTGGATCACCGAATCGACCATCGATCCGCTTTGATCAACCAGTAAGACCAGTTGCCATTGTTCGCTTTGGCGTTTAATGCGGCTGTTAAAGCGGGGGGATTCGATATACAACTTGCCGTGTTGCGGGTGCCAGTGTTGCAGGTTGGCGCGCAGAGTACTTTTGAAAACAAAGTTTCGCGCCAGTGGAATAAATGAACGGCGACGGCGATCGCGGACACCAGAAAAAGCCTGGCGAACTTCCTTTGCCAGTCGCGCCATAATTTCTTCAACAACCTGGCGCACTATCTGGCGGGCGGCAGCCAGTACTTCGGGATTCATCAGATGTTTGGTGTGCAAAACGGCGCGTAGCAGGCTTTCGGAAGGCTGCATACGTTCCAGCACGTCGAGATTTGTCACCACATCTTCAATGCCGTAGCGCAGTACGGCATCGCTTTCCAGCCGCTCAATCACCTGTTGCGGAAACAGCGTGTGGATACTGTTGATCCACTCAGGAGTGGTGAGATTTGAGCCACCTAATCCACCAGAGCGTTCACCACGCTGGAGTCGTTCAGGATCGCGCCCATACAGCCACTCCAGCGCGTGATCTATCTGCCGGGCGTTGTCATCCAGCCCACAAAGCGTCGTTTCTGCCGCTTCGCCAAGAATTAATCGCCAGCGTTGTAGCTCACGGGTGGTCAGAAGATCGTTCAGTTTAGACATGGAAAACTCCCCAGTGTTGCAGCGATGCCAGTGCCTGCTGTTCGAGTTGTTGATGATGTGCAATGGCTTGCGGTGGACAATGCAACGGCATTTGCAGTGCCGAAACGGGAAGTTGCGCCAGTTGATAATGCTCAAGCACCTGATGCGCCAGCGTTCCGCGTTCTCGTGGCGGTAGCCAGGCCATCGCCGCGCGTAAATCGGGCAGGGCATTGATAAAATCGGCATCACTTAGTTGATTTAAATGACTGCTGAAACCGGCGATAAATGTCGGCTGACAGGCCAGTTGATGACGGGCTAATGCCAGCAAACCTTGCAGCGCCTCGCCGGATTGTGCCGGGGATAACTGCGCCAGCATCGTCAGCGCCGCTTCGGCACTGGCGTTGGGATGTTCCAGACGCATTAGTGCGCCAAGAACCGCGCCGCGATCCAGCGCCGGGGCATGAATCGCCTGACTGCGTCGCTCCAGTAAGGCTACCGCCGCAGAAAGCGAAACGCCGGATAAATTAACGCCGCTATGTAGATCGCGCAGAATATGGCAAAGCGCTTGCCAGCTATGCAGGTGAGCGTGAAACTCCTTTTCATCCGGTCTGCCGTTAGATTCACACAGCCACAGCGTGCGATCGATAGCCGCGCATAACGTCGTTTGTAATATCTGCGCGCCTTGCATACCGCTAATTTCATCCAGCCGCCATAAGGCATATAGCACTTCCAGCGCCTGGCCCATTTCGGCAAATTGATTTTCCTGGGCGATTAATAATGTGAGTTGCTCCAGTAATTGTTGACTGAAGGACGCCAGACCCGCTAACGCCGCTTGGCTAAGACATGTGGTGATACTGCCGATTCCACCCGCGTCCAGCATATCGGCTTCTAATTTATGGCGTGCGGCTTCCTGGAGTGTGGCACCAAAGCAGGCGGCCTCAATCAATGCCGCATGCTGGCTAAGCGGGCGGGTTAATTTCCAGTGTTCTTCACCGTTGCCTGCAAGTGTCAGTGTGCTTCCCTGCTGGCGCACAATCCCTGGGATCTCCAGTATTGCCAGCCGATGTAACACCTGACTTTGCGCTAGTCCATTGGGGTTAAAGCGATTTAAGGTAAGCTCCGCCGGAAGGGAGATTGCGGTACGTTCCAGTTCGCAGGTGACATCTTTTGGCAGAGGAGGTTGTGGCGTAGAAGGGGCAAGTTTACCGAATCCGTCACCCGCTAATGTGTCTATCAACGTTAGCAGAATCGGATCGGTGTCGGGATGAATAACACCGCGATAGCTCCACGGCAACGGCGCATTCAGGGCTTCTTTAATCAGCGATCCTGCTATGGCATCCAGCCAGTCAGTGCGTAACGGTAGTGTATGACCGCGCAACTGTGCCAGTGCCATCGCATGCAGATGAGCGGCAGCCATATCCGCGGTCGAAGCAGGCAACTTGTGCTGGCGCAAACGGGTGAGAACCGTTTTTAGCAGTTGTTCTCCCGCCTGCTGTAAGCCCCACTGCCAGCACCAGTTTTGCCAGACCGGGGCAGGCATTCCGGAAAGGTATCCTGCCAGCACATCAAGGCGCTTTTCACTGTAGGGGGTGAGATAACAACCTGTAACGGCATCTGCCAGCGACGGCAATTCTGGCGTGTTAATTTCCTGCGGGCATTCGCGCCACATTTTTGCCAGTACCGGAGCGTGCCAGCCACCGCAGACAACTAACACGTCGCCATTATTTTGCTGCATCGCCCATCCAATCCAGCGGGCCATAAAGGCTTCGCGCAGACGATTGAGAGCATCTCCGGGGGAGTCGCCCCGCAGTTGGGCAAAATAGTGCGCCAGTGCAGAGGGTAATGCAGTTTGCTGGCTTTCATCTTCGAACAAGTGATCCCACAGGGTGTCGCTGTTATCCATGCGGGTGGCACGCAGCAGCAAGGCCTGGCTTTCCTCTTGCGTATCAGGCGAATCGTCCACTTCTTCACTCTGCGCCCAGCAAGGCAAATCGATGAAGTAAGTTTGTGCCTGAATACGACGTGCGGCTTGTAGCGCCTGCCACTCCGGCGAAAATTCAGCAAATGGCGTCCAGGCACCACGCCCGGGGGCTGCACCGTCCTGATACTGGCAATAACTGTAAATAGCTACCGGAAGCTGGTGGGCTAAAAACAGTTCGTCTACCCGGTCATTAAAATCAGCCGGGCCTTCAATCAATACGTATCGTGGCCGCTGGCTTTCGATTAACGATTTCACCAGCCGGGCGCAGGCCGGACTATGATGCCGGATGCCGACAATTAACGGCTCGCTCATGCATCTTTCCTCACGGCAGGCGGTGGCGGGCTTGATAATAAGCCTGCCAGTGAGCTTCTTTATGTGTGGCGACTCGTTGTTCGAAGTAACGGCGCAGACGAGCGCGATCTTCTTCGTTATCTTTGACGATGGTTCCGGCAATGCAGTCCACCAGGTCGGCTGGCTCACCTGCGCGATTCGCTAAAAACCAGGCGCGGACGCCTACGGCGTGGGCCACGTTCACGGCTTCAGCGGTGGACATAATCGCTGTTAGTGTATCCATTGACGTTTTCTTTTCGCCGTTGGCACGCAGATCGCGGAAGGTGCGGACCAGTAACTCCAGTACCGCGTCAGGCACTTTATGCGGAATACCGCTATGGGCCAGCAAACGCGCCGAAGCACTGGCGACAAGCTCCAGCTCCTGGGCGAAATCCATAATCGGAAAGACGGTTTCAAAATCGAAGCGACGCTTTAGCGCGGCACTCATCTCATTGACGCCGCGATCGCGGGTATTGGCAGTGGCAATAATATTAAAGCCTTCCCGCGCATAGAGCTGACTGGCTTCACCGGTGAGTTCCGGCACCGTCATCACCCTGTCAGAAAGCATACCTAACAGACAGTCTTGTACTTCCAGCGGTGTACGCGTTATCTCTTCGAAACGGACGATTTTGCCGTCGCGCATTCCCTGGTAAAGCGGGGCAGGGACCAGCGCTTCCGTTGATGGGCCATGATTGATAAGCAGAGCGTAGTTCCAGCCGTACTTGATTTGATCTTCAGTGGTAGATGCGCCGCCCTGGATGGTTAACCCGGCATCGCCGCTAATAGCGGTTGCCAGTAATTCAGACAGGAGAGATTTTGCGGTGCCAGGTTCCCCCACCAACATCAAACCGCGTCCGGTGGCAAGAGTGACTAACATACGTTCGACAGCGGAGGGACTAATCACCACTTTACGGCTAATATTTTGCGCGCTATCGCCAAGGATAAAAGCACGGGCCGCAGGCAAACTTAACTGCCAACCGGGCGGGCAAGGTGCGTTATCATTTTGTTTTAATTTTGCCAGTTCATCGGCGTATAACACAGCAGCAGGCGGACGCTGCAGATGATTATTCTGCGGTGACATATATTCATCCCTGAAATGTATTAATGAAATAAACGATATTTTACGCGCAATAAATGTTTGGCGCATTAGTTGTTTGAGCGGAAAATATCTGGAAAGCAGATCACAGTAAATAAAAAAACCTGCTGGTGAGGCAGGTTCTTTTATTTACTATTTTCAGGCCTAACACCACAGCCTGTGCAACATCGTGTTCCAACGAACGAATTATAACCACGGCTGGACCCCGTTGCAATTAAGATAATGAGATTTATAATCCTGACTGTTGGGACGTTGCGCCGGATCGAACCTATTTCAAGTCCTGGCTACCGGACGGGGGGGGCTGCAGGTGGTGCCCTGATCCGGAGTGCAACATCGTGGTCCAACATACGTAAACCAGTATCGACAGGCAGTGTAAGGGTAAGGTGCTGGTGTTGCGCTCCTTAATAAGGAGAGCGGATGGACTCGCTGACACAAAAGTTAACCGTGCTCATTGCTGTACTGGAGCTATTAGTGGCTCTGTTACGGTTGATTGATTTGTTGAAGTAACGGGCAAATTGAAACGCATCTAAGGGGGAAAACCGCTTCCCCCTTTAATAAAATGATTACTGTTTTTATTAATTCATCATATAACTCATTTTTATTTATAAATTCATCGATTTTATATTCAACGCACCATTTGACCGGGATGTGAATATTTATGTTGGGCTATTGGCAAAAAATATCTGGAAAGTAGATCGCAGAAAATAAAAAAACCTGCTGGTGAGGCAGGTTCTTTTATTTACTACAGTGACGCTAACTTGCTGATTGTGCAACATTTCGTACCAACGAATAAATTATAACCATATCCACACTCCATTGCAATTCAGTGAGTGAGATTTATAATCCTGCCCGTTGGGAGGTTGTGCCGGATCGGACCAATTTTAAGTCCTGGCTGCCGGACGGGTGGTGCCGCAGGCGGTGCCCTGATCCGGAGAGCAACGTTTCGTACCAACATACGTAAACCAGTATCAACAGGCAGTGTAAGGGTAAGGTGCTGGTGTTGCGCTCCTTAATAAGGAGAGCGGATGGACACGCTGACACAAAAGTTAACCGTGCTCATTGCCGTACTGGAGTTATTAGTGGCTCTGTTACGGTTGATTGATTTGTTGAAGTAACGGGCAAATTGAAACGCATCTAAGGGGGAATACCGTTTCCCCCTTTAAGAAAGCTATACTCGTCATACTTCAAGTTGCATGTGCTGCGACTTTAATTATCTAGAGTATATTATTCTATTTCTTGGTTGAATATATTCTGTAGTTCACGATTAAAAATTGCTATTACAGTTTCAGGTGATTCACCTCGTAATTTCCGCTCATCAATACACTCATCTCTTATATAAATCAACGCATCATTTATTAGCGGGTCAGCATCTTCTCGATCACGTTGATGAAATGTTGGACGTAGCCGGAATCGCTCCAGTCGATAGACGGAACCTGTAAATAATTCAGAGCATTTATGGATCTCAAGTCTGAAGGAAAACGGATTTTCAGGTACAGGGATCTCATAATCGTAAATAGCAACCAGCTCTTTTTGCACGATCATCGCTTTCCCCGCTGGTAAGTCGTGTTGATAACGGGCAGTTGCATCACTGCCCGCTGTGTTTTTAATGGAAAATGACGTCAGGTGCGCTTAACGCCTCACTCAAATCAAACACATCAAGTTCGGCAAAAGTGACGGATTTATTGTCACGGTGCACTCGAAGAGAACGGAAGCTCATTAGCGCTTTGCTATCAACATTGTAGTGGTTAAAACCGGGTGAAAACTTAAGGACCAGCCGGTACTCACCCAGGTCATAGACAAATGCGTCCTCATAACCTGACTCCCAGCCTTTGTATCGCATTCCCATAAGCTGCCCAACGGTAGCGGATTTACCTTCCCAGCGAGTCAGGCTGTTACTGGTTGACTCGTCAGGTGTGAGCAGCACCGTGCGGCGCGACAACTGGCGAAAAGGCGGCATAATTTCGTAATCGGCAAAAAGCTGTGCAAATTCACTGCGCATTTCTACTGTCATTTCTAACGGGTGGGCAATGCCAATCAGAGCGTCCGCAGGCAGGTCAATTGGCTCATCTTGCGCATTGCAGAACTCCCCCTCTGCGGCCACACGAAAGGCTTTGAGTAAACAACGCGGTTCATTTGCCGGATACACGCCCCATATTAATCGCTGGGTAACCAGGCGGGTAAAGGGATGATTAACAAACAGAGTATGAAAATCTGCCAGCGACCAGCGTCGGGTGGTACGTAGGGCAGCTTCAAGACGCGGGAGCAGGTTTTTGCTCACCTGAGTAGCATCTTTTTTTAGCCCTTTTAGTCGGGCCAGTGCCTCGGGCGCTTTCAGTTGATCGTCATCGGCGCGCAACCGGGGAACGCTTTTCTGGCGAACGTTTTGCTGATCAAAGATAACCGGGTTGAGGTTTTCATCGAAGCGAACGGTAAACTGCCGGGGACCAAAATCAAAACTCAACGCCTGCGGATCATCAAGGCCCAGGGTTGGGACTAATCTGTCCGCTAGCTCTTCCTGGCTTAGCCCGCGATTTTCTGCGACCACCTGAAGAAATTCCGCCGCGTTATCACGTAAGGGGCGGGATTTAGCCCGTTGCGATATATGATGCAGCTGTATCAGCGCCATATCATTATTCATCAGGGTAAGGATGTTCAGGCCGCTGACAGCACGGGCAGATTTGCCTTCTTGTGGCCAGGCGAGGATCTGTGTCGTCAGATCCCGTGCCGTGCTTTCGTCACCAAAGAGACTTAACGCCAGAAATGCCCAGTTGTCTTTTGCGGGGGCACCAGCTTGTTGCCACGCAGTGAAGAGATCCCAGGCAAAAGCTGCCAGCGTTTGTGGCTGGCAGAACGTTTTCAGTTGTTCCAGCCCGCTATAAAAACGTCCCCCCTGGGTAAAGCGCAGCATTTCGCCGATAATTTCCAGAGCGTCACCGGTAACAGGCTGATTATTAGTGATAAGTCGAGGCCTGGACCACATTGCCGGATGCCAGAAATCAGGGGCTTTTGGAATGCGTGCCGGGTAAATGTCCATTGGACCCTGTTTAAGCAACTGCTCCAGGGCAGACCATACATCTGTACGCTGCCAGCGGTTTGCCACGGTTTGTAGCAATTCGCCATGTCCCTGTTCGTACAGTAAACGCAGGGCAAGTAATGCGGCTTCGCTATTATCGCTGGGTTTGGTAAAGACAAGAGGGATAAGTGCACTAGCCGTATGTTCCGGCCATTGTAAAATCCACTGGCGAGCCAGATCACGCTGCGCCGCGAAACGTCGCCAGACGCGGGCAACAGGCAGCGCCAGTTCTGTTGCGCCAAAATTTAAAATTAACGGAAATGTTTCTTTTGGACGATGTGAAAAAGCCAACAGCAGACCTGGTAGCGCATCCAATCCGAGGATACTGAGAAAATAGTCCTCACCCGCGAACAGATGCTTTTTCTCAATGATACGCAGCCAGAAGGTCAAAGCCATCTCACGCGGCAACTGTGCCAATAAATACAGGTTCCAGACACTCTTTTCCGGACGATAACGTGAGAAGTTGTCATTTTCCCATATGTTAATTAACGCTTCTATGTGACCGCTGCGGAGCGCCTGTTCTGCTAATTGTGCTTGCGGGGAGTTCCAGCCATTCAGGATCTCTTCAACCCGCCCCTGGTAGTAATGCCACTGAACAATGAGTGAATTGCGTGCAGCATCCAGTTTTCCGGGGAGTATATAATTCAGAAACAGCCATACATCATCCCCAAAACCCAGTTCCTGTAATACAACTCGTCCACTTTTTTGTTCCATGCGTTCCGCAAGAGATTCCGTGCTGAAATAACGGGCAGACTCAGTGGCGGCAAGCCTCTCTTGTTCGCCTGGTTGCCAGTAAATTTGCGGAGTTAATTCGAGCGGTGCCAAATCAAGACGTGGAGCTGTCATTTTTTTCTTACTACGCCACGGTGGTGAAACGAGCATTTCAGGCAGACTGCTGTTATCGGTGCTATCAATAACCGGTTTTGGCGGTGCCGATAAATAACTATTCAGCACTGCCCTGGCTTGAGTACTTAACCACGGCATCACCCTTTCTGCTAGTTGTGGCTGCGATGCTATCAGCGTTTGTAACAGCGTACGCCAGTATTCATCGCGTGCTTTTTGCTGTGCAGGCAGCTTTTTGTCTTCGATGATTGGATAACCTGGGCGGGCTGGTGGTTCTTTTAACGCCAGCAGTTCTGCCAGTGCGGCGAGTGTCGCATGGGGGAAGTTTTTACTGTATTTAGCCACACGTTGCAGGCTGGGTTTGTTTTTATCAGCAACTAACAGCAAGGTGCGGATGACTTGCGGATGGTTAATTTGTACCAGCAGACTGCCGCAATCTTCTTTATGGGCATATATCGCGAGGCGCGGAACGGCTGCCAGTCCTTGTTCGCGCAAAAGGGCGGCGCTGGCCGCGTAGCCGAAGTGGTTTTCATGCGACATGTAGCTGGCTTCTCGATCGCTAAATATATCCTGGCTCCAGTAGCGTTCGAGTTTTCTCACCGCTGTGGGGTCATTAGCAACAACTTTTAACCACTCCTTAGAATGAAAATGAGTCCGCGGGCATTCAAGGCTTACCAACTCATTGGCGATTTCTGGTTTTTCGGGGAGGATCAGCGCAATAAAAGGGCGGCGAACTTTGGTTATTCCTGGCAGTGTGGCAATGAGTTTGTCGGCGCAACGCTGCCAGCAGCTTTCCTCTGCCAGAGAGAGATGCTTACACAGTCGGAGATCGAATTCGTTATAGGTTTCTGAGCGATAACCATAGCCATAGTCCTCGTTCTGATACTGCAATGTGACTACCAGAGGATCACTCTCATAACATCGTGTAATAAACTGGCGTGCAATCACCACCTCAGTCGCATATTCCAGCCCCTCTTGTTGGACGATTTCGTCGAGCAACTGTTGGCTGTCATTTTGCGCGATACAGACTAGCGCCGCCATTGTCTGGGCCGGGATTGAGGGTTTGTGTTCGCCGATCAAGTTGATGGCCTGCGTAATGGCGGACTGCCACTCCAGTGAAAAATTCTCATAACGCCAGACAATGTTTTTTTTCTTCTCAGCTTTTTGTAGCAATTCATCACCCAGTGTCTGAATGATGCTTTCAGTGATAACAGGCACTGGTTCGCCCGGCCAATTGCGATGGCTGAGTGGTGTTTTGCCTTTTTTATATTTCAGTTCCAGTTGGGCGTTATCCGCCAGCCACGGTAATTCCTTGTCCATGCTCTTTCCTTATTCAAACAGGGCTTCAATATCGTTAATCAGCTCGCTGGCGGTGATGGCATCGAGTACGGAGAACTGCGCTTCCTGTGTTGAATTACTCCCCCAGCCATAGCTTTCTGCTTTGCCTTCCCATAGCCACAGCTTGCTTAAGAGTTGCTCGGCGCTAAGTTCGGCTGGCGACATACCAACTGCAAAGCCTTCATCGATTTCCATGATTAACGACCAGCGGCCCAGAGGTTTGATCATCCAGCCGATCCAGCCACCATCCTGCGGTTCACCACGCACCCAACCTTTATTCGCCAGTCCCATGACCCGACCGCTCGGGCATTTTCTGCCTGCCCAGCGGGTCAGTTCACTGGCATTGCGCTCGGCTTCTGTCAGGGCGTAGCTGTTACGGTCGAGCTGGCGGAACGGTGGTAGCAGTTCGTAGTCGGCAAAAAGCTGACCAAAGGCGGCAGCATCCGTTGGTGATATTTCCAGAACGTGAGGAGTGCCGATAGAGATATCGCCTTCCGGCAGGGTGAAAAGATCATCGTCAGCGGTGCTGTAGCTGTTATCTTCTGCTACGCGAAAGCAAGCCAGTAGCTGGTTTTCGGCGCTATAAACGCCCCAAATCAGACGGCGGGTTAAGTGACGAACCAGCGGATGCTCAACCAGGAAGAGCTGGAAGTTTTCCAGCGACCAGCGGCGGCGCAGGCACATGGCGGATTCCAGCCTTGCTACCTGCTGGGTGGCGATGGTACGCGCATCTTTTTTCAGCAATTTGTAGCGGTTAACCGCATCGTTCGCCCGCGTTTCATCATCGCTTTTGTTCGGTTTGGGCAGGTCTTTCAGGCGGCTGCCGGAAACATCACGCACAAACGGTTTTAAGGTTTCATCAAAGCTGACGGTGAACTGCCGTGGGCCAAAATCCAGCAGCAGCGAACCGTTATCATCCAGACCGAGATCCGGTGCTAACCGATCTTCAAGCTCCGCCACCGTGAGTTCGCGGCTCTCGGCAATGTCGGCAATTTTTTCTTTTGCCCGCTCCTGTAATGCTTTGAATTTCAGTTTCTGGGCGATGCCGTTAAGCTGCATAAGGGCGATATCACTACCGATAGCAGCGAGAATATCCAACCCAACGGTGGCGCGTTTATGCTGGGATTCACCAGGCCAGGCGCGTATTAATGGCGTCAGTTTGCGGGCGGTGTCATCGTTACCGAGAACGCCTAACGCAGTGAACGCCCAACTCTCTTTCGACGGCGCGCCAGCGGTCTGCCAGGCGGTAAACAGATCCCAGGCAAATCCCGCCAGTGAGTCGGCGGAACAGACGTCTTTCACCTGCAATAATCCCGGATACAGAGCCTCTTCCTGAGGGAAGCGGAGCATTTCACCGAGGTGGAGGAGGGCGCTATCTGGCAGTGATTGGGCATTTGCTTTTAATACCGGGCGCGTCCAGAGCGATGGCTGATAAAAGGCCGGAAGAGTGGGGATTTTTGTCGGGTGATTATCTAAGGGATCGAGCGCAAGCAGAGCGTTCACCGCATCGGTTACTTCCGGCTGGTTATAACGTCGGGCGATTTCTTGCAGTAATGGCTGATGACCGTTTTCGGTAAGCATACGCAAGGCAGCGCGGGCGTTATCCTGTGCTTCACCGGCTTTGCCGAGCGCCGCAGGCAGCAGGCCGGTAAGGGCATGTTCCGGGTATTTCAACAGCCAGCTACGGGCGTTTTCGCGTAGCGTTTTCAGTTTGTTGAAGGCACGGGCGACGGCAGGAGCCAGCTCACTCGCTGCGAAGTAATTCGTGATGGGCAAGGCTTCTTGTGGATAGCGTGCAAGTGAGTTTACTAACCCAGGTAACCCTTTGAGTCCAAAATGTAACATGGCGTATTCGGTATCGGTATGTGGAGATAGGGTAAGGGCATTCCATGCTTTTACTGCTTTCTCCAGCGGCAATGTTGTCAAAATCCCCAACTGCCAATAATGCCCGGTAGGTGAATGAAACACCTTAAATTCACTTAGTAAGGTTGAATAATCTTCATTTAGCCATGCCTCAACTACCGCTTCGGGAGCTTTAATATATGTACCAGCGATCCGTCGTTGAAAACCCATCCTTGCCAACAGGTTGGTAGTACTTTCTTCATGGCTAACCGTGATGTGTTTTGAATACCAGATATATTTCGCCAAAAGTTGATTACTGATTTCTTCTGTCAGATAACAGATTGGCTCAATGCCTAATGGCGCTAAATCCAGCACCGGAATCGGCGATTTTTTCTTTTTCGAAAGCCAGGGAGGGGAGACTACTACGGCTGGCAGTAGATCGGCGCTGGCATGGTTTGAGGGCTGTGTCAGTTGTTGCTGGCATGATTTCAGTACGGCAACTGCGGGTGTCGAGAGCCAGGGAATGACCTGTTCTGCCAGTGCTGGTTGTGAGATAAGCATTGTCATTAGCATAATGCGCCAACTGTTCTCTTCTTTTTGCCCAAGAAGTTCCGTCAGTGCCGCCATTGCTGCATGTGGGAACGCAGCGCAGGCTTTCGTCATCCGATCGTGACAGCGTTTAGTATGCCCGGCTACACGTATAAGCAGTGTTAATGCGAACGGATGATTGATATGACGCAACACATCGGCGCAGTAGTCACTTGCGGCATAGGGAGCAAATCGGGGCAGGGCTGCAACACCTTGCTCCTGTAATACGGTGGCTGACCATATCGCACCACAATAGTAATCATCAAAAATGGCATATGGCTCGTGATATTTTTCTAATGAGGCAAGAATGTGCTCATCAGTCGCCACTATTTTTAACCACTCAAGCGAGGGTAATTTTTTTTGCCCCAGTAGACGCTGGGCAATTTCATGTGCAATTTCTGGTTTTTCGGGTAATAACAAAGCAATTAATGGTTGCCGCCATTCTGGAATATGTGGAATTGCGGCAATAAGTTTTTGTGCACATTTTTGCCAGAGAGACTCTTCCGCCAGTGATAAATGTTTACGTAGGCGTAATTCAAATCTGGAATATTGCTCCAAGTAGTCAGGTGCAATGCCAGACGGCAGAATAATAATGACATTATTCGCATAATCCCATTTAATATCAATCTGTTGAAGGTGTATTATTACATCAGTAGCATATTCCAGACCGCCTTCCTGGACGATCTGATCCATAACATCCTCACGCACTTTATATCTTGTGCATTTCATTTCAAGTGCCGTGAGTACAGCCATTACTGGTGATGGTAGCTGTGTTGTTTTCAGGCCGTCGATCTGACTGATCGCCTGGGCGACGGTGTTTTGCCATTCTAAAGAACAGGCGCTGAAGTCAAATGTGGCTGTTTTATTATCCCGTTGCGACACACTACAGGCTAAGCGACGTAATTGGGTCAATTTGTCTGCTTGCTGAACAGGAACTCCGGGAAAGCGGCGATGACTTAACGTGGTGTGTACAACTTCGGGCGGAAAAACGACAGCAATATCTTTCGCCAGCCACGGTAAAACAGCATCTGTATTTTTGTCAGGCGCACGGGTTTCTGCTACGAAAGAGGGTTGTTCCTGAATAATGGTGGATAAGTCCGCTACCTTGAGAGAGCCCGTTACCGTTTGGGAAGGTTGCAAAGAATTATCCTTCGCTTGCTCCACATACCCCTTCTTCACCTTCTCCGCAATCAGCTTAAGCTCCGCTTTTGCCACTGCCGCAGCATCTGAAAAACTTTTTATCTGGCTTTGCCCTTTGGTGCCAACTTTTCCCCAACTGATATGCAACTCGTTTCCCTGTTGCTCAACTGCCCAGAATTTATGTGATTTTTCGTCCTGATAGATAAAGTGTCTCATTCTGCATCCCTGTAATTTTATCCAGTTGAATGCAGATGCTACCAGTATTTATGCGGGTTAGAGAGAGACAAAATCGCAAGAAAACAACTTTAGGAATTTATAAAGAAAAGGCGCTGTCGATGCAGCGCCTTAAAGGGGGATTATTTCACCTGATGGCCTGGTTTAGCACCAGCATCCGGGCTTAACAGGAAGATATCTTTCCCGCCAGGACCAGCAGCCATTACCATGCCTTCGGAGATACCAAAGCGCATTTTACGCGGTGCCAGGTTGGCCACCATAATGGTGTGACGCCCGATCAGTGCCTGCGGATCCGGGTAGGCAGAACGAATACCGGAGAAGACATTGCGTTTTTCACCGCCGAGATCCAGTGTCAGGCGCAGCAGTTTGTCAGAACCTTCAACAAACTCTGCGTTTTCGATCAGCGCCACGCGCAGGTCAACTTTTGCGAAGTCGTCAAAGGTGATGGTTTCCTGAATCGGATCATCTGCCAGTGGGCCAGTAACTGGCGCGGCAGCTGCTTTCACTTCTTCTTTAGACGCTTCCACCAGTGCTTCAACCTGCTTCATATCGATGCGGTTATACAGCGCTTTGAACGGATTCACTTTGTGGCCCAGCAGCGGTTGCTGGATACCATCCCAGGTCAGTTCTGTATTGAGGAATGCTTCTGCGCGCTCGGTCAGTTTCGGCAGTACCGGCTTCAGGTAAGTCATCAGCACGCGGAACAGGTTTATGCCCATTGAGCAAATTGCCTGCAGGTCGGCATCGCGGCCTTCCTGTTTTGCCACCACCCACGGAGCCTGCTCGTCGACATAGCGGTTAGCCAGATCAGCCAGCGCCATGATTTCGCGCACTGCTTTACCAAATTCGCGGCTTTCCCACGCTTCACCAATCACTTCAGCGGCATCAGTGAAGGTTTTGTACAACTGCGGGTCAGCCAATTCGCTTGCCAGCACGCCGTCAAAACGCTTGTTGATAAAGCCCGCATTACGAGAGGCCAGGTTAACCACTTTGTTCACGATATCGGCATTCACACGCTGAACGAAATCCTCCAGGTTGAGATCGATATCATCAATGCGCGAAGAGAGTTTCGCAGTGTAGTAGTAACGCAGGCTGTCAGCGTCAAAATGATTCAGCCAGGTGCTGGCTTTAATAAAGGTGCCGCGAGACTTGGACATCTTTGCGCCGTTCACCGTCACATAGCCATGAACAAACAGGTTGGTCGGCTTGCGGAAGTTGCTGCCTTCCAGCATGGCAGGCCAGAACAGGCTGTGGAAGTAAACAATATCTTTACCGATGAAGTGGTACAGCTCGGCGGTGGAGTCTTTCTTCCAGTATTCATCGAAGCTTACGCTGTCGCCGCGCTTGTCGCACAGATTCTTGAAAGAACCCATGTAGCCAATCGGTGCGTCCAGCCAGACGTAGAAATATTTGCCCGGCGCGTTCGGAATTTCAAAACCAAAGTATGGCGCGTCGCGGGAGATATCCCACTGTTGCAGGCCGGATTCAAACCACTCCTGCATTTTATTTGCCACCTGCTCCTGCAACGCACCGCTGCGGGTCCATGCCTGCAACATTTCGCTGAAAGAGGGCAGATCAAAGAAGAAGTGTTCAGAATCACGCATTACCGGCGTAGCGCCAGAAACCACCGATTTCGGCTCGATCAATTCAGTCGGGCTGTAGGTCGCGCCGCAGACTTCGCAGTTATCGCCGTATTGATCCGGGGATTTACATTTCGGGCAGGTGCCTTTCACAAAACGGTCCGGCAGGAACATGCCTTTTTCCGGATCGTACAGCTGAGAGATGGTGCGGTTTTTAATAAAACCGTTCTCTTTCAGGCGAGAGTAGATAAGTTCTGACAACTGGCGGTTCTCTTCGCTGTGCGTCGAGTGATAGTTGTCATAGCTGATGTTAAAGCCTGCGAAATCAGTCTGATGCTCCTGACTCATTTCGCCAATCATCTGCTCCGGGGTGATACCAAGCTGCTGAGCTTTCAGCATGATCGGTGTACCGTGGGCATCGTCGGCGCAGATGAAGTTGACCTCGTGGCCGCGCATTCGCTGGTAACGGACCCAGACATCAGCCTGGATGTGCTCCAGCATATGGCCGAGGTGGATTGAGCCGTTAGCGTACGGCAGTGCGCACGTCACCAGAATTTTCTTCGCGACTTGAGTCATAGTAGGCATTACTTCTTAATAGTGAAAAGGGGTTAGATAGTACCAAATGGGAAAATGTTAAGTAAGTACTTCTCTATATTCTTCAGGTAAACTATCAGCTGATGGTTTATCTATACAAAAAAGGAGTCGGGATGAACGAACAATCCCAGGCCAAATCACCAGAAGCCTTGCGCGCAATGGTCGCCGGGACACTGGCCAATTTTCAGCACCCAACCCTGAAGCATAACCTCACCACGCTGAAAGCGTTGCACCATGTCGCCTGGATGGACGACACGTTGCATGTGGAACTGGTTATGCCATTCGTCTGGCATAGCGCGTTTGAAGAGTTAAAAGAGCAATGTAGCGCCGAACTGCTGCGTATCACCGGGGCGAAAGCTATCGACTGGAAACTGTCGCACAATATCGCCACCTTAAAACGCGTGAAGAATCAGCCGGGTATTAATGGTGTGAAGAACATCATTGCGGTCAGTTCCGGTAAAGGCGGCGTGGGTAAATCCTCCACGGCGGTAAACCTGGCGCTGGCACTGGCGGCGGAAGGGGCGAAAGTCGGCATTCTGGACGCCGATATCTACGGCCCATCAATTCCCACCATGCTGGGCGCAGAAAATCAGCGTCCAACTTCGCCGGACGGTACCCATATGGCACCGATTATGTCTCATGGCCTGGCAACCAATTCAATTGGTTATCTGGTCACTGACGACAATGCGATGGTGTGGCGTGGACCGATGGCGAGCAAGGCGTTAATGCAGATGTTGCAGGAAACCTTGTGGCCGGATCTCGACTATCTGGTGCTTGATATGCCGCCAGGCACCGGTGACATTCAATTGACGCTGGCGCAAAACATTCCAGTAACTGGTGCAGTCGTGGTCACCACCCCGCAGGACATCGCGTTGATCGATGCGAAAAAAGGCATTGTGATGTTCGAGAAAGTCGAGGTTCCGGTGCTTGGTATTGTCGAGAACATGAGTGTGCATATTTGCAGTAACTGTGGTCACCATGAACCGATTTTCGGTACCGGTGGTGCAGAGAAACTGGCTGAAAAATACCACACACAGCTGCTGGGGCAGATGCCGTTACACATCTCCTTACGTGAGGATCTCGATAAAGGCACGCCAACGGTTATCAGCCGTCCGGAGAGCGAATTTACCGCTATCTACCGCCAGCTGGCTGACCGCGTTGCAGCTCAGCTCTACTGGCAGGGTGAAGTCATTCCAGGCGAGATTTCCTTCCGCGCGGTCTAACGCCTATTAACCATTCTGGTTATTCTTCATACACCGCAGAGATGTTACATTGATGCGGTGTATTAGTTTTTGCCGCATTAATGAACACTTATTTAATACTGCGAATATTCTGCGGACCTTCGTCCGAAACTCTATAAAGTCGATTGATCGTACAGGCAATGCTTCATTATCATCCTTCGTGGCTGTGTAGTGGATGTACAGCTATAGTTTGTTATGCACTCATTCTATCCAGGCATAACCTTTACTACAGGGATAACGTTCAATGAATAAGTACTGGCTGTCAGGAATTATTTTTCTTGCCTATGGATTGGCTTCTCCCGCATTCTCTTCAGAGACTGCCACATTAACGATTAATGGCAGGATCAGTCCCCCAACATGCAGTATGGCTATGGTTAATAGTCAACCACAACAGCATTGTGGTCAGTTAACGTATAATGTTGACACCCGTCATCAGGTTTCTTCGCCCGTCAAAGGTGTTACGACAGAAGTGGTTGTTGCAGGTAGCGATAGCAAACGTCGAATCGTGTTAAATCGCTACGATTAATTTGGCAACCTGATTTTAATTGCATTTAGAAAGCCGAAATCATTTATATAAATGATTTCGGCTTTTTTATTGATATCAACAATACCATTTACATAAATCTACATTAATTAATAGATGCGATAAATATTTAATACTCTTAAGTATTTGTTGTATTTATATTGCATTGGTTAATTTGTTTTAAATCAATAAAACAATATGTTTACATTGCGGCAACTTTTTTGATGTGAGAAATTTGTTTCCAAGAGATACAGACTCTTAACAACCAAAAATAAATTTTATTAAGGAACATATTATGAAACGTTCAATTATTGCTGCCGCTGTCTTTTCTTCTTTTTTTATGAGCGCTGGAGTATTTGCTGCAGACGTTGATACCGGAACATTAACCATTAAAGGAAATATTGCAGAATCTCCGTGTAAATTCGAAGCGGGTGGTGATTCAGTAAGTATTAATATGCCGACTGTACCAACCACTGTCTTTGAAGGTAAAGCTAAATATTCTACCTATGATGATGCAGTCGGTGTAACCAGCAGCATGTTAAAAATTAGCTGCCCGAAAGAAGTTGCTGGTGTAAAACTCTCGTTGATTACCAACGACAAAATAACCGGCAACGATAAGGCGATAGCCAGTAGCAACGATACCGTGGGTTACTATCTCTATTTAGGTGATAACAGCGATGTCCTGGATGTTTCTGCACCTTTTAATATTGAGAGTTATAAAACAGCGGAAGGTCAATATGCTATTCCGTTTAAAGCAAAATACCTGAAACTAACAGATAACTCAGTGCAATCAGGTGATGTGTTATCTTCTCTGGTTATGCGTGTGGCGCAGGATTAATAAATAAAATTGCAAGTTTCTCCAGGTAATAAACATGGCCGCTATCCCATGGCGGCCTTTTAATTTAAGAGGCATTAAAATGAAAGGATTATTATCTTTACTCATTTTTTCTATGGTCCTTCCTGCACATGCCGGAATTGTTATCTACGGGACGCGCATTATTTACCCGGCAGAAAATAAAGAAGTTATGGTGCAGTTGATGAACCAGGGAAATCGTTCTTCGCTGCTGCAGGCGTGGATTGATGATGGCGATACGTCGTTACCACCAGAAAAAATTCAGGTTCCTTTCATGTTAACGCCACCAGTTGCAAAAATAGGGGCAAATTCCGGGCAGCAAGTAAAAATCAAAATTATGCCGAATAAACTGCCCACTAATAAAGAAAGCATTTTTTATCTGAATGTTCTGGATATTCCACCAAATAGTCCAGAACAAGAAGGTAAGAATGCACTGAAGTTTGCGATGCAAAACAGAATCAAATTGTTTTACCGGCCGGCGGGTATTGCTCCGGTAAATAAAGCGACCTTTAAAAAGTTACTGGTAAATCGCAGTGGCAATGGATTGGTGATAAAAAATGACTCAGCTAATTGGGTGACGATTTCGGATGTCAAAGCTAATAATGTCAAAGTCAATTATGAAACTATAATGATTGCCCCCTTAGAAAGTCAGAGTGTTAATGTCAAAAGTAATAATGCAAATAACTGGTATCTGACCATTATCGATGACCACGGCAACTATATTAGTGACAAAATTTAATTGCAGGAGCTGCCTATGTTGAGAATGACCCCACTTGCATCAGCAATCGTAGCGTTATTGCTCGGCATTGAAGCTTATGCAGCTGAAGAAACCTTTGATACCCATTTTATGATAGGTGGAATGAAAGACCAGCAGGTTGCAAATATTCGTCTTGATGATAATCAACCCTTACCGGGGCAGTATGACATTGATATTTATGTCAATAAGCAATGGCGCGGGAAATATGAGATTATTGTTAAAGACAACCCGCAAGAAACATGTTTATCAAGAGAAGTTATCAAGCGGTTAGGCATTAATAGCGATAACTTCGCCAGCGGTAAGCAATGTTTAACATTTGAGCAACTTGTTCAGGGTGGGAGCTATACCTGGGATATCGGGGTTTTTCGTCTCGATTTCAGTGTCCCGCAGGCCTGGGTGGAAGAACTGGAAAGTGGCTATGTTCCACCGGAAAACTGGGAGCGGGGTATTAATGCGTTTTATACCTCTTATTATGTGAGTCAGTATTACAGTGACTATAAAGCGTCGGGTAATAGTAAGAGTACATATGTACGTTTTAACAGCGGGTTAAATTTACTGGGGTGGCAACTGCATTCTGATGCCAGTTTCAGTAAAACAAATAACAATCCAGGGGTGTGGAAAAGCAATACCCTGTATCTGGAACGTGGATTTGCCCAACTTCTCGGCACGCTTCGCGTGGGTGATATGTACACATCAAGCGATATTTTTGATTCTGTTCGCTTCAGAGGTGTGCGGTTGTTTCGTGATATGCAGATGTTGCCTAACTCGAAACAAAATTTTACGCCACGGGTGCAGGGGATTGCTCAGAGTAACGCGCTGGTAACTATTGAACAGAATGGTTTTGTGGTTTATCAGAAAGAGGTTCCTCCTGGCCCGTTTGCGATTACAGATTTGCAGTTGGCCGGTGGTGGAGCAGATCTTGATGTCAGCGTGAAAGAGGCGGACGGTTCGGTAACCACCTATCTGGTGCCTTATGCAGCGGTGCTAAATATGCTGCAACCCGGCGTGTCGAAATATGATTTTGCGGCGGGTCGTAGCCATATTGAAGGGGCGAGCAAACATAGTGATTTTGTCCAGGCGGGTTATCAGTATGGTTTTAATAACTTATTGACGTTGTATGGTGGCTCGATGGTTGCGAATAATTATTACGCGTTCACTCTGGGGACTGGCTGGAATACACGCATTGGTGCCATTTCCGTCGATGCCACGAAGTCGCATAGTAAACAAGACAACGGCGATGTGTTTGACGGGCAAAGTTATCAAATTGCCTACAACAAATTTGTGAGCCAAACGTCGACGCGTTTTGGTCTGGCGGCCTGGCGTTATTCGTCGCGTGATTACCGGACATTTAACGATCACGTTTGGGCAAACAATAAAGATAATTATCGCCGTGATGAAAACGATGTCTATGACATTGCCGATTATTACCAGAATGATTTTGGTCGCAAAAATAGCTTTTCCGCCAATATGAGCCAGTCATTGCCAGAAGGTTGGGGGTCTGTGTCATTAAGTACGTTATGGCGAGATTACTGGGGGCGTAGCGGCAGTAGTAAGGATTATCAGTTGAGTTATTCCAACAACCTGCGACGGATAAGCTATACCCTCGCGGCAAGCCAGGCTTATGACGAGAATCATCATGAAGAGAAACGTTTTAATATTTTTATATCGATTCCCTTTGATTGGGGTGATGACGTTTCGACGCCTCGTCGGCAAATATATATGTCTAACTCAACGACGTTTGATGATCAGGGGTTTGCCTCAAATAATACGGGATTATCAGGAACAGTAGGGAGTCGGGATCAGTTCAATTATGGTGTCAACCTGAGTCATCAACATCAGGGAAATGAAACGACAGCTGGAGCGAATTTAACCTGGAACGCGCCGGTGGCAACAGTGAATGGCAGTTATAGTCAGTCGAGTACTTATCGACAGGCTGGAGCCAGTGTTTCAGGGGGCATTGTCGCCTGGTCGGGTGGCGTTAATCTGGCGAACCGTCTTTCCGAAACGTTTGCTGTGATGAATGCGCCAGGAATTAAAGATGCTTATGTCAATGGGCAAAAATATCGCACAACAAACCGTAATGGAGTGGTGGTATACGACGGAATGACACCTTATCGGGAAAATCACCTGATGCTGGATGTGTCGCAAAGCGATAGCGAAGCAGAATTACGTGGCAACCGGAAAATTGCCGCACCTTATCGCGGCGCGGTTGTACTGGTTAATTTTGATACCGATCAGCGCAAGCCCTGGTTTATAAAAGCGTTAAGAGCGGATGGGCAACCATTAACGTTTGGTTATGAAGTCAATGATATCCACGGTCATAATATTGGCGTTGTCGGCCAGGGAAGCCAGTTATTTATTCGCACCAATGAAATACCGCCATCGGTTAATGTAGCAATTGATAAGCAACAAGGACTTTCATGCACAATCACCTTCGGTAAAGAGATTGATGAAAGTAGAAATTATATTTGCCAGTAATAGTCAGGTGGTTATGAATATTCGTATAATGTTATTTATAGTAATGATGATGGTTATGCCTGTGAGCTATGCGGCATGTTATAGTGAGTTATCTGTTCAGCACAATTTGGTTGTTCAGGGGGATTTTGCACTTACTCAAACACAAATGGCGACATATGAGCATAATTTTAATGATTCGTCATGCGTGAGTACAAATACTATCACCCCTATGAGCCCGTCGGATATTATTGTTGGACTTTATAACGATACCATTAAATTAAATTTACATTTTGAATGGACCAATAAAAACAACATCACGTTATCAAATAATCAGACCAGTTTCACCAGTGGTTATTCGGTAACGGTGACACCTGCGGCCAGTAATGCAAAAGTGAATGTTTCTGCGGGGGGCGGCGGTTCAGTGATGATTAATGGAGTTGCGACATTATCCAGTGCTTCATCATCGACACGCGGGAGTGCCGCAGTACAATTTCTACTGTGTTTATTAGGTGGCAAGTCATGGGATGCATGTGTAAATAGCTACAGAAATGCATTGGCACAAAATGCAGGTGTCTATTCCTTTAATCTGACATTGTCATACAACCCGATAACCACAACCTGCAAACCGGACGATTTATTAATTACTTTAGACAGTATTCCCGTTTCACAATTACCAGCCACAGGTAACAAAGCAACAATAAATAGTAAACAAGGGGATATTATTCTGCGTTGTAAAAATTTATTAGGTCAACAAAATCAAACATCACGGAAAATGCAGGTGTATTTATCAAGTTCTGACTTGTTAACCAACAGCAACACAATACTGAAAGGTGCGGAAGATAATGGCGTAGGATTTATTCTTGAAAGTAATGGTTCGTCAGTCACACTTTTAAATATCACTAACAGCAGTAAAGGATACACAAATTTAAAAGAAATTGCGGCAAAGTCAAAACTTACAGATACAACGGTTTCAATTCCGATAACTGCCAGTTACTACGTCTACGATACAAACAAAGTTAAATCTGGCGCACTGGAGGCAACCGCATTAATCAACGTGAAATACGACTAATAACAAGCAAGACGAGCAAGTGGCTAATAATAAAAAATAACAAGGTGTCTGCATTTCCCCCTCATGATGAGGGGGCTTTTTTTAGCGATGATAAAAAATCTCACCGTCGTAGGCTTTAATGATTTTACCGTCGGTGTCGCTGATCAACACGTACGCGCCACCCATATAGGTCCAGTGCGTCCCGGCATCAGGCGCGGGCAGGTTACGTAACTGCCACTGCTTAATGTTGTACTCATCGGTGCGGTACATCTCTGGGACGGTATCACCTGGTTTGAAATGCTTAAAGTCAGCAATGAAACTACTTAACTCATACTTAGAAATTCCCGAGGTATTGGTCGAACCCGCGGTGGCTGGTGCGGCCCAGGCGGCACTGGTAACCAGCAAAAGCACACCCAGCAACATCTTATTTTTAATGGTCATAAACTCTCCACTTTGGGGATCTGTAATATCAGTCGCATATCTTTCCTGCCATACAATATAACTGACAAGCGATATTTTGTTAGTGATCCCATGATTTCGTAAAAAGTGTAAATGAAAGGATGCCCTAAAAGCATCCTTAGCGAGCAGAGAGTCAGCGGAAATAGCTGATTTAAGAATCATCCTGGGCTGAAGATAACATGCAAGCCTAAAGGATTGAGTTATCGCATTATGCCCATGAAGCCATGTACGCCCATATACACACCGACTAAGCCAATCAACAGACTGGAAAAATAGGGGGCGCGTTTAGCGAGAGTGTTAAATCCGCTCCAGCGTTTTGCGACCTGCTGAACGCTGATTGCTGCGCCAACGCCTACGGTGACAAGCGTTAACGCCAGGCCAATGCTGAAACTGACGACCAGTGTTGCGCCCAGTGTCAGGGCTTTCAACTGAATGCAAATCAACAGCACGGTAATTGCTGCCGGACAGGGGATAAGACCACCTGTTAAGCCAAATAACAAAATTTGCCAGTTGGTGACCTCTCTACCATCAAAGCGTCGTTTAATATCATTGGCATGGGCTCGTGCATGGGCATCCTGATACTCGCCATGTTCGTGATGGTGATGATGTCCATGGTCGTGGTGATCTTCGTGATCGTGGTGATGATGTTCATGATCATACTCGTGCATATTCTCCAGCCAGTTGCGTTCGCCGCGCCAGGTACGCCAGAACATCCAGAACGCGGTGCCAATAATGATCACTGCGGAAATCAGCTGGAGCCACGGTTCTGCTGATTGAGCAGTAAAGCGCTTGCTGATCACCATCCCGCCAAAGGCAATTAACCAGACCACTGCGGTATGCGAAATAGTTGCTGCCAGTCCGAGCATCACCGCCTGTTTAATGGTGCCTTTGATGGCGATGATAAACGCCGCCATCATCGTTTTTGAGTGCCCTGGTTCCAGGCCATGAAGCGCACCAAGTAAGATGGCGCTGGGGATGAAGAACCAGGCGTTTCCTTGCTGAAGAAGAGTTGTAAATTCGGTCATGATAATAATTCTTAGTATTAATTCGGCAATCTGATTCTACTCCCCCCCAGTACCTGATACTACCCCCCAGTAGATTAATAGTGCTATGATTTTTCATATTCTTGTTAACCAGGTGTTGCCATGTCTCATACAATCCGTGATAAACAGAAACTGAAAGCGCGTGCCAGTAAGATTCAGGGCCAGGTCGTGGCGCTCAAGAAAATGCTCGACGAGCCGCACGAATGCGCTGCAGTTTTACAACAGATTGCTGCTATCCGTGGCGCGGTAAACGGTCTGATGCGGGAAGTGATTAAAGGTCATCTGACGGAACACATCGTTCACCAGGGGGATGAGCTAAAACGTGAAGAAGATCTGGATGTCGTTCTGAAGGTGCTGGATTCATATATCAAATAATTTATTAACGCGATTGTAAAACTGCCGTTTTTCCTCGTTTACAACGCGTGCGCTGGACATTACCATCCTCCTCTGCGATTTATCATCGCAACCAAACGACTCGGGGTGCCCTTCTGCGTGAAGGCTGAGAAATACCCGTATCACCTGATCTGGATAATGCCAGCGTAGGGAAGTCACGGACCACCAGGTCATTGCTTCTTCACGTTATGGCAGGAGCAAACTATGCAAGTCGACCTGCTGAGTTCAGCGCAATCTGCGCACGCGTTACACCTTTTTCACCAACATTCCCCTCTTGTGCACTGCATGACCAACGATGTGGTGCAAACCTTTACTGCCAATACCTTGCTGGCGCTCGGTGCATCGCCAGCGATGGTTATCGAAACCGAAGAGGCCAGTCAGTTTGCGGCTATCGCCAGTGCCTTGTTGATTAACGTTGGCACACTGACGCAGCCACGCGCTCAGGCGATGCGTGCTGCCGTTGAGCAAGCAAAAAGCTCTCAAACACCCTGGACGCTTGATCCAGTAGCGGTTGGTGCGCTCGATTATCGCCGCCATTTTTGTCATGAACTTTTATCTTTTAAACCGGCAGCGATACGTGGTAATGCTTCGGAAATCATGGCATTAGCTGGCATTGCTAATGGTGGACGGGGAGTGGATACCACTGACGCCGCAGCTAACGCGATACCCGCTGCACAAACACTGGCACGGGAAACTGGCGCAATCGTCGTGGTCACTGGCGAGGTGGATTATGTTACCGATGGCCATCGCGCCGTTGGCATTCACGGTGGCGATCCGTTAATGACCAAAGTGGTAGGAACTGGCTGTGCATTATCGGCGGTTGTCGCTGCCTGCTGTGCGTTACCAGGCGATACGCTGGAAAATGTCGCATCTGCCTGTCACTGGATGAAACAAGCCGGAGAGCGCGCAGTCGCCAGAAGCGAGGGGCCAGGCAGTTTTGTTCCACATTTCCTTGATGCGCTCTGGCAATTGACGCAGGAGGTGCAGGCATGAAACGAATTAACGCTCTGACGATTGCCGGTACTGATCCGAGTGGTGGTGCGGGGATTCAGGCCGATCTTAAAACCTTCTCGGCACTTGGCGCTTATGGTTGCTCAGTTATTACTGCACTGGTGGCGCAAAATACCCGTGGCGTACAGTCGGTGTATCGCATTGAGCCTGATTTTGTCGCCGCCCAGCTCGATTCGGTGTTCAGCGATGTGCGAATCGACACCACTAAAATCGGTATGTTGGCGGAAACCGATATTGTTGAAGCGGTGGCAGAACGGTTGCAACGTTATCAGATCCAAAACGTGGTACTCGACACCGTTATGCTGGCAAAAAGCGGCGACCCGCTGCTTTCACCTTCGGCGGTTGCTACGCTGCGCAGTCGATTATTGCCACAGGTTTCATTAATAACGCCAAACTTGCCCGAAGCTGCCGCCTTGCTCGACGCGCCACACGCGCGCACCGAACAGGAAATGCTGGAACAAGGGCGATCGCTGTTGGCGATGGGCTGTGGCGCAGTGCTAATGAAAGGTGGTCATCTGGATGATGAGCAAAGCCCGGACTGGCTGTTTACCCGCGAGGGTGAACAACGGTTTACCGCACCGCGCATTATGACCAAAAACACCCACGGCACTGGTTGTACGCTCTCTGCGGCGTTGGCTGCACTACGCCCGCGCCATACAAACTGGGCTGACACCGTACAGGAGGCAAAAAGCTGGCTTTCATCAGCATTAGCCCAGGCCGACACGCTGGAAGTTGGTCACGGTATTGGTCCGGTTCACCACTTCCACGCCTGGTGGTGAGCACCGTACTATAGCTGCTTTGGTTATTGTCAGCCTTTGGCACTGACATTCAGGGATGAAACCAATGCAGCTAAGAATTACCAGTCGAAAAAAACTCACCTCTCTATTATGCGCTCTTGGGCTAATTTCCATCGTTGCAATTTATCCGCGTCAGACGGTGAATTTTTTCTATTCGACAGCAGTTCAGATTACAGACTACATCCATTTCTACGGTTATCGCCCGGTTAAATCTTTCGCTATTCGCATTCCTGCCAGTTACACCATTCACGGAATAGATGTTTCTCGCTGGCAGGAGCGGATCGACTGGCAGCGGGTGGCAAAAATGCGCGACAACGGTATCCGCTTACAGTTTGCTTTTATTAAGGCGACGGAAGGCGAAAAGCTGGTGGACCCGTATTTTTCGCGTAACTGGCAACTAAGCCGCGAAAATGGCCTGCTGCGCGGGGCGTATCATTATTTCTCCCCGTCGGTAGCAGCGCCGGTTCAGGCACGATTATTTCTGCAAACGGTGGATTTCTCACAAGGCGATTTCCCTGCGGTACTGGACGTAGAAGAACGGGGAAAATTATCGGCAAAAGAATTACGCAAACGAGTAAGTCAGTGGCTAAAAATGGTCGAAAAAAGTACGGGAAAAAAGCCGATTATTTACTCAGGAGCCGTTTTTTATCACACCAATCTGGCGGGCTATTTCAATGAATATCCGTGGTGGGTGGCTCACTATTATCAACGTCGTCCGGACAATGACGGCATGGCCTGGCGCTTCTGGCAGCATTCCGACCGTGGACAGGTAGATGGCATCAATGGTCCGGTGGATTTTAATGTATTTCATGGCACGGTGGAGGAGTTGCAGGCATTCGTTGATGGGATTAAAGAAACGCCTTAAATAAGAAGCAGTGATATACTCCCACCAGACTCCTCGGCAGGAAAAAGACAAATGGAACAAGCGCATACCCAGCTGATTGCCCAACTGAACGAGCGTATTTTAGCGGCGGATAACACGCCGCTTTATATTAAGTTTGCCGAAACGGTAAAAAATGCCGTGCGCAGCGGGGTGCTGGAGCATGGCAATATTTTGCCCGGTGAGCGTGATTTAAGTCAGTTAACCGGCGTTTCGCGCATTACGGTGCGCAAGGCGATGCAGGCGCTGGAAGAAGAGGGTGTGGTGACGCGTTCGCGCGGTTACGGCACGCAGATCAACAACATCTTCGAATACTCGTTGAAAGAAGCGCGAGGTTTTTCTCAGCAGGTGGTATTGCGCGGGAAAAAGCCCGATACGCTATGGGTTAACAAGCGTGTCGTGAAATGTCCCGAAGAAGTCGCGCAGCAGCTGGCGGTCGAAGCAGGAAGTGATGTCTTTTTGCTTAAGCGTATTCGCTATGTCGATGAAGAAGCGGTATCGATTGAGGAATCGTGGGTTCCGGCGCATTTAATTCATGATGTTGATGCCATCGGGATTTCACTTTATGACTATTTCCGCAGCCAGCACATTTACCCACAACGTACGCGTTCCCGCGTTAGCGCCCGGATGCCGGATGCCGAGTTTCAGTCACATATTCAGTTAGATAGCAAAATACCGGTGCTGGTGATCAAGCAAGTGGCGCTTGACCAACAGCAACGGCCTATTGAGTACAGCATTAGCCACTGTCGCAGCGATCTATACGTTTTTGTGTGCGAGGAGTAGTTCCTCGCGCGTTGGCGCACAATCACCGCCCCGATGCCCGACAACCCACGACGCCACTGCATTGCCCAGTAATACGGCATCCGCCAGTGGCAGACCAGAGGCCAGCCCGGCAAGTACGCCACCGGCATGACTGTCGCCCGCCCCAATGGTGTCTACAACTTGCGTTGGAAATGCCGGAATGCAGCCAGAAGCGTCGTTGCTGAAATACCATGCGCCTTCTTTATCGAGACGAACGATCAACGGCGCGGCAAATTTCTCCTGCCATTGCTCGCCAAGTGTTGTTATCTCTGCGGATAAAGCAAAACGTTCGGCGGCAATCTCAGCCTCTTGACGATTGAGCGACACTAAAGGTCGACAGGCCATGATCCGCGCCAGTAATGCATCCGGGATATCGCCAATACGTGGGCCAAAATCGATAAACGGCGTCACGTCTTGCAGCTCTTCCAGCCATTCCACTAACAATTCGCCGCAGGGCGAGGCCAGTTGATAACCGGAAAAATAGAGCAGGCTGCCAGGCGCAACGGTTAATCGCGCCAGCCACTGGCGATTCCACTGATTTTCCACACCGCTGAATGACATAAAAGTGCGTTCGCCATCCGGCTCAACCAGCGCCAGACACCAGCCGTTATCGCCTTCGGCGTTATCGATCAGGCTGATTAACCCCTCTTTCGCCATCCGGTTGCGAATAATCTCCGCCCACACGCCCTGACCGAGCGGCAAGGCATTACCCGCTTCGATGCCGAGGCGCTTTAACGCCACGGCAATATTCAGTGCGCAGCCGCCAACGTTAACGCTCTGCTGCTTCAGTTCGATATCGCACCCACGCCAGGGGAGGGCATAAGCGTCGGCGATCACATCAATGACCGCCGCGCCGACGACCATCACCGGCTGACGCGAGGTTAATTCAGGCAGCAGCGTGTGTAATCGAGCGCCGCTCATACCGCCTCCCGTTGTTGACGATATTTCGCCAGCGCTGTGGCATAGCGGTTGAAATCAAGCTGATTTACCGCATCCAGTTCCGCCTTTAATGCAGGATCGATAGCGTTAACGCCATGCAACGCGCCGCAAATCGCCGTCGCCATAGCGCCGATGGTGTCTGTGTCGCCGCCAAGGTTAGCGCACAGGACGGCGCAGCGATTCGGGTCGGTTTGTGCCAGTTCAACCAGCGCAATGGCGCACGGAACGGACTCAATAGTGCTGGTACCTGCGCCAACGACCTGGTAAAGCTGTTCGCTGGCGGATTCGGTGCCGTCGGCATTGCGCACAATTTTCAGCGCAATCTCCAGACGTGCTGCCAGTGAGGCGCTGAAGGTAGTGATGCGTTTTTGCTGTGCATGTCGCGCAATTGAAGGCAGGGAATCAACAATCGCTGACCAGCTTTCTCCGTCAATGGCACGAGAAATCGCCCATGCGATGACTACCGCACCTGCAACTGCCAGATCGGATTTATGGGTCGGGCTCGACGCCAGCGCCACATCATCAATAAAGGAATCAACATCACGCGCCGGAAGCAAACAACCTAATGGCGAGACGCGCATCGCTGCGCCGTTGGTCACGCCGTTGTTTTCCAGTTCAGCAACGGGTTTACCGTCGCGAATGGCGTTAAGCGCAATCTTCGAGGTCGGACCTAGTACGTTTTTGTTAAAGGCGTCGAAACGCAGCGCCCAGTCGAGAATATTACGCCCAATCAGATCCGGATCGATCTTGCCTTCACGTTCCAGTAACGCATCCGCCAGACACAGCGCCATCGAGGTATCGTCGGTGAATTCGGCGCGGTTAAAATAACAGGCCGCGTTATTCTCCTTTGGTCCAGGAAGAAAACGGTCAATCCAGCCAAAGTGTGCTTTAACGCGGCTGCGTGGCCAAAGCTCGGAGGGCATCCCCATCGCATCCCCTAACGCCTGCCCATAAAGAGCACCGAGAATACGTTCTGTTTTCATTTAACTTCCCCTTGTGTCAACGCAATATCGCGATCATCGACCTTGATAGCCGTAATTTCGTTGTCGGATTCGCGGAAAAAAATCATGAACAGCACGGCGATAATGGCAATCATCACCGCGCCAAAAGTCCACATCCCGGACCAGTTGAAAGTCAGTCCGTTTACCGGTTCCTGATAAGCGAACATCTTTTCCATCATCACACCGCCAAGACGATAGCCGAGCAAACTGCCGAAGCCCTGGCAGCAGAGCGTGATCAGCCCCTGCGCGGCGGTACGCATATGCACGGGGGCTTTTTTATCGACATAGATGTAAGCGGTAACGTAGTAAAAATCGTAACTTACGCCGTGAAGCAAAATACCGAGGAACAGTAACGCGTAGGTGAAATATTCATCCGCACTACCGTAAATAAAGAAGCCATAGCGGATCGCAGCGGTGACCAGACCAAGCAATAATACCTTTTTGATACCAAAGCGTTTAGTGAAAAACGGCAATGCCAGCATAAAGAAGATTTCAGAGAACTGGCCGAGCGTCATCCAGCCGGTGGCGTTTTTCATGCCAACTTCGGTCAGATAACCGTTGGCAAAGATGTAATAGAACGCCAGTGGCATCGCAAACAGGAATGAACAGAAGAAAAAGACGAGGAAGTTTTTATCGCGCAGCAGGATCAGCGCATCCAGGCCGAGCATGACTTTAATGTCCATTTTGCCGGTGCTTTTTGGCGGCGTGTCGGGCAGGAAAAACGCAAACACACCGAGCAGAGCAGAACTTCCGGCGGTAATCAGCAGCGGGATGTTAGTCGGTGAGATATCGGCATATCCCAGCATTTGCGGCAAGAAACCACATGCCAGACCAGAGGCAATCCAGCCGATAGTGCCCATCACACGAATGCGCGGGAAATCACGCTCCACATCCGGCACGTTGGCAAAAGCGATGCTGTTAGTCAGCGCAATGGTCGGCATATAGGTTAGAGAGTAAGCCAGCAGTAACGGAAAGAACCCGGCAAAAGTGGTCTGTTGCGCAGCGAAATACATCAGCAGCGCGCCTGCGAACATCAATACCGCCAGCACTTTTTGCGCCGAGAAAAAGCGGTCAGTGATGGAGCCAACCAGAATTGGCGACAGGATCGCCGCAATGGCGGTACAGGCATACGACCAGCCAATTTCTCCGGCACTAAAACCGCTTTTACTTAACCACAACCACAATGGCACAAACCACGCGCCCCAGATAAACCATTCAACAAACATCATGAACGACAGCTTTGCTGTTGTTTTCATCTTTTAATTCCTTCATGACAGGTAATGTAAGGTACGCGATGACAATACCACTTAATAATACCTTTTAAATACCTTTGCGGTGAAAACTTGACCGCGCTAACATTTTTTCTGATGAATCGAGCCAACAGAAAACGCTGAAAAAACATCCAAAAGATGGAAAAACTCGCCCGTAACGACCAGGATTATGATTGCCCGCAAAAGGCGGGCCAGGACAATCCATAGCCGATATCCAATCGGAATTTACGGGAGCATAGTAATGACAGATATTGCGCAGTTGCTTGGCAAAGACGCCGACAACCTTTTACAGCACCGTTGTATGACAATTCCTTCTGACCAGCTTTATCTCCCCGGACATGACTACGTAGACCGCGTAATGATTGACAATAATCGCCCGCCAGCGGTGTTACGTAATATGCAGACGTTGTACAACACCGGGCGTCTGGCTGGCACAGGATATCTTTCTATTCTGCCGGTTGACCAGGGCGTTGAGCACTCTGCCGGAGCTTCATTTGCTGCTAACCCGCTCTACTTTGACCCGAAAAACATTGTTGAACTGGCGATCGAAGCGGGCTGTAACTGTGTGGCGTCAACTTACGGCGTGCTGGCGTCGGTATCGCGGCGTTATGCGCATCGCATTCCATTCCTCGTCAAACTTAATCACAACGAGACGCTAAGTTACCCGAATACCTACGATCAAACGCTGTATGCCAGCGTGGAGCAGGCGTTCAACATGGGCGCGGTTGCGGTTGGTGCGACTATCTATTTTGGCTCGGAAGAGTCACGTCGCCAGATTGAAGAAATTTCTGCGGCTTTTGAACGTGCGCACGAGCTGGGTATGGTGACAGTGCTGTGGGCCTATTTGCGTAACTCCGCCTTTAAGAAAGATGGCGTTGATTACCATGTTTCCGCCGACCTGACCGGTCAGGCAAACCATCTGGCGGCAACCATCGGTGCAGATATCGTCAAACAAAAAATGGCGGAAAATAACGGCGGCTATAAAGCAATTAATTACGGTTACACCGACGATCGTGTTTACAGCAAATTGACCAGCGAAAACCCGATTGATCTGGTGCGTTATCAGTTAGCTAACTGCTATATGGGTCGGGCTGGGTTGATAAACTCCGGCGGTGCTGCGGGCGGTGAAACTGACCTCAGCGATGCAGTGCGTACTGCGGTTATCAACAAACGCGCTGGCGGAATGGGGCTGATTCTTGGACGTAAGGCGTTCAAGAAATCGATGGCTGACGGCGTGAAACTGATTAATGCCGTGCAGGACGTTTATCTCGATAGCAAAATTACTATTGCCTGATACGCCTCATACGAACAGCACCACCCCGTAGGACGGATAAGGCGTTTACACTGCATCCGGCAACCTATGCCTGATGCGACGCGGAAGCGTCTTATCATGCCTACATAGCACTGCCACGTATGTTTACACCGCATCCGGCATAAAAACACGCGCACTTTGCTACGGCTTCCCTATCGGGAGGCCGTTTTTTTGCCTTTCACTCCTCGAACAATTTTCATATTGTCGTTTTTGTGATCGTTATCTCGATATTTAAAAACAAATAATTTCATTATATTTTGAAATCGAAAACAAACGACAGGATATGAAAATGTACGTGGTATCGACAAAGCAGATGCTGAACAACGCACAGCGCGGCGGTTATGCGGTTCCGGCATTCAATATTCACAATCTCGAAACGATGCAAGTGGTGGTGGAAACCGCTGCCAACCTGCATGCGCCGGTCATCATCGCCGGAACGCCTGGCACATTTACTCATGCTGGTACAGAAAATCTGTTGGCGCTGGTCAGCGCGATGGCGAAGCAATATCACCATCCACTGGCAATTCATCTCGACCATCACACGAAATTTGACGATATCGCTCAGAAGGTTCGTTCTGGCGTGCGCTCAGTCATGATTGACGCCTCGCATTTGCCTTTTGCGCAAAATATTTCACGGGTCAAAGAGGTGGTGGATTTTTGCCATCGCTTTGATGTCAGCGTCGAGGCGGAGCTGGGGCAACTTGGCGGCCAGGAAGATGATGTGCAAGTCAATGAAGCCGATGCGTTGTACACCAACCCCGCACAGGCGCGTGAATTTGCCGAGGCAACCGGGATTGATTCCCTGGCGGTCGCCATCGGTACGGCTCACGGTATGTATGCCAGCGCACCGGTGCTTGATTTTTCTCGACTGGAGAACATTCGCCAGTGGGTGAACTTACCGCTGGTGCTGCATGGCGCGTCAGGATTATCGACTAAGGATATTCAGCAAACCATCAAAGTGGGGATATGCAAAATCAACGTTGCAACGGAGCTGAAAAATGCCTTCTCGCAGGCGTTAAAAAATTACCTGACCGAGCACCCCGAAGCGACCGATCCCCGGGATTATTTGCAGTCGGCTAAATCCGCAATGCGCGATGTGGTGAGCAAAGTGATTGCCGATTGTGGCTGCGAGGGCAGGGCATAACGCACCTGCCATTTAACAAGGAAAAAACATGAAAACGTTAATTGCCCGGCATAAAGCTGGTGAACATATCGGCATATGTTCAGTCTGTTCTGCCCATCCGTTGGTTATCGAAGCGGCGCTGGCATTTGATCGCAACAGCACGCGCAAAGTGCTGATTGAAGCAACGTCAAACCAGGTCAATCAATTTGGCGGTTATACCGGAATGACACCGGCAGACTTTCGCGAATTTGTTTTTACGATTGCCGATAAAGTTGGGTTTGCACGCGAACGCATTATTCTCGGCGGCGATCATCTGGGGCCAAACTGCTGGCAGCAAGAAAATGCGGATGCGGCGATGGAAAAATCCGTCGAGCTGGTAAAAGCATATGTTCGTGCTGGCTTCAGTAAAATTCATCTTGATGCGTCAATGTCCTGCGCGGGGGATCCCATACCGTTAGCACCAGAAACGGTTGCGGAACGAGCTGCTGTGCTTTGCTTTGCTGCGGAAAGTGTGGCGACAGATTGCCAGCGTGAGCAACTGAGCTATGTCATTGGCACCGAAGTTCCGGTTCCGGGCGGTGAGGCCAGCGCCATTCAGTCAGTACACATCACCCATGTTGAAGATGCCGCCAATACTTTACGTACGCATCAAAAGGCCTTTATTGCCCGTGGGCTGGCAGAGGCGTTAACACGCGTGATTGCCATCGTGGTGCAGCCGGGTGTGGAATTTGATCACAGCAATATTATCCATTATCAGCCGCAGGAAGCGCAGGCGCTGGCGCAATGGATAGAAAACACCCGAATGGTTTATGAAGCACATTCTACCGATTACCAGACCCGGACGGCTTATTGGGAATTAGTCCGCGATCACTTTGCAATTTTGAAAGTTGGTCCCGCATTAACCTTTGCTTTACGTGAGGCGGTATTTGCACTGGCGCAAATTGAGCAGGAACTTATCGCCCCCGAAAATCGCAGCGGTTGCCTGGCGGTAATTGAAGAAGTGATGCTCGACGAACCGCAATACTGGAAAAAATATTATCGTACGGGTTTTAACGATTCATTACTGGATATTCGTTACAGCCTGTCGGATCGTATTCGTTATTACTGGCCGCATAGTCGGATTAAAAATAGCGTCGAAACGATGATGGTGAATCTTGAAGGCGTGGACATCCCACTGGGCATGATTAGTCAGTATCTTCCCAAACAATTTGAACGCATTCAGTCCGGGGAATTATCAGCAATACCGCATCAGCTGATTATGGATAAAATTTATGATGTTTTGCGCGCCTATCGCTACGGCTGTGCGGAATAAGGACGGTATATGACTAACCTGTTTGTTCGTAGCGGAATTTCTTTTGTCGATCGTAGCGAAGTTTTAACCCATATCGGTAATGAGATGCTCGCCAAAGGTGTGGTTCATGATACCTGGCCACAGGCATTAATTGCCAGAGAAGCAGAATTCCCTACCGGGATAATGCTTGAGCAGCACGCTATTGCAATACCGCATTGTGAGGCGATTCATGCTAAGTCGTCAGCCATTTATCTGTTAAGGCCAACAAATAAAGTTCATTTTCAGCAAGCGGATGATGATAACGACGTGGCGGTATCGTTGGTTATTGCGTTGATTGTGGAAAATCCGCAGCAGCAATTGAAACTTTTACGCTGTTTATTTGGCAAGTTACAACAGCCCGATATCGTCGAGACACTAATCACTCTTCCTGAAACCCAGTTAAAGGAATACTTCACAAAGTATGTTTTAGATTCAGACGAATAAATCCCTCTGTAACAATAAAAAGGACTATTTATGAAACGCAAGATTATTGTCGCTTGCGGAGGCGCGGTTGCGACCTCTACGATGGCGGCGGAAGAAATTAAAGAGTTGTGTCAGAATCATAATATTCCTGTTGAATTAATCCAGTGTCGGGTTAATGAAATAGAAACCTATATGGATGGTGTGCATTTGATATGCACCACTGCCAAAGTGGATCGTAGTTTTGGCGATATTCCGTTAGTTCACGGCATGCCTTTTATTTCTGGTATCGGTATCGAAGCATTACAAAATAAAATTCTGACTATCTTACAGGGGTGACCTATGTTTTCAGAAGTCATGCGTTATATTCTCGACCTCGGCCCTACGGTGATGCTGCCGATTGTCATCATTATTTTTTCTAAAATATTAGGCATGAAGGCAGGCGATTGCTTTAAAGCGGGTCTGCATATCGGGATTGGCTTTGTTGGCATTGGCCTTGTGATTGGCTTAATGCTGGATTCCATTGGCCCGGCGGCGAAAGCGATGGCGGAAAATTTCGACCTGAATCTGCATGTGGTCGATGTTGGCTGGCCGGGCTCTTCACCAATGACCTGGGCGTCGCAAATTGCGCTGGTGGCGATTCCGATTGCGATTCTGGTTAACGTGGCGATGTTACTGACCCGTATGACGCGGGTGGTAAATGTTGATATCTGGAATATCTGGCATATGACCTTCACCGGCGCGTTGCTGCATCTGGCAACCGGTTCATGGATGATAGGGATGGCAGGTGTGGTAATTCACGCGGCGTTTGTTTATAAGCTCGGCGACTGGTTTGCCCGCGATACCCGAAATTTCTTTGAGCTGGAAGGTATTGCTATTCCGCACGGTACGTCGGCGTATATGGGGCCGATTGCGGTGCTGGTCGATGCTATCATCGAGAAAATCCCAGGCGTTAACCGAATTAAATTTAGCGCCGACGATATTCAGCGCAAATTTGGTCCATTTGGCGAGCCTGTCACCGTGGGTTTTGTGATGGGGCTGATTATCGGCATCCTCGCGGGTTACGATGTCAAAGGTGTATTGCAGCTGGCGGTAAAAACGGCGGCAGTGATGCTGCTAATGCCACGGGTGATTAAACCCATCATGGATGGTTTAACGCCCATCGCTAAGCAGGCTCGTAGTCGTTTACAGGCGAAGTTCGGCGGTCAGGAGTTCCTGATTGGCCTTGATCCGGCGTTGCTGCTGGGACATACGGCGGTGGTATCGGCAAGCCTGATTTTTATCCCACTCACCATTTTAATTGCTGTTTGTGTGCCGGGTAATCAGGTGCTGCCGTTTGGCGATCTTGCCACCATCGGCTTCTTCGTGGCGATGGCGGTCGCCGTGCATCGTGGAAATCTGTTCCGCACCTTAATCTCGGGTGTCATCATTATGAGCATCACCCTGTGGATCGCGACGCAAACTATTGGTTTGCACACCCAACTGGCGGCTAATGCTGGGGCGTTAAAAGCCGGGGGTATGGTGGCTTCAATGGATCAGGGCGGTTCTCCCATTACCTGGTTACTGATTCAGGTTTTCTCCCCGCAAAATATTCCCGGTTTCATTATTATCGGTGCAATTTATCTGACCGGTATTTTCATGACCTGGCGTAGAGCGCGTGGCTTTATTAAACAAGAGAAAGTCGTTCTCGCAGAATAATTTTTACCTGAGGGGGAGGTTATCCCCCTTAACAATCAGGAGTTTTTATGAAATCAGTGGTGAATGATACTGATGGTATCGTGCGCGTTGCAGAAAGCGTCATTCCTGAAATTAAACATCAGGATGAGGTGCGGGTAAAAATTGCCAGCTCGGGCTTATGTGGTTCCGATTTACCCAGGATATTTAAAAATGGTGCACATTATTATCCAATAACGTTAGGCCATGAATTTAGCGGCTATATTGATGCGGTGGGATCCGGTGTTGATGATTTACACCCTGGCGATGCGGTTGCCTGTGTGCCGTTATTACCCTGTTTTACTTGTCCAGAGTGTCTGAAAGGGTTTTATTCCCAGTGCGCAAAATATGATTTTATTGGCTCGCGGCGTGATGGTGGATTTGCTGAATATATTGTCGTTAAGCGAAAAAATGTCTTTGCTCTACCCACGGATATGCCTATTGAGGATGGGGCTTTTATTGAGCCGATTACCGTTGGTCTGCATGCTTTTCATTTAGCGCAAGGTTGTGAGAATAAAAACGTTATTATTATTGGTGCCGGAACCATTGGCCTGCTGGCCATTCAGTGCGCTGTCGCGCTGGGAGCAAAGAGTGTGACGGCGATCGACATTAGTTCAGAAAAACTGGCACTGGCAAAATCTTTCGGTGCGATGCAAACATTTAACAGTAGCGAAATGAGCGCGCCGCAAATGCAGAGCGTTTTACGCGAACTGCGCTTTAATCAGCTTATCCTCGAGACGGCTGGCGTACCGCAAACTGTCGAACTGGCGGTAGAGATTGCCGGTCCTCATGCCCAACTGGCGCTGGTGGGCACGTTGCATCAGGATCTGCATTTAACATCGGCAACGTTTGGCAAAATATTGCGTAAAGAGCTGACGGTTATCGGCAGTTGGATGAACTACTCCAGCCCTTGGCCGGGGCAGGAGTGGGAAACGGCGAGCCGGTTGCTGACAGAACGTAAGTTAAGCCTGGAGCCATTAATCGCTCACCGTGGAAGCTTTGAAAGCTTCGCCCAGGCGGTGCGTGACATCGCTCGTAATGCCATGCCGGGCAAAGTGTTGCTCATTCCCTGAAACCGCGGGCCAGCGTGATGCTGGCCCGGTATTGTGCAAAACAGATCATTCACCAATGGTCCCCCTTCGTTTACACTAGCCACAATTGAATATGGGTAAATGACGATGAATTCATTCGAGCGAAGGAATAAGATCATCCAATTAGTGAATGAACAGGGAACCGTGCTTGTTCAGGATCTGGCGGGAGTATTTGCTGCCTCGGAAGCGACAATCCGTGCCGATTTGCGCTTTCTCGAACAAAAAGGCGTGGTTACGCGCTTTCATGGCGGTGCGGCGAAAATAATGTCTGGTAATAGTGAAACCGAGACCCAGGAAGTCGGGTTTAAAGAGCGATTTCAGCTCGCCAGCGCGCCAAAAAACAGAATAGCGCAGGCGGCAGTCAAAATGATCCACGAAGGGATGACCGTTATTCTCGACAGCGGAAGTACGACAATGCTTATCGCCGAAGGATTAATGACCGCCAAAAATATCACGGTGATTACCAACAGTCTCCCGGCAGCGTTTGCCCTTTCCGAAAATAAAGACATTACTCTGGTCGTCTGTGGTGGCACGGTCCGCCATAAAACGCGCTCGATGCATGGTTCCATTGCCGAGCGTTCATTACAGGATATTAATGCCGATTTAATGTTTGTCGGTGCTGATGGTATTGATGCGGTTAATGGTATTACGACCTTTAATGAAGGTTATTCTATTAGCGGTGCGATGGTCACAGCCGCTAATAAAGTGATTGCCGTTCTCGATTCATCGAAATTTAACCGTCGCGGTTTTAATCAGGTACTACCAATCGAAAAAATTGACATTATTATTACCGATGATGCTGTGTCAGAGGTGGATAAACTGGCATTGCAGAAGACGCGGGTAAAATTAATTACGGTGTAGTATTGTTCTGTATGCCGGATAAGGTGTTTACACCGCATCCGGCATTACGGATTCTCCCTGGTTCAAGAGAGAATAGTTTGATTAACGCAACAGTGGACAATCTGGTGGTAATCGACAACGCAACGCTGCCGGAAGTATTTCAATATGAAAATTTTGCCCACTCAACGGTTCGCCATCAAGATTAAAGGTGATGTCGTGTGGTGCCTGAATATCAAACCACGACGAAGCGCCTTCGATAATATTCGGGTTATCTTCGTCAGATTTTAAGGTTGATACGAGAGCCGGAAGTATTTCATCGCCGGTAAAAATGCGCAGTTGCAGCAAGCCATCGTTAATTAACGCGTTCGGACACAATTGCTGACCGCCACCGGCCTGACGCCCGTTACCAATACCAATGACCAGGGCGTCACCTTGCCAGTGAAAGTTTTCACCGCGGATTTCACAACGGTCCGGTTGCAGAGTATCCATACGCATTAAGCCATGAATGATGTAAGAGACGCTACCCAGCGCGGCTTTTAATTTTTCCGGCGTTTCTGTGGTAATACGCGTCCCAAATCCGCCTGTCGCCATATTAATAAAACAGGTTTGTTTGTTGACCTGCGCCATATCTATCGCAATGGCGTCACCGGCAATTGCCAGTTTCAGCGCCTTATCCAGTGCCTCAGGAATCCCTACACTGGTGGCAAAATCATTGGCGGTTCCTAATGGCAAAATTCCCAGCGCGGGTATGTCATCCCCCTCACACTGAATCAACGCCGTAGAAACTTCATTAATGGTGCCATCGCCACCACCGGCAATCACCGTTGCGACGCCCAACTTCCGGGCCTCCTCTACATATCGTGCGGCATCGCCTTTCTCCCAGGTGACCCGCACATGGATCGTCATTCCTTCCTCACGCAACAGCATAATTGCTTCGCGCAAGGGTAAATTGTCAGTACTTTTGCCATTAAGAATCAGTAAGCTGGCGGGAAATTCTGCCATGATCGTATGTGCCTTTATGATTGGTCTGTAGATAGTGTAGAGCAGAAAACAAAAGGTGGAGTCAGAACAGGATGAAAGTCGGAGGATAAAAAGTCAGTTCAAGTATGGAGGATTCAGTGGTTACCACCAGGAGCTTGCAATGGGGACAGCGAATACTAACGGCTGCCACCGATAAATTTCAAAAAAGAGCATATACCTAATATTCAACTAAACAGTGGCATCTTCAATATAATATATTAAAGCCCCCATGGAGTTACCCTGAAGGGCCTCAATGTCCGTAATTCCTACTTATGTAGGAAATGTTGTACAGAACATTTATTATAATCCTATTCAATTATAATAATCATGCCATTATTATATTTAAACACTAGAGAGTGTCGTTGGTATTTAATGGGGGAAGGTGAGATGAAAAAGATAGCTGCTATATCATTAATTAGTATTTTTATTATGTCTGGTTGTGCTGTGCATAATGATGAGACAAGTATCGGTAAATTTGGTCTTGCATATAAAAGTAATATTCAGCGTAAACTCGATAACCAATACTACACCGAAGCCGAAGCTTCTTTAGCCAGGGGTAGAATATCTGGTGCAGAAAATATAGTAAAAAATGATGCAACTCATTTCTGTGTTACTCAGGGCAAAAAAATGCAAATAGTTGAGCTGAAGACAGAAGGTGTAGGATTACATGGTGTCGCTCGTCTGACATTCAAATGTGGAGAGTGAGAATATTTTTTGGTAAGCGTCAAATATGCGCGTTCTGGCTGTGCGTAGCCGGAACCTGTGGGAGCACGATGCCGATAAGTGAAAGGCATCGTGCTATGAAGGAGGATTCTATCGATGTGGTCAATGGAAGACGGTTACCAGAGATAGGGCTTATGCATAAAAAAATAAGCCCGTGTAAGGGAGATTACACAGGCTAAGGAGGTGGTTCCTGGTACAGCTAGCATTTTATGGGTTATGTTTTTCAGCGAAACGGATGATAACCTTAATAAATGCAGCTGTATGTGATCGGTTTCTAAGAATTTTCCATCCGGGAAAAATAATCGAAATTAATCACTTACCGTGTGGGTTACGCGTGGTTTCCCCGGAGAAATTACGCATCAGCAGAGCGTAATTGAGCTCAAGATCCTGCGGGACCGGGAGCCACACAGTATAACCATCGCCTGGTGCGACCGGCATCGCTTCACCTTTGGCGTTTTCCATGTGCTCAAGGGTAAAGTTAATGTTGCCTTGCGGCGTCATCAGCTCAAGGCTGTCGCCAACGGAGAATTTATTTTTCACCGCTACTGCCGCGAGGTCCCCCTTGCGCTCACCGGTAAACTCACCAACAAACTGCTGGCGGTCAGAAACTGAATAACCGTATTCGTAGTTCTGATAATCGTCGTGAGTATGACGACGCAGGAAACCTTCGGTATAGCCACGATGCGCCAGACCTTCCAGAGTTTCCAGCAGGCTGGTATCGAACGGTTTGCCCGCAGCGGCGTCATCGATAGCTTTACGGTAAACCTGTGCGGTGCGTGCGCAATAGTAGAAAGATTTAGTACGGCCTTCGATTTTCAGCGAATGCACGCCCATTTTGGTCAGGCGTTCTACATGGGCGATGGCGCGCAGATCTTTCGAGTTCATGATGTAAGTGCCGTGCTCATCTTCAAACGCGGTCATATACTCGCCCGGACGCTGGGCTTCTTCGATCATAAACACTTTGTCGGTTGGCGCGCCGATACCCAGCGTCGGCTCAACATTTTGCACCGGAATCGGCTCGTACTTGTGTACGATGTTGCCAACGTCATCTTCTTTCCCTTCCTGGACGTTGTACTCCCAGCGGCAGGCGTTGGTGCAGGTACCCTGGTTCGGATCGCGCTTGTTGATATAGCCAGAGAGCAGGCAGCGACCGGAGTAGGCCATGCACAGTGCGCCGTGAACGAAGATCTCGATCTCCATATCCGGCACCTGATTGCGGATCTCTTCAATCTCTTCCAGCGACAGCTCGCGAGAGAGGATCACGCGGGTCAGGCCCATTTGCTGCCAGAATTTCACCGTCGCCCAGTTTACGGCGTTAGCCTGCACCGAGAGGTGGATCGGCATTTCAGGGAAGTGCTCACGCACCAGCATAATCAGCCCTGGATCGGACATAATCAGCGCATCCGGCCCCATTTCCACCACCGGTTTCAGGTCACGGATAAAGGTTTTCAGCTTGGCGTTGTGCGGTGCAATGTTGACCACGACATAAAACTTTTTCCCCAGCGCGTGGGCTTCATTGATGCCGAGCTGAAGATTTTCGTGGTTGAATTCGTTGTTGCGCACACGCAGGGAGTAACGCGGCTGGCCCGCATAAACAGCATCTGCGCCATAAGCGAAAGCGTAACGCATATTTTTCAGCGTTCCCGCCGGGGAAAGGAGTTCCGGTTTAAACATAATTCTCTCGTTCTGATGACAGGTCAGATCCGCTTCACCTGATGAAGCGGTTAGGGGAGTGCCCCCACTTTAAGGGCGGGCATTGTAGCGCTGTGGGGGGATCTGGTAAAGCGCCGGACGCCAACAACCCACGCCCGGCATCGTAATTACGTATTGTCTTTCACCGTCTGGTTTGTGCCATTGGCTTTAACGGAGGCAATTCCGGTTTCACGAGATTGCGCGGTGGCGTACATCTGGCTGGAGCCGATAATTTGATGATTAGCGGCTTTCAGATTGAAATAGAATTTGCCGTTACTTGCCGTTTTTTTCTCATAGCGTTCTTCTTGCGGGCTGTTGCTACGCACCGACGCGATGCCCTTTTCCGCAGAGGCTTTTGAGGTATAAAGCTCGCTGGTGAGGATAGTCTCACCATTGCCCGCTTTTAGCACAAACCGGAACTGATTATCACTGCTCTTACTGAGTTCAAACCAACCAGCCATAATGACTCCTTGATTGAAATTGTGTATCGAAAACAGCATCTAAAGGTGCTGTTTACCGATTAAAGTATGAGCGATTTTCTGATGCCTGCCAGGGCGGAGAGATAATGTCAGTTTGCTGACCATGCGTGGGATAATGTTGCCGGATCTGGTCTGAACGCCATCTCCGGCTAACAAAATAATGTCGCTAAAACTAAACGATGCGGCAGGCGTCGGCTTCCCAGCGGTAACCGACGCCATAAACGGCGCGGATAAATGACTGTTCGGCGTCGAGAGATTCCAGCTTGCGGCGCAGGTTTTTAATGTGGCTGTCGATGGTGCGGTCGGTTACTACGCGGTAGTCGTCATAAAGATGATTGAGCAATTGCTCGCGGGAGAACACTTTTCCTGGTTCGTGAGAGAGCGTTTTCAGCAGACGAAATTCCGCAGGCGTCAGGTCAAGCATTTTACCGCGCCATGAAGCCTGAAAACGACCTTCGTCGATAATCAACGGGCTTTCAGCATCCTGTTGCTGCAACTCGCGCTGCGGTTTGCAACGGCGCAAAATGGTTTTGACGCGCGCTACCACTTCCCGTGGGCTGTACGGCTTACAGATATAATCATCTGCGCCAATCTCCAGCCCCAGCAGGCGATCGATCTCTTCGATTTTTGCCGTCACCATCACGATCGGAATGTCAGAAAAACGACGAATTTCCCGGCACAGCGTCAGGCCATCGGTGCCAGGGAGCATCAGATCTAACAGGATCAGATCCGGTGGTGTCTGGCGCACATACGGCAGTACCTGATCGCCGTGGCTGATAAGCGTCGGCGCATAGCTCGCAGCACGCAGATAATCAATGAGCAACTGCCCCAGCTTCGGTTCATCTTCCACGATCAAAATACGCGGTGTGTTTTCGTCGATTGGTAACTCGGTCATACTTCTCTCTGTAAATCCCGTTCCAGCGGTAACTCTACTGTAATGCTTACCCCGCCAAAAGGCGAATGGGCAGCAATAATGCGACCATTATGTGCTTCAACAATGTTCAGGCAAATCGCCAGCCCCAGCCCGGAACCGCCGCTGGCACGGTTGCGGGAACCTTCGGTGCGATAAAAACGTTCAAACAATTTTTGTAGCTGATCGTCACTGACACCTGGCGCACTGTCGGCAAAGGTCAGGCGCACCGTTTTGTCGCGCTGCCCGGCAGAGATTTGCAGGCTGCCGCCGCTGTCAGTGTAGCGCAGGCTGTTTTCCAGTAAGTTATTGAATAACTGCATTAAACGGTCGCGATCGCCAAATACGGTAATACTGTCTGGCAGGGAAAATTGCAGTTTCAGGTCACGGCTGGCGAATCGTTCGCGAAATGCGCCGCCCGCCACTTCCAGCAGTGGGATCAAATCTACCGGTGCTTTTTGATAGGCGAGAGCGCCTTCATCAGACATCGACAACTGATGGAGATCGTCAACCAGTTTGGTCAGTGTACCGACCTCCGCCTGTAAAGACGCCACCGTCTCCGGCGTGAATTTACGCACGCCATCCTGAATGGCTTCCAGTTCACCGCGCAGCACCGCTAATGGCGTACGCAGTTCGTGAGAAATATCGGCCATAAAATCGCGCCGCATTTGCTGGTTTTTCTCCAGTGTGCTGGCAAGCTGGTTGAAGTCTTGCGCCAGTTTGCCCAGTTCATCTTCACTGGTGGGCGTTACGCGGGTAGTGAAATCGCCCGCCGCCAGTTTGTGCGTGCCGTCCACCAGCCGTTTGACCGGGGCCAAAAGACCGCGCGCCAGCAGAAAGGTGGCGAGCGCCGCGAGTAACGTTGCCAGAGCGACAATCAACCAGCTGGTTTGCCGCTGTTGTTTATCGAAATTGATATCAGTATTGCGCGTTAACCGCTCAACGGGGGAGGCGATCACCGCGCCAACTTCCGCACCGTTGACCAGAATGGGTCGCCGTGTACCGTCAGGTGGAATCGGCGCTCGCGGACCAACCAGCACTTTGTTGTTTTGATCAACCACCCAGAACTGGGTACGCCAGCCGTGCGGTGGCATACCCGGGCCGGGTTTATCTTCCGAATTATCGTGTTCAAATGAACGCAGGATCTGAAAGACAAAGCGATCATTGTTGCGCAGGAAGCGCCAGTTGCCATGCTGCGCATACTGCTCGCCAAGCGCATCACTTAACAGTTGTAATCGCTGTTCATTACCATGCTTGATGTAATCAATAAAGCCACGCTCAAAACTGATACGCACCGCCCAGTGCATACTGATCAGCAAGACAATGCAGGTGGCGAAAATCGCCAGAAACAGTTTGCCGGTAATACCAGGTCGCCAGAACTTCATTGCGCGCTCCTTTTTCGCCGCGAAATAGCTACATTTTGATGCGTATCGTTCGGCACTCTGGCAAAGATGAACGCCGGAAGGGCGATGATCAACGCCATGCTAAGCCAGGTGTACATAAAGACGGTTTGTGTGGTGCCGCTGTCGACGCTGACATGCTGTGAACCAAAAAGTCCCAGCAACAGCCCGGCGATAGTGACGCCGATACTCATCGACAATTGCATAATCATCGACAGCAGACTGTTGCCGCTGCTCGCCAGATTGTCCGGGAGATCTTTCAGCGTCAGGGTGTTCATGGAGGAGAAACGGGTCGAGTTGACCATCCCTTGTAAAAACAGGACGAACGGCAAAACGTAGTACCAGCCCAACAGAGCGGTAGTCATAAACAACAGGGTGACCAGCGACAGACCCAGCGTGGTCGCTACCAGTACCCGACGATAACCAAAGCGATTCACCACCTGAACCACTATTCGCTTCATTCCCATGCTGCCAAGCACCATCGGGATCATCATCAGTCCGGCATGAAACGGTGAGAAGCCAAGGCCAATTTGCAGGAAAACCGGCGTCATAAAGGGCAACATGCCGCTACCGATACGTCCGGCAAAGCTCCCCGCCAGGCCCAGCGAAAAGGTACGAGTGCGGAACAGTTTCAGACTGAAAAGAGCGCGGTTGTTATTTCTGGCGTGCAGCAGATAAAGCACCAGTGCCACCACACCAACTGCGACCAGGCCAGTAATCGCCAGCGGCGATAAACCTGTACCTTTACTGCCGTCTAGCGCCAGGGTTAATACCGCCATGCCAACCGCCAGCAATAAAAAGCCGGAGAGATCAAAGCGCCGCGTCTGCATGGTATAGTTCGGCATTAACATCAATGTGGCGATCGCACCGATAATCCCCACCGGAATGTTGATCAAAAAGATCCAGTGCCACGACGCGTACTCCACCAGCAGACCGCCGAGCGCCGGACCGAGCAGCGGACCGACCTGACCGGGTAACGTGACAAAGGTCATCGCCGCCATATATTGCTCGCGCGGTACGATTTTCATCACCGTCAACCTGCCGACCGGCACCATCATCGCGCCGCCAACGCCCTGTAACGCGCGTGCCAGCAACAGTTCGTTCAGCGTGCCGGAAAGCGCGCAAAACAGTGAACCGAGAGTAAACAGTACGATAGCGGTAAAGAAAATATTGCGCACGCCGACTTTGTCCGCCAGCCAGCCGCTGGCGGGCAGCATCACCGCCACGGTCAGCACATAAGAGACAATGACCATGTGCATATGCAGCGGGCTTTCCCCCAGGCTTTGTGCCATTGAGGGAAGCGCGGTGTTAACGATGGTGGTGTCCAGCGACTGCATAAAGAAGCCGAAAGCCACAATCCACAATTGCCAGCGGGTGCTGTCGGGAAGATCTGTCATTTACTCGGTTACCGTTTGTTTAGGTTTACGCGAAAAACGCAGCCGTAGACGGTCGAAAAAGAGATACACCACCGGCGTGGTATACAGCGTCAGGAGCTGGCTCATTACCAGACCGCCGACAATGGTGATCCCCAGGGGTTGGCGCAACTCCGATCCGTCGCCGCCCGACAATACCAGCGGCAGCGCACCAAACAGCGCCGCCAGGGTAGTCATCATAATCGGGCGAAAACGCAGCAGACAGGCCTGGAAAATAGCTTCCTGCGGCGTCAGGTTACCGTGCCGTTGGGCTTCAAGCGCAAAATCGACCATCATAATGGCGTTTTTCTTCACGATGCCGATTAATAGCATGATCCCTATCAGGGCGATTAGGCTGAACGGGGCATTGAACAGCTCCAGCGCCAGCAGCGCTCCAACGCCCGCCGAGGGCAGGGTGGAGAGAATCGTCAGCGGATGTACGTAACTCTCGTAAAGGATACCCAGCACGATATACACCGTGGCGATGGCGGCGATAATCAGGATCACCTGTGAGTTCATCGTCTCCTGGAACACCTGCGCCGTGCCGGCAAAACTACCGCGCACCGTCGAAGGCACACCAAGCTGGGTCATTGCGCGATCGATCGCCGCACTGGCGTCCGAGAGCGATTTTCCGGTCGGCAGGTTGAACGAGATGGTCGAGGCTGCCGATAATCCCTGATGATTCACCGATAGTGGGGCATTCGCCGGTTGCCATTTAGCGAAATACGACAGCGGGATCGCTTTTCCTTCGTTATTGATAACGAACATTTTTTCCAGCGCGCTGATGTCCTGGGTATAGCGCGGATCCACTTCCATCACCACTTTATACTGGTTCATCGGCTGGTAAATGGTCGAGATTTGCCGCTGACCGAAGGCGTTATTTAACAGGCTGTTGGCGGCCTGTACGTCGATTCCCAGCCGTGCCATGGTGTCGCGATCGTAAACCAGATTCATCTCCGCGCCGTTATCCTGCTGATCGGAGTTCACGTCCGCCAGTTCCGGCAACGTCGCCAGTTTTTTGCGGATTTTCGGCTCCCATTCGCGCAGTGCCGCCAGGTCGTCGGATAACAACGTGTACTGGTAGCTGGCGTTCGACTGACGCCCACCAACGCGAATATCCTGTACCGCCATCAGGAACAGATTCGCCCCCGGTTCTTTCGCCAGCTTCACGCGCAGACGGTCAATAATTTGCTGCGCTGTTTCGCTGCGTTCGTCGCGTGGCTTGAGGGTGATAAACATCATCCCGCTGTTCACTCGCGAACCGCCGGTAAAGCCGGTGACATTATCCACTGCCGGATCGTCACGGATAATTTTCATGAAATCCTGCAACTTACCGCGCATCGCCTGAAACGAAATACTCTGATCCGCCTGTATCCCGCCCATCAACACGCCAGTGTCCTGCTCCGGGAAGAAGGTTTTCGGGATCGAGATATATAGCCAGATATTCAAAGCAATGGTGCCAAGCAGCACCATGCCCACCAGACGGGTATGATTGAGCACCCATTTCAGTGACTTACCATAGCCTTGTTGCAGGGCTACCAACATGCGACCAAAACCACGCAGTCGCTTTTGCTCGCGCGGCTTGCTGGCTTTCAGCATCCAGCCACACATCATTGGCGTTAATGTCAGAGAAACCAGCAACGAAATACCAATGGCGACAGAAAGCGTCACGGCAAACTCGCGTAACAGTCGGCCCGGCAATCCGCCCATCAACAGCAGCGGCAGGAACACCGCCACCAGCGACAGACTCATCGACAGCACCGTAAAACCGACTTCGCGAGTACCTTGCAGTGCGGCTTGCAACGGTTTCATTCCCGCTTCCAGATGACGTGCAATGTTTTCCAGCACCACGATGGCGTCATCCACCACGAAACCAGTAGCGATGGTGAGCGCCATTAACGAAAGGTTATTGAGACTGAATCCGCACAGGTACATCGCCGCAAACGTACCAATCAGCGAAACCGGCACCGCAACGGCGGGAATAATAGTGGCGCGACCCGAGCGCAGGAATAAAAACACCACCAGAATCACCAGCGCCACCGAGATAATCAGCGTTTGCTCGACTTCTTCCAGCGAGGCGCGAATGGTGGGGGAGCGATCCTGGGCAATTTGCAGATCAATCGCTGCCGGAATGGTTTCCTGCAACTCCGGTAATTTTGCCCGGATGCTGTCAACCGTCTGGATAATATTGGCTTCCGGCAGCTTGCGGATCATCAGCAAAATAGCCGGTTTGGCGTTGGTCATCCCGGCGTTGCGCACATCCTGCACCGAGTCTGTCACCGTCGCCACATCACCCAGACGAACCGCGCCGCCGTTGTTGTAATGAATAATCAACGGCTGATATTCAGCGGCGGTTTTCAGTTCATCGTTGGTCTGGATCTGCCAGCGGTGAGTGCCATCTTCCAGCGCCCCCTGCGGTTTACGCACGTTGGCATTGCTGATGGCAGTGCGTACGTCGTCCAGCGACATGCCCTGATTAAACAGCGCCTGCGGGTTCAGCCCGACGCGCACGGCGGGCAGCGAGCTGCCGCCGACATCGACATCACCGACGCCGTCGATTTGCGAAATCGTCGGAGCCAGCTGCGTCGAGGCGAAATCGTACAATTCACCCTGCGAATAAGTATCGGAGGTTAGCGTCAGGATCATAATTGGCGCATCCGACGGGTTCGCTTTGCGATAAGTCGGGCGGCTGGGCATCCCACTGGGCAGCAGACTTTGTGCGGCGTTGATCGCCGCCTGCACATCACGCGCCGCACCGTTGATATCCCGGTCAAAATCAAACTGCAAAATAATACGCGTGCTGCCGAGCGAACTGCTGGAGGTCATTTCACTGACCCCGGCAATGCGCCCAAGTGAGCGCTCCAGCGGCGTGGCAACGGAAGACGCCATTGTCTCCGGCGACGCACCGGGCAGCGAGGCGCTGACCATAATCACCGGAAAATCGACCTGCGGCAGCGGGGCGACCGGCAGCATACGGAAACCCAGTATGCCGCACAGGGTAATGGCGACCGACAGTAAAATCGTCGCCACCGGGCGGTAAATGAAGAGGGCAAAAAACTTCACTTACGCCTCCTCTTCATGACGGGCAAAGCGACTTTTGGTCCACAATGCCAGGCGGTCAAACAGCAGATAAATCACCGGCGTGGTGAACAGCGTCAGCACCTGGCTGACAATCAGGCCGCCGACCATGCCGATACCTAACGGACGACGCAGTTCCGCGCCGACCCCGGTACTCAACATCAGCGGCAGCGCGCCAAGCAGAGCCGCCAGGGTGGTCATCAGGATCGGACGAAAACGCAACAGACAAGCCTGGTAGATTGCATCGCGCGGCGACATGCCTTGCTCGCGCTCAGCAGCCAGCGCGAAGTCGATCATCATGATGGCGTTCTTCTTCACGATACCGATCAGCAAAATAATGCCGATAATCGCAATCACATCCAGTTCGCTACCGGCAATCATTAACGCCAGCAGGGCGCCAACACCTGCCGTGGGTAGCGTCGAGAGAATGGTGATCGGGTGAATAAAGCTCTCGTACAGAATGCCGAGCACGATATACATCGCCACCACCGCCGCGACAATCAGCCAGACAGTGCTGCCCAGCGCCGACTGGAAGGCGAGGGTGCTGCCCTGGAACTGCGTGGTGATATCCACCGGCAGATTCAGCGTCTTTTCGGTGTCCATAATCGCCTGCACCGCATCGCCCAGCGAATAGTTATCTGGCACGTTAAAAGAGATGGTCGTTACCGGGAACTGATCCAGATGGTTGATGGAAAGCGGCGCAAAACGCTGTTCAACTTTGGCAATTGAGCTTAACGGCACCACGCCGCCGTCGCTGCTGGTAAGGCGAATGGTATCCAGCGCCGCGAGGCCTGGGGTATTTTCGGTGTTGTGCTCCAGCACCACGCGATACTGGTTAGCCTGAGTATAAATAGTGGAAATCAGCCGCTGACCAAACGCGTTGTACAGGGCGTTATCGACGTCCGCCATGCTGATCCCCAGACGGCTGGCGCTGTCGCGATCAACATTGACATACGCCACCAGCCCTTTGTCCTGCCAGTCGCTGGAGACATCAGATAGCTGTGGCAGCTGCTGGAGTTTTTCCATCAACTGTGGCACCCAGGTACTGAGCGCATCCAGTGACGTGGCCTGCAAGGTAAACTGGTACTGGGTGCGGCTGACCTGAGTATCGATGGTCAGGTCCTGCGTTGGTTGCAGGAAGAGATCGACGCCCGGCACTTTATCCACCGCCGTTTGCAGACGGGCGATGACTTTTTGCACCCGATCATCACGTTCATCCAGCGGTTTGAGGTTGATCTGCAAACGCGCACTGTTCAGCGACGGGTTAGTGCCATCAACGCCAACAAATGAGGTTAGACTTTGCACTGCCGGATCCTGCAAAATCACGTCCGCGACCTGGCGTTGCCGCTGGGCCATATTGGCAAAGGAGCTGGATTGCGGTGCCTGCAAAGTGCCCTGAATAATGCCGTTATCCTGTACCGGGAAGAAACCTTTCGGAATGAACACCCACAATAGAACGCTAAGCAGCAGCGTGCTGAGCGCCACGCTTAAGGTCAGCCACGGATGATTCAGCACTTTCGCCAGTCCACGGCCATAGGCGGCGATTATCCTGTCGAACATTTTCTCCGAGGCACGGGAGAAGCGGTTCTGTTTACGCAGCGACTCCTGGCTGAGCATCCGCGCGCACATCATCGGTGTCAGGGTCAGCGACACCACCGCTGAGATCAAAATCGCTACCGCTAGGGTAATAGCAAATTCGCGGAACAGTCGCCCGACGATATCGCCCATAAACAGCAGTGGGATCAACACCGCAATCAGCGAGAAGGTCAGCGAGATAATGGTAAAGCCGATTTCACCTGCGCCTTTGAGCGCCGCCGCCAACGGTTTTTCGCCTTTTTCGATATAGCGGGAAATATTTTCGATCACCACGATGGCGTCATCGACCACGAACCCGGTGGCGATAGTTAACGCCATCAGCGTCAGGTTATTGATTGAAAAATCGAGAAACACCATAACCGCAAAAGTGCCGATTAACGACAGCGGCACGGCAACACCGGGAATGATGGTCGCCGGAATATTGCGCAAAAACAGGTAGATAATCATGACTACCAGCGCGATAGCCATCATCAATTCAAACTGAGTATCATCGACGGATGCGCGGATATTGGTGGTGCGATCGGAAAGCACTGTCACCTTCACCGATTTCGGCAGACTCTCAGTGAGCTGTGGCAGCATCTGCCGAATGCTGTCGGCGGTGGAGATAATGTTAGCACCGGGCTGGCGCTGAACATTCATCACAATGGCCTGTTCTTTGTTCGCCCACGCGCCGAGCCAGCTGTTTTCTGCACCTTGCTCTACAGTTGCGACATCGCCCAGACGAATTGGCGCGCCGTTCTGGTAGGCGATGATTAGCTGGCGATACTCTTCGGCGGATTGCATCTGGTCGTTCGCGGAAAGCGTGACCGCACGGGAAGGGCCGTCGAGGCTACCTTTTGCCGAGTTAACGTTAGCGCCGGTAATGGCGGTGCGCACGGTTTCGCTGGTCAGGCCGAGGGCGGCAATCGCCTGAGCGTTAAGTTTGACGCGAACAGCCGGACGCTGACCGCCGGAAAGCGTCACCAGGCCGACGCCGGAAATCTGCGAGATTTTCTGCGCGACGCGGGTTTCCACCATATCTTCCACTTGCGTCATCGGCATGGCGGTTGAGGTGACGGCGAGCGTCATGATCGGCGGATCTGCCGGGTTCACTTTGCTGTAAACCGGCGGGTTAGGCAGATCGCTCGGCAACAAGTTGGTCGCAGCGTTAATCGCGGCCTGCACTTCCTGCTCGGCGACATCGAGCGGTAATGTTAGCTGGAACTGCAAAGTGATAACTGACGCACCGCCGGAACTTTGCGACGACATCTGTTTCAGGCCAGACATCTGCCCGAACTGGCGTTCTAGCGGCGCGGTAACGGCAGAGGTCATGACATCCGGGCTGGCACCTGGGTAGAGCGTGACCACCTGAATGGTCGGATAGTCCACTTCCGGCAGCGCCGAAACGGGCAGGGCGCGATAACCGATAATCCCGGCGAGTAAGATCGCCACCATCAGCAGCGTGGTGGCCACAGGACGCATAATAAACAGGCGCGACGGGCCGCCTGTGCTGCTCGGGGGTAACACCTGCATCAGGAGCGTGCTCCTTTTTTCGCGTATTCGCGGCTGGTGGCTTTCTCTTCCGGAGTAGTGGCGCTCTGGGCTTCCACCACTTCCACTTTCGCCCCTTCGGTCAGGCGATCAATGCCGTCTGTCACCACGCGATCGCCCGCAGAAATACCTGCACGGATCACCACTTTCTGACTGTCCTGAATGCCCGGCGTCACCAGATGTTTGCTGACCTTGTTTTCGCTATTCAGCACCCAGACAAAATGGCCTTCATTGCCCATTTGCAGGGCGGCTGTTGGGATCACTACGGCGTTTTGTTCGGTGTCGACTAACATGCGCGCGTTAACAAACTGATTGGGAAACAGCGCATCATCCTGATTATTAAAGCGTGCTTTCACTTTAATCGTACCGGTAGTGGCATCGATTTGGTTATCTAGACTTAACAGCGTGCCTTCACTTAATTTCTTCGAGTTGGTGCGATCCCAGGCTTCTACCACCAGCGGTTTTCCGGCTTTCTGCGCCTGCACTACGGTAGCGATATCGCTTTCCGGCAGGGTAAAGACTAAATCGATAGGATGCGTCTGGGTGATCACCACGATCCCGGTGGTATCACCACTGGAGATTTGGTTACCAACATCAACCTGCTTGAGACCAACGCGACCATCGACTGGTGCGGTAATCCGGCTCCAGTCGAGTTGCAGCTGCGCGCTGGCAACGCTTGCTTCATCAGCCTTAATGGTGCCTTCGGTTTCACTGACCAGCGCCTGTTGGGCATCCAGCTCCTGGCGGGAAACGAGATTGGTTTTTGCCAGTTGTTGATAACGCGCCAGGTCACGGCGGGCGTTGGCAAGCGTGGCTTTATCTTTTGCCAGTTGGCCCTGGGCTTGTGCTAATGCAACTTTGAACTGGCTGGGGTCAATTTCTGCCAGTAAATCGCCTGCTTTGACCTGCTGGCCTTCCTGGAAATGTAACGCTATCAGTTGGCCGTCCACGCGGCTGCGCACCGTAACGGTATTAGCGGCGGTAATGGTGCCAAGCCCGGTGAGGTAACGCGGAACTGCCTGTTCTACGGCGGTCGCCGCCTGAACCGGGGCTAATGGGCCGGAACGCATACCACGTCGACCACCCGCTGGCGATTGCTGCGCTTGTTTCGTCGCCCCTGGGGCTGCACTCCGGGAGTCATTGCGGCCTTGCCAGAACCAGAATGCGGCGATGGCGGCGATAACCACCACGATTACGATTACCCAACGGGATTTATAACTACCTTTCATCGTTAAGAGTTTCTCTTCCTGAAACGTTTCGCGGAATGATACTAGTGTAGCCAGCCAATAAGGGAGAAAAATGGAGGAATTATGAAACACTGTCTGGAATCGTCTGAATGACGGGCACATTTGCGAGCACGCATCCAGTAATAACACATGAAACTATTTTATCTACGCGTTAGCGATAGACTGCTTGCATGGCGAAAGGAGGTAAGCCGACGATTTCAGCGGGACGCTGAAACGGGAAAGCCCCTCCCGAGGAAGGGGCCATAAATAAGGAAAGGGTCATGATGAAGCTACTCATCATCGTGGTGCTCTTAGTCATAAGCTTCCCCGCTTACTAAGACTACCAGGGCGGGGGAAACCCCGCTCTACCCTCACTCCTGAAAGTATGCCTTCACGATAAGATTGTCAATCCGCAGGCTTTGTAGTCTGCGATCCTGCCAGCAAATATTCTTTGCGAGTCGTTACGCAATAATCACAGAGGAAACTATTTTATTCACGCGTTAGCGATAGACTGCATTCAGGGCGAAAGGAGGTAAGCCGATGATTTCAGCGGGACGCTGAAACGGGAAAGCCTCTCCCGGAGAAGAGGGCTTTTAATAAGGAAAGGGTTATGATGAAGCACGTCATCATACTGGTGATACTCTTAGTGATTAGCTTCCAGGCTTACTAAGAACACCAGGGGGAGGGGGAAACCTCTCCCTAACCCTCACTCCTGAAATTATGTCACTCCGCCCTTAGTGTCAATCGACGGCTCTCCGTTCTTGCGAGGCGAATAGCAAAATTTTCTGCGCCGCCGGGCCTAATTCTGAAAGTTTCTTCGTTTGCTCTTATTTCATTATTGCAGTCGGTATGATACCGGACCTCGATAATTCTCTAAGAAAGGATTTCTTATGAGCGAACAAATCACGTTTGCCACCAGCGATTTTGCCAGTAACCCGGAACCACGTTGCCCCTGCATTTTGCTGCTGGATGTTTCTGGTTCTATGAACGGTAGACCTATTAATGAACTTAACGCCGGATTGGTTACCTTTCGTGATGAACTGCTTGCTGATCCGCTGGCTTTAAAAAGAGTGGAACTCGGCATTGTGACGTTCGGCCCGGTGCATGTGGAACAACCCTTTACCAGCGCCGCTAATTTTTTTCCGCCCATCCTGTTTGCCCAGGGCGATACACCAATGGGTGCGGCCATTACCAAAGCCCTGGATATGGTAGAGGAGCGGAAACGTGAGTATCGTGCAAATGGTATTTCGTATTATCGCCCGTGGATTTTCCTGATTACCGATGGTGCACCAACCGATGAGTGGCAGGCTGCAGCCAACAAAGTGTTTCGGGGGGAAGAAGATAAAAGGTTTGCTTTCTTTTCCATCGGTGTTCAGGGGGCGGATATGAAGACGCTGGCACAAATTAGCGTTCGTCAGCCTTTGCCTCTGCAAGGATTACAATTCCGTGAACTGTTTAGCTGGTTATCCAGTTCGCTGCGTTCGGTTTCCCGCTCCACGCCGGGAACGGAAGTTGTGCTGGAAGCGCCAAAAGGCTGGACGTCAGTGTGAGCTGGCGTCTGGTCTATGCATCAACCGTTGGAACGTCGCACATCAGCGCGGACTTGCCTTGTCAGGATGCCTGCCAGATGCAGATTGCCTGGTTAAATGACCAGCAGCCATTATTGTCGGTATTTGTCGCTGATGGCGCAGGCAGTGTCTCGCAGGGTGGCGAAGGCGCGATGCTCGCCGTCAATGAAGCGATGGCTTATATGTCGCAAAAAGTGCAGGGCGGGGAATTGGGGCTTAATGATGTCCTCGCCACAAATATGGTACTGACCATTCGTCAACGACTTTTTGCCGAGGCGGAAGCCAAAGAATTAGCGGTTCGCGATTTTGCCTGCACATTTCTGGGACTGATTTCATCGCCTGACGGCACCTTGATTATGCAGATTGGCGATGGCGGCGTGGTGGTAGATTTGGGTCACGGTCTGCAATTGCCTCTCACGCCGATGGCGGGTGAATATGCCAACATGACGCACTTCATTACCGACGAAGATGCCGTTTCCAGACTGGAAACTTTCACCAGCACTGGGCGTGCGCACAAAGTTGCAGCATTTACGGATGGTATCCAGCGACTGGCGTTAAATATGCTGGATAATTCTCCTCATGTGCCTTTCTTTACCCCGTTTTTCAATGGACTGGCGGCAGCAACGCAGGAACAACTCGATTTATTACCTGAATTGTTAAAGCAGTTTTTGTCCAGCCCGGCGGTAAACGAGCGTACGGATGATGATAAAACGTTGGCACTGGCGCTGTGGGCAGAGTGAGTTTCTCATGGCGGTTGAAGACAACAATTCAACCGCCAGTTTAAACAATAAATATAACGGCTGATTAGCGAACTAATTTTGCTCTTAGCTCGTCGGCTTCTTCTTTTGGATAGGTGACCAATAAAGGATCAATGGTATAACCGCCGTAAATTTTATCCCCGCGCGTATACATCCAGTCTGAAATATCTTCTTTCTTGATTTTCCACTCCTGGCCATATTCTACGTTTGTAACAATACCAGGGTCATTGCTGATTACGCCAATAAACATGCCGTTAGAATAAGTGACATCCGTAAGCCAGAAATGCTCGGTTCTTCCGTGATCGGTTATCGGGGCTTTGACTGCGAAAGTATCGGCATCTTTTTTATTCATAACCTCGATGAATTTATCGGTTTCTTTCCGCGCATGTTTAATCGCGTCAGACATCGCTTGTTTATCATAACCTCCCGTCACTAACGTATCCGAAACTTCACTAAAGCCCGCGGTAGTAAAAAATAGCAGACTCAACATAAGTAATATCTTTTTCATTTTTTCTCCAGAATCCCTTTGTAGTCAAAGTTAGCAAAAACCTGTGGAAGTTAATCATTATCAGGCCGAAATTGAATTGTATCCTGATAAAATTGCATTATCATTTTTATTCTTGAGTGGGTTTTCCCCATATAGAAATAATTTTAATGGTTAGTTGTTATTATTCATTGAAATATAATATAACTACCCGCGAAATATTATGAAAACAAATATAAAAGTATTTACATCGACAGGTGAATTGACCACTCTTGGCCGTGAACTGGGCAAAGGTGGTGAAGGCGCGGTTTATGATATCGAGGAGTTTGTCGATAGCGTCGCCAAGATTTATCACACGCCGCCACCCGCCTTAAAACAGGACAAACTTGCCTTTATGGCTGCGACAGCTGACGCGCAGTTGTTGAATTATGTCGCCTGGCCGCAGGCAACGCTTCACGGTGGACGAGGCGGAAAAGTTATCGGTTTTATGATGCCAAAAGTTTCTGGTAAAGAACCGATTCATATGATCTATAGCCCGGCACATCGTCGCCAGAGTTACCCTCATTGTGCGTGGGATTTTCTACTCTATGTTGCGCGCAATATTGCTTCATCTTTTGCTACGGTTCACGAGCACGGGCACGTCGTGGGTGACGTAAACCAGAACAGTTTTATGGTAGGTCGCGACAGCAAAGTGGTACTGATTGATAGCGACTCCTTTCAAATTAACGCCAATGGCACACTGCATTTATGCGAAGTCGGCGTGTCGCATTTTACGCCGCCAGAGCTACAAACCTTGCCATCATTTGTCGGTTTTGAACGCACAGAAAATCACGATAATTTTGGCCTTGCGTTGCTAATTTTTCACGTCTTGTTTGGTGGGCGGCATCCTTATTCTGGTGTGCCGCTTATCTCTGATGCGGGTAATGCGCTGGAGACGGATATTACCCATTTCCGTTATGCCTACGCGTCAGATAATCAGCGACGTGGTTTAAAACCGCCGCCACGATCTATTCCGCTATCGATGTTACCGAGTGATGTTGAAGCCATGTTTCAGCAGGCATTCACGGAAAGTGGCGTGGCAACCGGGCGTCCGACGGCTAAAGCGTGGGTAGCGGCACTGGACTCTCTACGCCAACAGTTAAAGAAATGTATCGTTTCAGCAATGCATGTTTACCCCGCTCATTTGACTGACTGCCCGTGGTGTGCGCTGGATAATCAAGGTGTTATCTATTTTATTGATCTCGGCGAAGAGGTCATTACCACCGGCGGGAATTTTGTGCTGGCGAAAGTCTGGGCGATGGTGATGGCGTCAGTAGCACCGCCAGCATTGCAACTGCCATTACCCGATCATTTCCAACCGACTGGCAGGCCGCTTCCTTTAGGCCTGTTACGGCGCGAATACATCATTCTGCTTGAGATCGCACTGTCAGCATTATCGCTGCTGCTTTGCGGCCTTCAGGCAGAACCGCGTTATATTATTTTGGTTCCTGTGCTGGCGGCTATCTGGATTATTGGCAGTCTGACAAGCAAAGCGTACAAAGCAGAAGTTCAGCAACGCCGTGAGGCATTTAATCGTGCGAAAATGGACTATGACCATTTAGTCCGCCAGATCCAGCAGGTAGGCGGCCTGGAAGGTTTTATCGCCAAACGGACGATGTTCGAAAAAATGAAGGACGAAATTCTCGGGTTACCGGAAGAAGAGAAACGCGCTCTGGCAGCACTTCATGACACTGCAAGGGAACGGCAGAAGCAGAAGTTTCTGGAGGGATTTTTTATTGATGTTGCCTCTATTCCCGGCGTTGGCCCTGCGCGTAAAGCGGCGTTACGGTCTTTTGGTATTGAAACAGCCGCAGATGTTACCCGTCGTGGCGTTAAGCAAGTGAAAGGGTTTGGCGACCATCTGACCCAGGCGGTTATCGACTGGAAAGCGAGCTGTGAACGCCGTTTTGTGTTCAGGCCGAATGAAGCGATAACGCCAGCAGACAGACAAGCGGTAATGGCGAAAATGACCGCCAAACGACATCGGCTGGAATCGGCGTTGACAGTCGGCGCGACAGAGTTGCAGCGATTCCGCCTTCATGCTCCAGCACGGACCATGCCGTTGATGGAACCGTTACGTCAGGCAGCAGAAAAACTGGCTCAGGCGCAGGCAGATTTAAGCCGCTGCTGAGCCATTTTTCAATTAACGAAACACCACTTCCGCCCAGCGTGCCAGCCCGGCGGTGACGGAGCCAAAGTCATCGCCGCCTGCAATCGGAATGCCCGGCAACTGTTCTGCCAGCGCTTTTTTAATCAGCGGAGAACGGGCGCTACCGCCGGTCAGGTAGATAACGTCCGGTTTTTCCTGGGCGTTATCCAGGGCCAGTTGCACCTGTTCCAGAATCCGCGTCAGTGGCTGGCTGAGGGCGCTTTCCAGCCCTCGCTGGCTAATCAGCGTAGCCAGTTCATTGCTGATAAACGGCAGTGAGGCGCGGGTTTCCGCTACGCTTGAAAGAGCAATTTTGCACTCTTCTGCGCTACGCACCAGGCGATAGCTTAAACGCTGACGCCAGACTTTCTGTAACAGGGCCACTTTTTCCGGTTCGCGGGCATCGCGTACCAGATCGTTAAGCAGACGACCGTTGGCACTACTGTAGAAATCACTCTGCGCAGGTACGTCGTTGATGGCAACCGCATTCCACCACGGCAGGATCGGCAGGGCGATGCCTTTTTCGGTTTCGCCACCCATACCCAGCAGTGGCATCAGGTTTTTAAACGCCAGGGCGATATCCAGATCGTTACCGCCAATACGACAACCACTGTGACCCAGCAGGCTGGCTTCACGATCGAGACGCGAACGCCACTGCGGTCCCATCAGCAGCAATGAACAGTCAGTCGTACCACCGCCGATATCCACCACCAGCACCCGTTTTTCTTCCTGCAAGGTGGCTTCGTAATCCAGCCCAGCCGCGACCGGCTCGTACTGGAATACCACGTCCCTGAATCCGGCACGCTTCGCCGCGCGTTCCAGAATCCCTTGCGCCTGGGCGTTTGCTTCATCGCCGCCCAGCCCCTGGAAGTTGATCGGGCGACCAATCACCGCCTGAGTAATCGCTTCTGGCAGCTGCGCCTGCGCCTGCTGGCGAATGTGCAACATCATTGCGCAGACCAGATCCTCAAACAGCGCTACCTGCTGCGGTTTTAAGCCGCTGGCACCGAGGAACGATTTTGGTGATTTCACAAACCACACTTCTTCTGGATCATCAATGTACTGTGCCAGTGAGGAAAGACCGAACTGCACGCTTTTCGCCGTAACATCGATATCTTCTTCGCGGTTATAACGAATCGCCCGACATAACAGCGCCTGCGTTTCATCGTCGTCTGCCGGAACATCATGATGGCGGTACAGCCATTCACTTACTGCTTCACGCGTTGGCGCGCAAAGCATTGAAGGCAGCAGCGTGCTGTCGTTTTCCATTTTCAGTAATTGCGGTTTACCGTCACGCATGACCGCCACTGAACAGTTTGCTGTACCGTAATCAAAACCAATAAACACGAATTAATCCCCATGCCGGTGAAGAAGGGGCGTGACTTTAGCGAAATGTTGCCGTCGCGACAACCGGAATATGAAAGCAAAGCGTAGCGTCTGAATAACGTTTATGCTGAAAGCGGATGAATAAGGAGATGCGATGTATACCCTGAACTGGCAGCCGCCGTATGACTGGTCGTGGATGTTGGGATTTCTCGCCGCCCGTGCAGTGAGTGGTGTGGAAACGGTCGCTGACGATTATTATGCCCGTAGTCTGGCGGTGGGCGAATATCGCGGCGTGGTGACTGCTATTCCGGATATGGCCCGTCATACTCTGCACATAAATTTAAGTGCAGGTTTAGAACCTGTTGCCGCTGAGTGTCTGGCGAAAATGAGCCGCCTGCTTGATCTGCAATGTAACCCGCAGATTGTTAACGGTGCGTTGGGCAAGTTAGGCGCGGCGCGGCCCGGATTGCGTTTACCCGGCTGTGTTGATGCTTTTGAGCAGGGTGTGCGGGCGATTTTAGGCCAACTGGTGAGCGTGGCGATGGCGGCAAAATTGACTGCCAAAGTGGTACAGCTTTATGGCGAACGGCTGGATGATTTTCCGGAGTATATCTGCTTCCCGACGCCTCAGCGGCTGGCAGCAGCCGACCCGCAGGCATTAAAAGCGTTAGGTATGCCGTTGAAACGGGCAGAGGCGCTGATTCATCTGGCAAATGCGGCGCTGGAGGGCACCTTACCAATGACAATACCGGGCGATGTGGAGCAGGCGATGAAAACGCTGCAAACTTTTCCGGGTATCGGGCGCTGGACGGCGAATTATTTCGCCTTGCGCGGCTGGCAGGCGAAAGATGTTTTTCTGCCGGATGATTATCTGATTAAACAGCGATTTCCGGGGATGACACCGGCACAAATCCGCCTTTATGCCGAACGCTGGAAGCCCTGGCGTTCTTATGCGCTGTTGCATATCTGGTATACGGAAGGCTGGCAACCAGACGAAGCATGACGTTGGTCGCCGGATGCGGTGCGAGCGCCTTATCCGGCCTGGAGAATGAGCGATTTGTAGGCATGATAAGACGCGTTAGCGTCGCATCAGGCGATGGGGAAGCACGCCTCAGTTAATCGCGAAATAACTACTATTCACCAGCAAATCCAGCGGTTGGGCATCGGCAATCACATCACCATAAATCAGATCGACGCCGATGCCAGAAAGCGTATCCATCACTAAGGGTAAAACGACTGGCCCGGCGATGGTTTTCATCCCGAGTCGCTGAGCGTGCCCCTGAATAATCGTAATCAGCATCTCATCCATCAAATTACCCTGCACGTTGGCGCATAACTCACCATCAAGTAGCAGGTAATCTGCCATATTCGCTTTCAGCGAGTTGAAGATTTGCAGATCGCGGCCCACCTGGCTGAGCACTATCCGACATCCCGCCAGCCGCAGTTTTTGCACGCTTTCTGCGTGATCTAAAATCGCTTCAGCCGGAATAATCAGATGTAATAACCGTGGTGGTAGAGGGCTATTTTCCAGCTGCTCAAGCAGATCATTCACCAGCGTGGCGCTACTCAAACCGGCAACGGAAAGAGGGAGGGCGATGCTTATGCCTTTACTGGCAACCGCTTTGGCGGCCTGCTGGAAAAAATCGTGGAATACCCGTCGGTCAAGAGCATGGCTAAGTGCCGGATCGCTGAAGCTACGACGAAATGTTTGTTCATCAATAATCTCGCCTTCGCAATTCCAGAGCTTAAGTGAAATCAGCCACAAATTACGTGCTTCCGGGATCCGTGGCGAAGCGACACCGTGGGCGATCATCATCAACTGATTCTCTTTAATCATCCGCCACTGTTCATCAAGCGACATCGCTGCCCGCTCGCTATGTGCGGCAGCTTGCTGCGGTTCGTAAATCGTCACCCGGCCCCGGCCACCATTTTTGGAGGCATAACAGGCGATATCAGCCTGCGACATCACTTCAGCCGCCTGATGATTGTTGTCATCAATCAAGGTAATCCCGGCACTGGCACCTACCCGATGTACACGTCCTTCCCATATAAAGTGATAATCATTCACGGCACTGATAATGCGTGTAGCGATAAAACGCGCACTTTCGATATTACAGTCTGGCAACAGTAGACCAAATTCATCACCACCGAGTCGCGCCAGCACGTCGCTGGAGCGCAGCATACTCAGCATCAACGACGCCAGTTCGCGCAGTAAAGCGTCACCCGCCGCATGCCCGGCGCTGTCATTCACCGCTTTAAAGCGATCAAGATCGATAAACACCAGGGCATGTCGCTGATGTGTACTGTTTACCGTTTGCAGCAGGATACGCAGTTGTTTCTCAAAACTGGCGCGGTTGGCGAGATGCGTCAGTGCATCATGGGAGGCGCTGTAGCTCAGCTGGCGCAGCATTTTGCGTGATTCGGTGACGTCCTGAATCACCAGAACCGAACCAATATTGCTGCCGTCCAGAGTACTTAACGGCGTAATACTGTAATGCACGTCGTAGCTGCCGCCGCTCCGACAGTGCAACACCACATCTTGTTCAATCGCGGAACGTGAGGTGTCGGCACTGTAAATGTTCTCCATTAATGGTCCGTTGTCGCCAAAAGTAATATGCAACACCGTCAGGAGCGGAACACCTAACGCTTCTTCCTGCGTCCAGCCGCTCATCTTCTCCGCCACTGGATTCATAAAGGTAATTTTCATCGCCATATCAATACAGACCACGGCTTCACCGATGGAATCAAGCGTAATGTGCAGGCGCTCTTTTTCCTGAAACAATGCCTCGTTAAGCTGTTTAACCTCGGTCATATCCATATTAATGCCGAGCAGGCGTTCGACTTCGCCTTCTTTATTCAGTACCCGGTTGGCGAGGGCGCGGATATGGCGAATACCGTCTTTTACGGTAATGCGAAATTCCAGCTTAAAGGGCGAGCGTGATTGCAACGAATCACGAATCACTTTTTCGGCATGCTGGCGATCTTCCGGCAGCACGCACTCGTACCACACCTGCCAGTTCGGTTTGATATGCGGAGGAATTTCATACAGCTCGAACATCCGCTTATCCCAGCTAAAAATATTCGGCTTCAGCTCCCACTCCCAGATACCAATCCCGCCCGCTTCGTTAGCCAGCGTGATGCGCTCCATCAGTTGCTGATTCACCTGTTCGGTGCGTTTTAGCTCGTTAATGTCTTCAATCTGAGCGATAAAATAGAGCGGCGTGCCATCCGTGTGGCGCACCAGTGAGACGGCAAGCAACGCCCAGACAACATCGCCATTGCGGTTGTAGTAGCGTTTTTCCATTGAATAGGTGTTTATTTCACCGCTTATCAGCTTTTCAACCTGTTGGAGATCTTTATTGAGATCCTCCGGCCAGGTCAGTTGCTGAAAGGTGAGTCCGCGCAGCTCTTCCTGACTGTACCCGAGAAACTGGCAGAGCGCTTTGTTGGTTTGCAGCCATTGTCCCTCGGTGCCCACTAACGCCATACCGATAGCGGAATATTCCATGGCGTTCCGAAAACGGGTTTCGCTTTCGGAAATGTGTTTGCGTTCCGCACGAAAGGCATACATCACCATCGTCATGATGTTGGCGGGCAGCAGGATCAGCAAAAACGGTAGCCACGGCATATGGCTCATCAGGTATGTACGCGGCGTAGCAAGCAGGGAGGGATCCGCGGCCATCATCAGCGACACCATCATCACCGTGGTAAGGAAGATCAAAAAGGCTTCCATTCGTGGCAGGCGCACGGCGCTCCACATCAACAGCACAATAATGAAAGTAAAAGGCCACGGCAGGTACAACATAGAAAGCCAGCTTAACGTCAGCGTGATGGCTAACGTGAGCAGTGACTCAAAAAGTAACCGTGGGTTGCGATGGCGCAGCAGATAGTGTGGCTTAAATAACAATCCCAGCGGCACCAGTGCCAGAGCGCCGATGGATTCTGACAGTACCCATATCAAAAATGCCCTGAGAGGATCGTCTCCGGGCGTCAGCAGGACAACCAGAACACCCCCCAACAGAGGCGGAACAATGGCGCTGCCGAGTGCCAGACGCAGCCAGTCAGCCAGATTTTGCAAGGGGTTATACCACGGCAGCAATTTACGTAGCAGCACTGCCCCGACCACGGCTTCAACAATATTGATGGTCGTCCAGGTCATGTTCAGCGAGCTGGTGGAAAAAAGCAGGATGGATGCGGCGATATTTCCCAGCGAACAGCTCAGCGCAATTCCCAGCCACATGCGCCCGGCATGGCGATAAAACGCCACCATCATGATGGACGTCGGGAACCACAGTGGGGCGAGTTGGGTGCCAAACTGCGAAAGCTCAAGCGAGAAAAGGGTAAAGATAAACGAGACTAAACCTAAACTGACCAGGTGAAGCAGCGGGTGGGGCAGGGCAATTAATACATGCTGTGATTGTTTGCTCATTACCGCTTTATCCGCAAGACCAGGTCGCCAGTATTCGTTTCTGTGTTTATGCTAGTACAAAAGTTTTACATTTTATATGCGAATTGCTCATAAAGTGACGTAAAGGCGGATAATTTGCGCAACTGCGTATAACATTTTTTACCTTGTATAAAACTGATCAACGTAATTTGCCACCGGGAATTCTTCGTCAACAATTAACTCTGAGCGCGCGGCAACGCTATTCGACTGGTATCAGGCGGATGAAATCCCTATAATTGCCGCGTTTGGCGCTTCGTCGCCCCCTTCCTAACATCCAGGTTAATCAGGTCGCTAAATATATGACTGATCAGTCTCATCAGTGCGTCATTATCGGTATCGCTGGCGCATCGGCTTCCGGCAAGAGTCTTATTGCCAGTACCCTTTATCGTGAATTACGTGAGCAAGTCGGTGATGAACACATCGGCGTAATTCCCGAAGACTGCTATTACAAAGATCAAAGCCATCTGTCGATGGAAGAACGCATTAAGACCAACTACGACCATCCTAGCGCGATGGATCACAGCCTGTTGCTTGAGCATTTACAAGCGTTGAAACGCGGCTCGGCAATTGACCTGCCGGTTTACAGCTATGTTGAACATACGCGTATGAAAGAAACGGTGACGGTTGAGCCGAAGAAAGTCATCATTCTCGAAGGCATTTTGTTGCTGACGGATGCGCGTTTGCGTGACGAACTTAACTTCTCCATTTTCGTTGATACCCCGCTGGATATCTGCCTGATGCGCCGCATCAAGCGTGACGTTAACGAGCGTGGGCGTTCAATGGATTCCGTGATGGCGCAATATCAAAAAACCGTGCGCCCGATGTTCCTGCAATTCATTGAGCCTTCTAAACAATATGCGGACATTATCGTGCCGCGCGGCGGGAAAAACCGCATTGCGATCGATATATTGAAAGCGAAAATAAGTCAGTTCTTTGAATAAGCTTGATAAATTGTGTACCGTTCAGTGATAACCTGGTATGCCCTTGACGTAATTGGCGTTAAGGGAGTGATGCGCGAAAGGAGAAAATGCCATGCGTCTGTGTGACCGAGATATTGAAGCCTGGCTTGATGAAGGCCGTTTGTCGATCAACCCACGTCCGCCAGTGGAGCGTATTAACGGCGCGACGGTGGATGTACGCCTGGGCAATAAATTTCGTACCTTCCGTGGTCACACGGCAGCGTTTATCGATCTGAGCGGTCCCAAAGATGAAGTGAGCGCCGCGCTTGACCGCGTGATGAGCGATGAGATCGTTCTCGACGAGGGCGAGGCGTTCTATCTTCACCCAGGAGAGCTGGCGCTGGCGGTGACGCTGGAGTCGGTGACGCTGCCAGCCGATCTGGTGGGCTGGCTGGACGGGCGTTCCTCTTTGGCGCGTCTGGGGCTTATGGTGCACGTCACCGCGCACCGCATCGATCCGGGCTGGTCTGGCTGCATTGTGCTGGAGTTCTACAACTCCGGTAAGCTGCCGCTGGCGCTGCGTCCGGGCATGTTAATTGGTGCGCTGAGCTTTGAGCCGCTTTCCGGCCCGGCGGCGCGACCTTACAACCGCCGTGAAGATGCGAAATATCGCAACCAGCAGGGCGCGGTAGCCAGCCGAATCGATAAAGACTAATTCAGGCCCATTGAGGATACCATGAGACGATTTCTGACGACGCTGATGATACTCCTGGTCGTGCTGGTGGCCGGGTTATCTGCGTTAGTGTTGCTGGTGAATCCGAATGATTTCCGCGACTATATGGTCAAGCAAGTTGCTGCACGTAGCGGTTATCAATTGCAGCTCGACGGGCCACTGCGTTGGCACGTCTGGCCGCAGCTTAGTATCCTCTCCGGGCGAATGTCTCTCACCGCCCAGGGCGCAAGCCAGCCACTGGTTCGCGCCGACAACATGCGTCTGGACGTGGCGCTTTTACCACTACTGAGTCATCAACTGAGCGTTAAGCAGGTGATGCTAAAAGGGGCAGTGATCCAACTGACGCCGCAGACGGAAGCGGTGCGCAGTGAAGACGCTCCGGTTGCACCGCGCGACAATACCTTGCCGGATCTGTCAGACGATCGCGGATGGTCGTTTGATATATCCAGTCTTAAGGTGGCGGACAGCGTGCTGGTGTTCCAGCATGAAGATGACGAGCAGGTGACAATCCGCAATATCCGCCTGCAAATGGAACAAGATCCCCAACATCGTGGCTCATTTGAGTTCTCCGGGCGGGTTAATCGCGATCAGCGCAATCTCACAATATCCCTTAACGGTACGGTGGATGCTTCTGATTATCCGCATGATTTAACGGCGGCTATTGAACAAATTAACTGGCAGTTGCAGGGTGCCGATTTACCAAAACAAGGTATTCAGGGGCAGGGGAGTTTCCAGGCCCAGTGGCAGGAGTCACATAAACGCCTTTCATTTAACCAAATCAGCTTGACCGCCAATGACAGCACGCTGAGCGGGCAAGCACAGGTCACGCTGACAGAGAAACCTGAATGGCAGCTGAGACTGCAATTCCCGCAACTGAATCTTGACAACCTCATCCCGCTTAATGAAACCGCGAATGGTGAAAACGGTGCCGCGCAGCAGGGGCAGAGCCAATCAACGTTGCCGCGCCCGGTTATTTCTTCGCGTATTGATGAACCGGCCTATCAGGGACTGCAAGGCTTTACGGCTGATATTTTGTTGCAGGCCAGTAACGTGCGCTGGCGCGGAATGAATTTTACAGATGTTGCTACGCAAATGACCAACAAGTCGGGTTTGCTGGAGATTATCCAGTTGCAGGGCAAACTTAACCAGGGTGTTGTGTCGTTACCTGGTACGCTGGATGCCACAGCCTCTCACCCGCGTATAGTTTTCCATCCACGGCTGGAAAATGTCGAGATTGGTTCCATTCTGAATGCCTTTAACTACCCCATTTCGCTGACCGGTAAAATGTCACTGGCGGGGGATTTCTCTGGTGCTGACATAGATGCCGAAGCATTTCGCCGTAACTGGCAAGGGCAGGCGCATGTTGAGATGACCGACACACGTATGGAAGGGATGAACTTCCAGCAGATGATTCAGCAAGCGGTAGAGCGTAATGGCGGTGATGTGAAGGCCGCTGAAAACTTTGATAACGTGACCCGGCTTGATCACTTCTCTACCGATTTGACGCTCGACAATGGTGTTGTGACACTTGATGACATGCAGGGCGAGTCGCCCATGCTGGCGCTTTCCGGGGCTGGTACGTTGAATCTGGCAGATCAAACCTGCGACACCCAGTTTGATATTCGGGTCGTGGGTGGCTGGAACGGGGAAAGTAAACTGATTGATTTCCTGAAAGAAACGCCAGTACCGCTGCGGGTTTATGGCAACTGGCAGCAACTCAATTACAGCCTGCAAGTGGATCAGTTACTGCGCAAACATCTACAGGACGAAGCGAAACGTCGCCTGAATGACTGGGCCGAGCGGAATAAAGATTCCCGCAATGGCAAAGATGTGAAGAAGTTGCTGGAGAAGATGTAGGTTACCAGGTGACCAGTCCTGTAGGCCTGATAAGACGCGTAAAGCGTCGCATCAGGCGTTCGCGGCGGCACCATTATATTCTGAATATGTAAGATCGAAGGCTGTTCCGTTCACTTGATGTTCCTCACTACTATGGAACGCTCAAGCCGGTGAACGTGCCAGGGTGGCTCAATCTCCACCACCCTGGCAACCCGGGCTCCCGGCGGTAAATCGCCGCTGGCGCGGTTCCCTCATCTTATTCCTTTCGGCTATCGGGTAAAATGACCGATACCATCACACCTCGTACTCCATCTCGCCATCCTTACGCAGCGGTATAATCTGCACCTTCTGCACGCGATGGCTTTCTACCTGCAACGTTTTAAGCAAATAATCCCCCACCTGAACTTCTTCGCCAGGTTTTGGAATACGCTGCAAATACTCCATCAACAGCCCGGCAATGGTGTGATATTCACGTTTTTCATCCAGCGGCAGCGGCACATATTGCACCAGATCTTCCAGCGGCATATGACCATTCGCCGTCCAGGAACCGTCCGCATTCTTCTGAATATCATGGCGGGCGTCGATCTCTTCCACTTCGTTCGGTAAGTTACCGGCAATGGTTTCAGTGACGTCACTTAATGTCACAATCCCTTCCACCGAGCCAAACTCATCCACCACAAAAGCAAAGTGCGTGCGGGCATTACGGAACTGCTCCAGGGCAGGTAACAACGGCAAGGTTTCCGGGAACACCAGCGGCTGGCGAATCAACACCCGCAGGTTGAGCGGTTCGCCGCGCAGAGACTGTTGTAGCAGGTCGATAACGTGAACAACACCGAGCAAATCTTCTGCGTCATCACCGTCGGTAACCACCAGCCGCGTATGCTGATTTCGCTCCAGCAACTGGCGGATTTCTTCTTCCGGCGCGTTGAGATCGATATGCTCAATATCGTGGCGCGACGTCATAATGCTGCTGACGGTACGCTGGTTAAGATTAAGTACCCGCTCAATCATCCGCCGTTCCTGCGGATTAAAGATCTGCTGGTTTCCATGATCCACCAGCATGGACGCGGTTTCGGCGTCCAGTTCCGCATCTTCTTTTTGCCCGCTAAGCAGGCGCATTACCGCTTCGGTAGTCCGCTGGCGTAGCGTCTGATTAGCGGAAAGAAAACGTCGCCGGTTAAAGATAGCCAACTGATTGAGTGCCTCGATCATCACCGAGAAACCAATGGCAGCGTACAGGTAGCCTTTCGGAATGACGAAGCCGAAACCTTCTGCCACCAGGCTAAAGCCAATCATCAACAGGAAGCTTAAGCAGAGAATAACGATGGTCGGGTGGCTATTAACGAACTGGGTTAACGGCTTGCTGGCCATCAACATCAGGCTGATAGCGATAACCACGGCGGCCATCATGACCAGTAAATGGTCGACCATCCCGACGGCGGTAATCACCGAGTCGAGTGAGAAGATGGCGTCCAGTACCACAATTTGTGTCACCACCCCCCAGAACTTCGCACCTTTGCGTTGTGTGGGATTATTGCTGTCTTTCCCTTCCAGCCGTTCGTTCAGCTCCATCGTGGCTTTGAACAACAGGAAGAAACCACCAAACAGCATGATTAAGTCGCGGGCGCTAAAGGTAAACGAGCGGAAGCTGAACAGCGGTTGCGTCAGGGTGACCAGCCAGGAGATTGACGCCAGCAGTAACAGGCGCATTAACATCGCCAGCAGCAGCCCGGTAACCCGTGCGCGGTCGCGCTGCTTCGGCGGTAGTTTTTCGGCGAGGATGGCAATAAAGACCAGGTTATCAATGCCGAGGACCAGTTCGATCACAATCAGCGTGATTAACCCGGCCCAGATAGACGGATCGGCAATCCATTCCATAGTAAGTACAAAACCTATTCGTTGTATGACAAATGTCACAATTCGATCATGGATAAATCGGGGCAAAAATGCAATGTTGCAGCACTATTTATCTCATATTATTTGAGGGTAATAACATCACATTATCCCTGAATTAAAAGTGGTAATAATAAAACATTATTTAAGAAATATCGCATGTGGAGACGCAATATTAAATATTGTCAACCTAAAGAAACTCCTAAAAACCATATTGAATGACACTTAATATAATTCTTAAAAATAACCAATTGCCGAATTGTTACCTTGCCTGCTATTCCGTTAGCTGTAACACTTCCTCCTGCATTATTGGAGAGCCAATATTCAATTACCATAATGTCACCTTATATTCGGAAGTTAATTTCCGCAATAACCCTTTCTCATCAACGATTGTATGCAGAGAGGGTTTGAAAAATTAAGCTAAATCAGTGTATTGGTAGCTAAAAAGCCAGGGGCGGTAGCGTGTCTGGATGCCTGAAAGACCAGTCTGAATTATTCTGTCAATAGCCTGCGGATGAAATCAATTTTTTTAGGACTGATGCCAGTTAAATTTTTATTCAATTAACTGCAAGGTAAATGTGCATGGCGACATTGCTATTAATAGTGCACAGGATAATTACTCTGCCAAAGTGATAAATAAACAATGATGAAATCCAAAATGAAATTGATGCCATTATTGGTGTCAGTAACCTTGATAAGCGGTTGCACAGTACTTCCGGGCAGCAATATGTCGACGATGGGCAAAGACGTCATCAAACAGCAGGACGCTGATTTCGATCTCGACAAAATGGTGAATGTTTATCCGCTGACCCCGCGCCTGATTGACCAATTACGCCCACGCCCGAATGTAGCGCGCCCCAATATGACGCTGGAAAGTGAGATCGCGAATTACCAGTATCGCGTCGGGCCGGGGGACGTTCTTAATGTCACCGTCTGGGATCACCCGGAACTCACCACGCCAGCCGGTCAGTACCGCAGCTCCAGCGACACCGGCAACTGGGTACAGCCTGACGGCACTATGTTTTACCCGTATATCGGCAAGGTTCACGTAGTCGGGAAAACGCTCGCTGAAATCCGCAGTGATATTACCGGGCGCTTAGCGACGTACATCGCTGACCCGCAGGTGGACGTTAATATCGCCGCCTTCCGCTCACAAAAGGCCTATATCTCAGGTCAGGTGAATAAATCCGGTCAACAGGCGATCACCAACGTACCACTGACCATTCTCGACGCCATCAACGCCGCAGGTGGCCTGACCGACACCGCTGACTGGCGCAACGTGGTGCTAACACACAATGGTCGTGAAGAACGCATTTCTTTGCAGGCGCTGATGCAAAACGGCGACCTCAATCAGAACCGACTGCTTTATCCCGGCGATATTCTCTACGTGCCGCGTAATGATGATCTGAAAGTATTTGTGATGGGTGAAGTGAAGAAACAGAGCACCCTGAAAATGGACTTTAGCGGCATGACCCTGACTGAAGCCCTGGGCAATGCCGAAGGCATCGACATGACCACCTCCAACGCCAGCGGCATCTTTGTCATTCGTCCGTTGAAAGGCGAGGGCGGGCGTAACGGCAAGATTGCCAATATCTACCAGCTGGATATGTCCGATGCGACGTCGCTGGTGATGGCGACAGAATTCCGCCTGCAACCTTATGACGTGGTGTATGTCACCACCGCCCCGGTTTCCCGCTGGAACCGTCTGATCAATCAGTTGCTGCCAACTATTAGCGGTGTCCGTTACATGACGGATACAGCCAGCGACATTCATAACTGGTAATCGTCATGTTTAACAACATCTTAGTTGTCTGTGTCGGCAATATTTGCCGTTCCCCGACGGCGGAACGCTTACTGCAACGTTATCACCCGGAGCTGAAAGTGGAGTCCGCTGGACTCGGCGCGCTGGTCGGTAAGGGCGCTGATCCTACCGCTATCAGCGTCGCCGCAGAACATCAACTGTCTCTGGAAGGTCACTGTGCACGGCAAATCAGCCGCCGTCTGTGTCGCAACTATGACCTGATTTTGACCATGGAAAAGCGCCATATCGAACGCTTATGCGAGATGGCACCTGAGATGCGCGGCAAAGTGATGCTGTTTGGTCACTGGGATAACGAATGTGAAATCCCCGATCCGTATCGCAAAAGCCGGGAAACGTTTGCAGCGGTGTACACATTACTTGAACGGTCTGCCCGCCAGTGGGCGCAGGCATTGAACGCAGAGCAGGTATAAGAATGACAGAAAAAGTAAAACAACATGCCGCTCCGGTAACGGGCAGTGATGAAATCGATATTGGTCGCCTGGTCGGCACCGTCATTGAAGCGCGCTGGTGGGTGATTGGCATCACCGCCGTATTTGCCGTCTGTGCCGTGGTTTACACCTTCTTCGCCACGCCGATTTATAGTGCCGACGCACTGGTACAAATCGAGCAAAACAGCGGCAATTCGTTAGTGCAGGATATCGGATCGGCGTTAGCCAACAAACCGCCTGCATCGGACGCCGAGATCCAGTTGATTCGTTCGCGCCTGGTGCTTGGTAAAACGGTGGACGATCTCGACCTCGATATTGCGGTGAGCAAAAACACGTTCCCGATTTTCGGTGCGGGCTGGGATCGCCTGATGGGACGTCAGAACGAAACGGTGAAAGTGACCACCTTTAACCGCCCGAAAGAGATGGCGGATCAGGTGTTTACGCTTAATGTGCTGGACGATAAAAACTACACCCTGAGCAGCGATGGCGGCTTTAGCGCCCGTGGGCAAGCGGGCCAGATACTGAAAAAAGAAGGCGTCACGCTGATGGTTGAAGCCATTCACGCCAGCCCGGGCAGTGAGTTTACCGTCACCAAATACTCCACGCTGGGGATGATCAACCAACTGCAAAACAGCCTGACGGTAACGGAGAACGGCAAAGACGCAGGCGTACTGAGCCTGACTTATACCGGTGAAGATCGCGAACAGATCCGCGACATTCTTAACAGCATCGCCCGTAACTATCAGGAACAAAATATTGAGCGCAAATCGGCGGAAGCGTCGAAAAGCCTCGCTTTCCTCGCGCAACAGTTACCGGAAGTACGTAGCCGCCTCGATGTTGCCGAAAACAAACTGAATGCCTTCCGTCAGGATAAAGATTCTGTTGATCTGCCGCTGGAAGCGAAAGCGGTGCTCGATTCGATGGTGAACATCGACGCGCAGTTGAACGAACTGACCTTTAAAGAGGCGGAAATCTCCAAGCTGTACACCAAAGTTCACCCCGCGTACCGCACGCTGCTGGAGAAACGTCAGGCGCTGGAAGACGAAAAAGCCAAACTTAATGGTCGCGTAACGGCGATGCCGAAAACCCAGCAGGAAATTGTCCGTCTGACCCGCGATGTCGAGTCTGGTCAGCAGGTCTATATGCAACTGCTGAATAAAGAGCAGGAGCTGAAAATCACCGAAGCCAGCACCGTCGGCGATGTGCGCATTGTTGACCCGGCAATCACCCAGCCAGGTGTACTGAAACCGAAGAAAGGGCTGATTATCCTTGGGGCGATTATTCTTGGCCTGATGCTCTCTATCGTGGGTGTGCTGCTGCGCTCGTTGTTTAATCGCGGCATCGAAAGCCCGCAGGTGCTGGAAGAACACGGTATCAGCGTCTATGCCAGCATCCCGTTGTCGGAATGGCAGAAAGCGCGCGATAGCGTCAAAACCATCAAAGGGATTAAACGCTATAAACAGAGCCAGCTACTGGCGGTGGGGAATCCAACCGATCTGGCGATTGAAGCCATCCGCAGTCTGCGTACCAGTTTGCACTTCGCGATGATGCAGGCACAGAACAATGTGTTGATGATGACCGGGGTTAGCCCGTCAATCGGTAAAACCTTTGTCTGCGCCAACCTGGCGGCGGTGATCAGCCAGACCAATAAACGGGTGTTGTTGATCGACTGCGATATGCGCAAAGGCTACACCCACGAGCTGCTGGGCACTAATAACGTTAATGGCCTGTCGGAAATTCTGATTGGTCAGGGCGATATTACTACCGCTGCTAAACCGACCTCTATTGCCAAATTTGACCTGATCCCGCGCGGTCAGGTGCCGCCAAATCCTTCTGAACTGTTGATGAGCGAACGCTTTGCCGAACTGGTGAACTGGGCGAGTAAAAACTACGACCTGGTGTTGATTGATACGCCGCCGATTCTGGCAGTGACCGATGCGGCAATTGTTGGTCGTCATGTCGGAACCACGTTAATGGTGGCGCGTTATGCGGTCAACACATTGAAAGAAGTGGAAACCAGTCTGAGCCGCTTTGAGCAAAATGGTATTCCGGTGAAAGGGGTGATTCTGAACTCCATCTTCCGCCGCGCCAGCGCGTATCAGGATTATGGCTATTACGAATACGAATATAAGTCGGATGCGAAATAACGACGCCTGCATTCGCACCGCCCCGTAGGCCGGATAAGGCGCTCACGCCGCATCCGGCAAGCAAACCAGCTCATAAGCCGGGAGAACAACCTATGAAAGACAATCCGCTGATCTCAATCTATATGCCAACCTGGAACCGCCAACAACTGGCGATTCGGGCGATAAAATCGGTTCTGCGCCAGGACTACAGCAACTGGGAGATGATCATCGTGGATGATTGTTCCACCTCCTGGGAACAACTGCAACAGTACGTCACTGCCCTCAACGATCCGCGTATCACTTACATCCACAACGACATTAACAGCGGGGCGTGCGCGGTGCGTAACCAGGCGATTATGCTGGCGCAAGGGGAATACATCACCGGGATCGATGATGATGATGAATGGACGCCCAACCGCCTGAGCGTCTTCCTCGCCCATAAACAGCAACTGGTCACTCACGCCTTTTTGTACGCTAACGACTACGTTTGCCAGGGCGAAGTCTATTCCCAACCAGCAAGTTTGCCGCTGTATCCCAAATCGCCGTATTCACGCCGCCTGTTCTATAAACGCAATATCATTGGCAATCAGGTCTTTACCTGGGCGTGGCGTTTCAAAGAATGTTTGTTCGATACCGAACTGAAAGCGGCACAGGATTACGACATCTTCCTGCGGATGGTGGTGGAGTATGGCGAACCGTGGAAAGTGGAAGAAGCGACGCAGATCCTGCATATCAATCACGGTGAAATGCAGATCACCTCGTCACCGAAAAAATTCTCCGGATACTTCCACTTTTACCGCAAGCACAAAGACAAATTCGACCGTGCCAGTAAAAAATATCAGCTGTTTACCCTCTACCAGATCCGCAATAAACGTATGACCTGGCGCACTTTGCTGACGCTGCTGTCGGTGCGTAACGGCAAACGTCTGGCTGATGGTATTCGGGGGCGCTAAAGATGCTGGAAGATCTACGCGCCAACAGCTGGAGTTTACGCCCGTGCTGCATGGTTCTTGCCTATCGCGTCGCTCATTTTTGTTCGGTGTGGCGCAAAAAGAACGTTCTCAACAATCTGTGGGCGGCCCCGCTGCTGGTGCTGTATCGCATTATCACCGAATGCTTTTTCGGTTATGAAATCCAGGCTGCCGCGACCATTGGCCGCCGCTTTACTATCCATCACGGTTACGCCGTAGTGATCAATAAAAACGTGGTAGCGGGGGATGATTTCACCATTCGCCACGGCGTCACTATCGGCAATCGGGGGGCCGATAACATGGCATGTCCGCACATTGGCAACGGCGTCGAACTCGGTGCCAACGTCATTATTCTTGGTGATATCACGCTTGGTAACAACGTCACCGTGGGCGCGGGCAGCGTGGTGCTCGACTCTGTCCCGGACAACGCGCTGGTGGTGGGAGAAAAAGCGCGAGTGAAGGTAATTAAATGAATATTCTGCAATTTAATGTGCGACTGGCGGAAGGTGGGGCGGCAGGTGTGGCGTTAGATCTCCACCAGCGTGCGCTGCAACAGGGGCTGGCGTCACATTTTGTCTACGGCTACGGCAAAGGCGGCAAAGAGAGCGTCAGCCATCAGAACTATCCGCAGGTAATCAAACATACGCCGCGGATGACCGCAATGGCGAATATTGCCCTGTTTCGTCTGTTTAATCGCGATCTGTTCGGCAATTTCAATGAGTTATATCGCACCATTACCCGCACCCCGGGGCCGGTGGTCCTGCATTTCCATGTGCTGCATAGCTACTGGCTAAATCTTAAGAGCGTGGTGCGCTTTTGCGAAAAAGTGAAAAACCATAAACCGGACGTCACTCTGGTCTGGACGCTGCACGACCACTGGAGTGTAACCGGGCGCTGCGCCTTTACTGACGGTTGTGAAGGCTGGAAAACGGGCTGCGAGAAATGCCCGACCTTAAATAACTATCCGCCGGTGAAGATTGATCGCGCACACCAGCTGGTGGCGGGCAAACGCCAGTTATTCCGTGAGATGCTGGCGCTGGGTTGTCAGTTTATTTCCCCCAGCCAGCATGTGGCTGATGCTTTCAATAGTCTGTACGGTCCAGGGCGTTGCCGGATCATCAATAATGGTATTGATATGGCAACCGAAGCGATTCTGGCGGACTTGCCTCCGGTGCGCGAAACCCAGGGCAAGCCGAAAATCGCGGTGGTGGCGCATGACCTGCGTTACGACGGCAAGACTAACCAGCAACTGGTGCGTGAGATGATGGCGCTGGGCGACAAAATCGAACTGCATACCTTTGGTAAGTTCTCGCCGTTCACCGCTGGCAACGTGGTTAATCACGGCTTTGAAACTGACAAGCGCAAGTTGATGAGCGCGCTCAATCAGATGGATGCGCTGGTATTCAGTTCTCGCGTCGATAACTACCCACTGATTTTGTGTGAGGCGTTATCAATTGGCGTGCCGGTGATTGCCACCCATAGCGACGCGGCACGTGAAGTGTTGCAAAAATCCGGCGGTAAAACCGTCAGCGAAGAAGACGTGCTGCAACTGGTGCAGTTAAGCAAACCGGAAATCGCGCAGGCGATATTTGGTACCACGCTGGCTGAGTTCAGCCAACGCAGCCGCGCGGCCTACAGTGGACAACAGATGCTGGAGGAGTATGTCAACTTCTATCAGAATCTGTAGCTACCTGCTGCTGCCGCTGATTTACCTGCTGGTTAACGTCAAAATCGCCCAGCTTGGCGAAAGTTTCCCCATCACCATCGTCACTTTTTTACCTGTTTTGTTACTGCTGTTTTTAGAACGCATCAGCGTTAAAAAATTGATGATTGCCTTAGGGATTGGCGCGGGACTCACGGCGTTTAACTACCTGTTTGGTCAGTCGTTGGATGCCAGTAAATACGTCACTTCAACCATGCTGTTTGTCTATATTGTGATCATTATTGGCATGGTGTGGAGTATTCGCTTTAAAACGATTTCGCCACACAACCATCGCAAGATTTTACGTTTCTTTTATCTGGTGGTCGGGCTGGTGGTGGCGCTGGCGGCGATGGAGATGGCGCAAATTATCCTCACCGGTGGCAGCAGTATTATGGAGTCGATTTCGAAATATCTGATTTACAGCAACAGCTATGTGCTGAATTTCATCAAATTCGGCGGCAAGCGCACGACAGCACTTTATTTCGAACCGGCATTTTTCGCTCTGGCGTTAATCTCAATTTGGCTCAGCATCAAACAGTTTGGTATCAAAACGCCTAAAACCGATGCTATGATTCTCGCAGGGATAATATTATCCGGATCGTTTTCAGGGGTTATGACCTTTATCCTGTTTTATTTGCTGGAGTGGGCATTTCAATATCTGAATAAAGAGGCGATTAAGAAAAAGTTACCGTTAGCATTGATTTCTCTGGCTGTATTCCTGGTTGGTGTGGTAATCGCGTTTCCTTATATTTCCACCCGTCTGGGCGATTTAGGTACAGAAGGATCGTCATCATATTATCGTATTGTCGGTCCGCTGGTGATGGTCGGTTATTCTTTGACCCATATTGACGGTGTAGTCAGATTTGGCTCACTTTATGAATATGTCGCATCATTCGGAATATTTAACGGTGCGGATGTCGGAAAAACCATAGACAATGGTTTGTATCTGCTGATTATTTATTTTTCCTGGTTCGCGGTGTTTTTATCACTGTGGTACATGGGGAAAGTGATAAAAATGATGATCAACGCTTTTGGTGATAACCGCAATTTTCGCGTGCAATTATATCTTTTTACTCCGGTATCGCTGTTTTTTACCGGTTCGATATTTAGCCCGGAATATGCATTTTTAATCGTCTGTCCGTTTATTTTGCGAAAAGCGTTAAATATACACCCTAAATAATTCGAGTTGCAGGAAGTTGGTGAGCGAGGAAAACCAACGCACATGCCGCTTGAAGTATGACGGGTATTACGAGGTAAAACATGTTGCTTAGCATAATCACTGTCGCGTTTCGTAACCTCGAAGGGATAGTCAAAACACACGCCTCGCTGGCGCATCTGGCGCAGGCGGACGATATCAGCTTCGAATGGATTGTTGTCGATGGCGGTTCCAATGACGGCACCCGTGAGTACCTGGAAAATCTCAATGGTATCTATAACCTACGCTTTGTCAGCGAGCCAGATAACGGTATCTACGACGCCATGAACAAGGGCATTGCGATGGCACAAGGCAAGTTCGCGTTGTTTCTCAACTCGGGCGATATTTTTCATCAGGATGCCGCATATTTTGTCCGTAAGTTAAAAGTGCAAAAAGATAACGTGATGATCACCGGCGATGCGCTGCTGGATTTTGGCGACGGGCATAAAATTAAACGTAGCGCCAAACCGGGCTGGTATATTTACCACAGCCTGCCCGCCAGTCATCAGGCGATATTTTTCCCGGTGTCCGGCTTGAAGAAATGGCGTTATGACCTGGAATATAAAGTTTCGTCCGACTACGCGCTGGCGGCCAAAATGTATAAAGCTGGTTATGCATTTAAAAAACTCAATGGCCTGGTGTCTGAATTTTCTATGGGTGGGGTATCAACCACCAATAATATGGAATTGTGTGCTGACGCCAAAAAAGTCCAACGGCAGATATTGCACGTGCCTGGCTTTTGGGCTGAATTATCCTGGCATTTACGCCAACGTACGACCTCAAAGACGAAAGCCTTATATAACAAAAGCTGAATATAAGGGAAAACGATGCAGGATTTAAGTGGATTCTCGGTGCCGAAAGGGTTCCGGGGTGGCAACGCTATTAAAGTGCAATTGTGGTGGGCAGTACAGGCAACAATATTTGCCTGGTCGCCACAAGTATTGTATCGCTGGCGGGCATTTTTATTACGTTTATTCGGCGCAAAAATAGGAAAAAACGTAGTGATTCGTCCGTCAGTAAAAATTACCTATCCGTGGAAATTAACCTTAGGTGATTACGCGTGGGTCGGCGATGAGGTCAATTTATATACCCTCGGTGAAATAACCATTGGCGCACATTCGGTGATATCGCAAAAAAGTTATTTATGCACCGGTAGCCACGACCATGCAAGTCAACATTTCACCATTAACGCCACGCCTATTGTGATTGGCGAGAAATGCTGGCTGGCAACCGATGTCTTTGTTGCCCCTGGCGTCACGATCGGCAACGGCACCGTCGTGGGTGCGCGAAGCAGTGTTTTTAAATCGCTTCCGGCAAATGTGGTTTGCCGGGGGAATCCCGCAGTGGTGATACGCGAACGCGTTGAAACTGAATAAATTCAAAAAATACAGAGGAATAAGACATGTCAAAAGTCGCTCTCATCACCGGTGTAACCGGACAAGACGGTTCTTACCTGGCAGAGTTTCTGCTGGAAAAAGGTTACGAGGTGCATGGTATTAAGCGTCGTGCATCGTCATTCAACACCGAGCGCGTGGATCACATTTATCAGGATCCGCACACCTGCAACCCGAAATTCCATCTGCATTATGGCGATCTGAGTGATACCTCCAACCTGACGCGCATTTTGCGTGAAGTACAGCCGGATGAAGTGTACAACCTGGGGGCAATGAGCCACGTTGCGGTTTCTTTTGAGTCACCGGAATATACCGCTGACGTTGATGCGATGGGTACGCTGCGCCTGCTCGAGGCGATCCGCTTCCTCGGTCTGGAAAAGAAAACCCGTTTCTATCAGGCTTCCACCTCTGAACTGTACGGTCTGGTGCAGGAAATTCCGCAGAAAGAAACCACGCCGTTCTACCCGCGATCTCCGTATGCGGTCGCCAAACTGTACGCCTACTGGATCACCGTTAACTACCGCGAATCCTACGGCATGTACGCCTGCAACGGTATTCTCTTCAACCATGAATCCCCGCGCCGTGGCGAAACCTTCGTTACCCGCAAAATCACCCGCGCAATCGCCAATATCGCCCAGGGGCTGGAGTCGTGCCTGTATCTCGGCAATATGGATTCCCTGCGTGACTGGGGCCACGCCAAAGACTACGTAAAAATGCAGTGGATGATGCTGCAACAGGAACAACCGGAAGATTTCGTTATTGCCACCGGCGTTCAGTACTCCGTGCGTCAGTTCGTGGAAATGGCGGCGGCACAGCTGGGCATCAAACTGCGCTTTGAAGGCACGGGCGTTGAAGAGAAGGGCATTGTGGTTTCCGTCACCGGGCATGATGCACCAGGCGTTAAACCGGGTGATGTGATTATCGCCGTTGACCCGCGCTACTTCCGTCCTGCTGAAGTAGAAACACTGCTCGGCGACCCGACCAAAGCGCACGAAAAACTGGGCTGGAAACCGGAAATCACCCTCAGAGAGATGGTGTCTGAAATGGTGGCTAATGACCTCGAAGCGGCGAAAAAACACTCTCTGCTGAAATCTCACGGCTACGACGTGGCGATCGCGCTGGAGTCATAAGCATGAGTAAACAACGCATTTTTATTGCTGGCCATCGCGGGATGGTCGGTTCCGCCATCAGGCGGCAGCTCGAACAGCGCGGTGATGTAGAGCTGGTATTACGCACCCGCGATGAACTGAACCTGCTGGACAGCCGCGCCGTGCATGATTTCTTTGCCAGCGAACGTATTGACCAGGTCTATCTGGCGGCGGCGAAAGTGGGCGGCATTGTTGCCAACAACACGTATCCGGCGGATTTCATCTATCAGAACATGATGATTGAGAGCAACATCATTCACGCCGCGCATCAGAACGACGTGAACAAACTGCTGTTTCTCGGATCGTCCTGTATCTACCCGAAACTGGCAAAACAGCCGATGGCAGAAAGCGAGTTATTGCAGGGTACGCTGGAGCCGACTAACGAGCCTTATGCTATTGCCAAAATCGCCGGGATCAAACTGTGCGAATCTTACAACCGCCAGTATGGACGCGATTACCGCTCGGTCATGCCGACCAACCTGTATGGCCCGCATGACAACTTCCACCCGAGTAATTCGCATGTGATCCCTGCATTGCTGCGTCGCTTCCACGAGGCGACGGCACAGAATGCACCGGACGTGGTGGTGTGGGGCAGCGGTACACCGATGCGCGAATTTCTGCACGTCGATGATATGGCGGCGGCGAGCATTCATGTGATGGAGCTGGCGCACGAAGTCTGGCTGGAGAACACCCAACCGATGCTGTCGCACATTAACGTCGGCACGGGCGTTGACTGCACTATCCGCGAGCTGGCGCAAACCATCGCCAAAGTGGTGGGTTACAAAGGTCGGGTGGTTTTTGATGCCAGTAAACCGGATGGTACGCCGCGCAAACTGCTGGATGTGACGCGCCTGCATCAGCTTGGCTGGTATCACGAAATCTCACTGGAAGCGGGGCTTGCCAGCACTTACCAGTGGTTCCTTGAGAATCAAGACCGCTTTCGGGGGTAATGATGTTTTTACGTCAGGAAGACTTTGCCACGGTAGTGCGCTCCACTCCGCTTGTCTCTCTCGACTTTATTGTCGAGAACAGTCGCGGCGAGTTTCTGCTTGGCAAAAGAACCAACCGCCCGGCGCAGGGTTACTGGTTTGTGCCGGGAGGGCGCGTGCAGAAAGACGAAACGCTGGAAGCCGCATTTGAGCGGCTGACGATGGCGGAACTGGGGCTGCGTCTGCCGATAACAGCAGGCCAGTTTTACGGTGTCTGGCAGCACTTTTATGACGATAACTTCTCTGGCACGGATTTCACCACTCACTATGTGGTGCTCGGTTTTCGCTTCAGAGTAGCGGAAGAAGAACTGTTACTGCCGGATGAGCAGCATGACGATTACCGCTGGCTGACGCCGGACGCGTTGCTCGCCAGTGACAATGTTCACGCTAACAGCCGCGCCTATTTTCTCGCTGAGAAGCGTGCCGGAGTACCCGGATTATGAAAATACTGGTCTACGGCATTAACTACTCGCCGGAGTTAACCGGCATCGGCAAGTACACCGGCGAGATGGTGGAATGGCTGGCGGCACAAGGTCATGAGGTGCGGGTTATTACCGCACCGCCTTACTACCCGCAATGGCAGGTGGGCGAGAACTATTCCGCCTGGCGGTACAAACGAGAAGAGGGGGCCGCCACGGTGTGGCGCTGCCCGCTGTACGTGCCAAAACAGCCGAGCACCCTGAAACGCCTGTTACATCTCGGCAGTTTTGCCGTCAGCAGTTTTTTCCCGTTGATGGCGCAACGTCGCTGGAAGCCGGATCGCATTATTGGCGTAGTGCCAACGCTGTTTTGCACGCCGGGAATGCGCCTGCTGGCGAAACTCTCTGGTGCGCGTACCGTGCTGCATATTCAGGATTACGAAGTGGACGCCATGCTGGGGCTGGGCCTTGCCGGAAAAGGCAAAGGCGGCAAAGTGGCACAGTTGGCGACGGCGTTCGAACGTAGCGGACTGCATAACGTCGATAACGTCTCCACGATTTCGCGTTCGATGATGAATAAAGCCATCGAAAAAGGCGTGGCGGCAGAAAACGTCATCTTCTTCCCCAACTGGTCAGAAATTGCCCGTTTTCAGCATGTCGCAGACGCCGATGTTGATGCCCTTCGTAACCAGCTTGGCCTGCCGGATAACAAAAAAATCATTCTTTACTCCGGCAATATTGGTGAAAAGCAGGGGCTGGAAAACGTTATTGAAGCTGCCGATCGCCTGCGTGATGAACCGCTGATTTTTGCCATTGTCGGGCAGGGCGGCGGCAAAGCTCGGCTGGAAAAAATGGCGCAACAGCGTGGTCTGCACATCATGCAATTTTTTCCGCTGCAATCGTATGACGCTTTACCCGCACTGCTGAAGATGGGCGATTGCCATCTGGTAGTGCAAAAACGCGGCGCGGCAGATGCCGTATTACCGTCGAAACTGACCAATATTCTGGCGGTAGGCGGTAACGCGGTGATTACTGCTGAAGCCCACACAGAACTGGGACAGCTTTGCGAAACCTTTCCGGGCATTGCGGTTTGCGTAGAACCGGAATCGGTCGAGGCGCTGGTGGCGGGGATCCGTCAGGCGCTCCTGCTGCCCAAACACAACACGGTGGCACGTGAATATGCCGAACGCACGCTCGATAAAGAGAACGTGTTACGTCAATTTATAAATGATATTCGGGGATAATTATGGCGCAGTCGAAACTCTATCCAGTTGTGATGGCAGGTGGCTCCGGTAGCCGCTTATGGCCGCTTTCCCGCGTACTTTACCCCAAGCAGTTTTTATGCCTGAAAGGCGATCTCACCATGCTGCAAACCACCATCTGCCGCCTGAACGGCGTGGAGTGCGAAAGCCCGGTGGTGATTTGCAATGAGCAGCACCGCTTTATTGTCGCGGAACAGCTGTGTCAACTGAACAAACTCACCGAGAACATTATTCTCGAACCGGCAGGGCGTAACACTGCACCTGCCATTGCGCTGGCGGCGCTGGCGGCAAAACGTCATAGCCCGGAGAGCGACCCGTTAATGCTGGTCTTGGCGGCGGATCATGTGATTGCCGATGAAGACGCGTTCCGTGCCGCCGTGCGTAATGCCATGCCATATGCCGAAGCGGGCAAGCTGGTGACCTTCGGCATTGTGCCGGATCTACCTGAAACCGGATATGGCTATATTCGTCGCGGTGAAGTGTCTGCGGGTGAGCAGGATACGGTGGCCTTTGAAGTGGCGCAGTTTGTCGAAAAACCGAATCTGGAAACCGCCCAGGCCTATGTAGCAAGCGGCGAATATTACTGGAACAGCGGCATGTTCCTGTTCCGCGCCGGATGCTATCTCGAAGAACTGAAAAAATATCGCCCGGATATTCTCGACGCCTGTGAAAAAGCGATGAGCGCCGTCGATCCGGATCTCGATTTTATTCGTGTGGATGAAGAAGCGTTTCTGGCCTGCCCGGAAGAGTCGGTGGATTACGCGGTCATGGAACGAACGGCAGATGCCGTTGTGGTGCCGATGGATGCAGGCTGGAGCGATGTCGGCTCCTGGTCCTCTTTATGGGAGATCAGCGCCCACACCGCCGAGGGCAACGTTTGCCACGGTGATGTGATTAATCACAAAACCGAAAACAGCTATGTGTATGCCGAATCTGGCCTGGTCACCACCGTCGGGGTGAAAGATTTGGTGGTAGTGCAGACCAAAGATGCGGTGCTGATTGCCGACCGTAACGCGGTTCAGGATGTGAAAAAAGTGGTCGAGCAGATCAAAGCCGATGGTCGCCATGAGCATCGGGTGCATCGCGAAGTGTATCGCCCGTGGGGCAAATATGACTCTATCGACGCGGGCGATCGCTACCAGGTGAAACGCATCACCGTGAAACCGGGCGAAGGTTTGTCGGTACAGATGCATCATCACCGCGCGGAACACTGGGTAGTGGTCGCAGGAACGGCAAAAGTCACCATCGACGGTGATATCAAGCTGCTTGGTGAAAACGAGTCCATTTATATTCCGCTGGGGGCGACGCATTGCCTGGAAAACCCGGGGAAAATTCCGCTCGATTTAATTGAAGTACGCTCCGGCTCTTATCTCGAAGAGGATGATGTGGTGCGCTTCGCGGATCGCTACGGACGGGTGTAGCAGTTGCATAATCAACCGGATTAATTCTTCGGTAAATAACGACAAAAACAAAATTGGCCGTTTCGGTCAGGGCCAACTATTGCCTGAAAAAGGGTAACGACATGAAAAAATTAACCTGCTTTAAAGCCTATGATATTCGCGGGAAATTAGGCGAAGAACTGAATGAAGATATTGCCTGGCGCATTGGTCGCGCCTATGGCGAATTTCTCAAACCGAAAACCATTGTGTTAGGCGGTGATGTCCGCCTCACCAGCGAAACCTTAAAACTGGCGCTGGCGAAAGGTTTACAGGATGCGGGCGTCGATGTGCTGGATATTGGCATGTCCGGCACCGAAGAGATCTATTTCGCCACGTTCCATCTCGGCGTGGATGGCGGCATCGAAGTTACCGCCAGCCATAACCCGATGGATTACAACGGCATGAAGCTGGTGCGCGAAGGGGCTCGCCCGATCAGCGGTGATACCGGACTGCGCGACGTCCAGCGTCTGGCAGAAGCCAACGACTTTCCTCCCGTTGATGAAACCAAACGCGGTCGCTATCAGCAAATCAACCTGCGTGATGCATACGTTGATCACCTGTTCGGTTATATCAATGTCAAAAACCTTACGCCGCTCAAGCTGGTGATCAACTCCGGGAACGGCGCAGCGGGTCCGGTGGTGGACGCCATCGAAGCCCGTTTTAAAGCCCTCGGCGCACCGGTGGAGTTAATCAAAGTGCATAACACGCCGGACGGCAATTTCCCCAACGGTATTCCTAACCCGTTGCTGCCGGAATGCCGCGACGACACCCGTAATGCGGTCATCAAACACGGCGCGGATATGGGCATTGCCTTTGATGGCGATTTTGACCGCTGTTTCCTGTTTGACGAAAAAGTGAGGGCTACTACATTGTCGGCCTGCTGGCAGAAGCATTCCTCGAAAAAAATCCCGGCGCGAAGATCATCCACGATCCACGTCTCTCCTGGAACACCGTTGATGTGGTGACTGCCGCAGGCGGCACCCCGGTAATGTCGAAAACCGGACACGCCTTTATTAAAGAACGTATGCGCAAGGAAGACGCTATCTACGGTGGCGAAATGAGCGCCCACCATTACTTCCGTGATTTCGCTTACTGCGACAGCGGCATGATCCCGTGGCTGCTGGTCGCCGAACTGGTGTGCCTGAAAGGAAAAACGCTGGGCGAACTGGTGCGCGACCGGATGGCGGCGTTTCCGGCAAGCGGTGAGATCAACAGCAAACTGGCGCAACCCGTTGAGGCGATTAACCGCGTGGAACAGCATTTTAGCCGTGAGGCGCTGGCGGTGGATCGCACCGATGGCATCAGCATGACCTTTGCCGACTGGCGCTTTAACCTGCGCTCCTCCAACACCGAACCGGTGGTGCGGTTGAATGTGGAATCGCGCGGTGATGTGCCGCTGATGGAAGCGCGAACGCGAACTCTGCTGACGTTGCTGAACGAGTAATGTCGGATCTTCCCTTACCCCACTGCGGGTAAGGGGCTAATAACAGGAACAACGATGACAAATCTAAAAAAGCGCGAGCGAGCGAAAACCAATGCATCGTTAATCTCTATGGTGCAACGCTTTTCAGATATCACCATCATGTTTGCCGGGCTATGGCTGGTTTGCGAAGTGAGCGGACTGTCATTCCTCTACATGCACCTGTTGGTGGCGCTGATTACGCTGGTGGTGTTCCAGATGCTGGGCGGCATCACCGATTTTTATCGCTCATGGCGCGGTGTTCGGGCAGCGACAGAATTTGCCCTGCTGCTACAAAACTGGACCTTAAGCGTGATTTTCAGCGCCGGACTGGTGGCGTTCAACAATGATTTCGACACGCAACTGAAAATCTGGCTGGCGTGGTATGGGCTGACCAGTATCGGACTGGTGGTTTGCCGTTCATGTATTCGCATTGGGGCGGGCTGGCTGCGTAATCATGGCTATAACAAGCGCATGGTCGCCGTAGCGGGGGATTTAGCCGCCGGACAAATGCTGATGGAGAGCTTCCGTAATCAGCCGTGGTTAGGGTTTGAAGTGGTGGGCGTATACCACGACCCAAAACCGGGCGGCGTTTCTAACGACAGGGCGGGCAATCTGCAACAACTGGTCGAGGATGCGAAAGCGGGCAAGATTCATAACGTCTATATCGCGATGCAGATGTGCGACGGCGCGCGAGTGAAAAAACTGGTCCATCAACTGGCGGACACCACCTGTTCGGTGCTGCTGATCCCCGATGTCTTTACCTTCAACATTCTCCATTCACGCCTCGAAGAGATGAATGGCGTACCGGTGGTGCCGCTGTATGACACGCCGCTTTCCGGGGTTAACCGCCTGCTCAAACGTGCGGAAGACATTGTGCTGGCGACGCTTATCCTGCTGCTGATCTCCCCGGTGCTGTGCTGCATTGCGCTGGCGGTGAAACTGAGCTCACCGGGGCCGGTTATTTTCCGCCAGACTCGCTACGGCATGGATGGCAAACCGATCAAAGTGTGGAAGTTCCGATCCATGAAAGTGATGGAGAACGACAAAGTGGTGACTCAGGCGACGCAGAACGATCCGCGCGTCACCAAAGTGGGGAACTTTCTGCGCCGCACCTCGCTGGACGAATTGCCGCAGTTTATCAATGTGCTGACTGGCGGGATGTCGATTGTCGGTCCACGTCCGCACGCGGTGGCGCATAACGAACAGTATCGACAGCTCATTGAAGGCTACATGCTGCGCCATAAGGTGAAACCGGGCATTACCGGCTGGGCGCAGATTAATGGCTGGCGTGGCGAAACCGACACGCTGGAGAAAATGGAAAAACGCGTCGAGTTCGACCTTGAGTACATCCGCGAATGGAGCGTCTGGTTCGATATCAAAATCGTTTTCCTGACGGTATTCAAGGGCTTCGTTAACAAAGCGGCATATTGATATGAGCTTACGTGAAAAAACCATCAGCGGCGCGAAGTGGTCGGCGATTGCCACGGTGATCATCATCGGCCTCGGGCTGGTGCAGATGACCGTGCTGGCGCGGATTATCGACAACCACCAGTTCGGCCTGCTTACCGTGTCGCTGGTGATTATCGCGCTGGCAGATACGCTTTCTGACTTCGGTATCGCTAACTCGATTATTCAGCGAAAAGAAATCAGTCACCTGGAACTTACCACGTTGTACTGGCTGAACGTCGGGCTGGGGCTTGTGGTGTGCGTGGCGGTGTTTTTGTTGAGTGATCTCATTGGTGACGTGCTGAACAACCCAGACCTGGCACCGTTGATTAAAATATTGTCGCTGGCGTTTGTGGTGATCCCCCACGGACAGCAGTTCCGCGCGTTGATGCAAAAAGAGCTGGAGTTCAACAAAATCGGCATGATCGAAACCAGCGCGGTGCTGGCGGGCTTCACTTTTACGGTGGTTAGCGCCCATTTCTGGCCACTGGCGATGACCGCGATCCTCGGTTATCTGGTCAATAGTGCGGTAAGAACGCTGCTGTTTGGCTACTTTGGTCGCAAAATTTATCGCCCCGGTCTGCATTTCTCGCTGGCGTCGGTGGCACCGAACTTACGCTTTGGTGCCTGGCTGACGGCGGACAGCATCATCAACTATCTCAATACCAACCTTTCAACGCTGGTGCTGGCGCGTATTCTCGGCGCGGGCGTGGCAGGGGGATACAACCTGGCGTACAACGTGGCCGTTGTGCCGCCGATGAAGCTGAACCCAATCATCACCCGCGTGTTGTTTCCGGCATTTGCCAAAATTCAGGACGACACCGAAAAGCTGCGCGTTAACTTCTACAAGCTGCTGTCGGTAGTGGGGATTATCAACTTTCCGGCGCTGCTGGGGCTGATGGTGGTGTCGAATAACTGTGTACCGCTGGTCTTTGGTGAGAAGTGGAACAGCATTATTCCGGTGCTGCAATTGCTGTGTGTGGTGGGGCTGCTGCGCTCAGTGGGGAACCCGATTGGTTCGCTGCTGATGGCGAAAGCGCGGGTCGATATCAGCTTTAAATTCAACGTATTCAAAACCTTTATGTTTATTCCGGCGATTGTTATTGGTGGGCAGATGGCGGGCGCAATCGGCGTCACGCTTGGTTTCCTGCTGGTGCAGATGATCAACACCATTCTGAGCTATTTCGTGATGATTAAACCGGTGCTCGGTTCCAGTTATCGTCAGTACATCCTGAGTTTGTGGCTGCCGTTTTATCTCTCGCTGCCGACACTGGTGGTCAGTTATGCGCTGGGCCTATTGCTGAAAGGGCAACTGGCGCTGGGGATGCTGCTGGCGGTGCAAATAGCCGCGGGCGTGCTGGCGTTTGTGGTGATGATTGTGCTGTCGCGCCATCCGCTGGTGGTGGAAGTGAAGCGTCAGTTTTGTCGCAGCGAAAAAATGAAAATGCTTTTACGGGCGGGGTGAATGGCTATCCCCGTAAGGTCGTGCGCATTTTCCCCCTCACCCTAACCCTCTCCCCAGGGGGCGAGGGGACTGATCGAGCACAGCTTTGAATATGTCACCGGTTTAACTCTTAATCATCAACCATAGCACCGACGCAATTTAGAACTCCTTTTGAGGTCATAATGAAATTACTTATTCTGGGCAACCACACTTGCGGCAATCGTGGCGACAGCGCCATCCTGCGCGGCTTACTTGATGCCATCAACATCCTCAATCCACACGCCGAAGTGGACGTGATGAGCCGCTATCCGGTCAGTTCTTCCTGGCTGCTCAACCGCCCGGTAATGGGCGATCCGCTGTTCCTGCAAATGAAAAAACACAACAGCGCGGCGGGCGTTGTCGGGCGCGTTAAAAAAGTCCTCCGTCGCCGCTATCAGCATCAGGTATTGCTCTCACGCGTCACCGACACTGGCAAGCTGCGTAATATCGCCATCGCCCAGGGATTCACTGACTTCGTGCGCCTGCTGTCAGGTTACGACGCCATTATTCAGGTCGGCGGATCGTTTTTTGTCGATCTCTACGGCGTGCCGCAGTTTGAACACGCGCTTTGCACTTTCATGGCGAAAAAGCCGCTATTTATGATTGGTCACAGCGTTGGTCCATTCCAGGATGAGCAATTTAACCAACTGGCGAACTACGTTTTTGGTCACTGCGACGCGCTGATCCTGCGCGAATCGGTCAGCCTTGATTTGATGAAACGCAGCAATATCACCACCGCAAAAGTCGAACATGGCGTCGATACTGCGTGGCTGGTCGATCACCACACAGAAGACTTCACCGCCAGCTATGCCGTTCAACACTGGCTGGACGTTGCCGCACAACAGAAAACGGTAGCAATTACCCTGCGCGAACTGGCACCGTTCGACAAACGTCTCGGCACCACTCAGCAAGCGTATGAAAAAGCCTTTGCCGGGGTGGTCAATCGCATTCTCGACGAAGGGTATCAGGTGATTGCGCTCTCCACCTGTACGGGTATCGACAGCTATAACAAAGACGACCGCATGGTGGCGCTCAATCTTCGCCAGCACATCAGCGATCCTGCCCGTTACCACGTGGTGATGGATGAACTCAACGATCTGGAAATGGGCAAAATTCTGGGGGCCTGTGAACTCACCGTCGGTACGCGCCTGCACTCTGCCATTATCTCGATGAACTTTGCCACTCCGGCGATTGCCATCAACTATGAACATAAATCCGCCGGGATTATGCAACAACTGGGGCTACCAGAGATGGCAATTGATATCCGTCATTTATTAGACGGCAGCCTGCAAGCGATGGTTGCGGATACCTTAGGCCAGCTTCCGGCACTGAACACGCGACTTAACGAAGCCGTCAGTCGCGAACGTCAGACGGGAATGCAGATGGTGAAATCTGTGCTTGAACGCATCGGGGAGGCGAAATGAAGGTCGGCTTCTTTTTACTGAAATTTCCACTGTCGTCGGAAACCTTCGTCCTCAATCAAATTACCGCGTTTATTGATATGGGCTTTGAGGTGGAGATTGTCGCGCTGCAAAAAGGCGACACACAAAACACCCACGCGGCATGGACAAAATATAACCTTGCCGCCAGAACCCGCTGGTTACAGGACGAGCCACAAGGCAAAGTGGCGAAACTGCGCCACCGCGCCAGCCAGACGTTGCGCGGTATTCATCGTAAAAATACCTGGCAGGCGCTTAACCTCAAACGCTATGGTGCTGAGTCGCGGAACCTGATTTTGTCTGCCATTTGCGGCCAGGTCGCAACACCGTTTCATGCCGATGTGTTTATCGCTCATTTTGGCCCTGCTGGGGTAACCGCGGCAAAACTACGCGAACTGGGTGTCATTCGCGGCAAAATTGCCACTATCTTCCACGGTATTGATATCTCCAGTCGGGAAGTGCTCAACCACTACACTCCCGAATATCAACAACTGTTTCGCCGTGGCGACCTGATGTTACCAATAAGCAATCTGTGGGCCGGAAGGCTGCAAAAAATGGGCTGCCCGAGGGAAAAAATCGCCGTATCGCGCATGGGCGTGGACATGACGCGTTTTAGCCCGCGTCCGGTGAAAGCGCCCGCAACGCCGCTGGAAATCATCTCCGTCGCACGCTTAACCGAGAAAAAAGGCCTGCATGTGGCGATTGAAGCCTGCCGCCAGTTGAAAGAGCAGGGCGTGGCATTTCGCTATCGCATCCTCGGCATTGGCCCGTGGGAACGACGCCTGCGCACCCTCATCGAACAATATCAACTGGAAGATGTGATAGAGATGCCGGGCTTTAAACCGAGCCATGAAGTGAAAGCGATGCTCGATGACGCGGATGTCTTCCTGTTGCCATCGGTTACAGGTGCGGATGGCGATATGGAAGGTATTCCGGTGGCGCTAATGGAAGCGATGGCGGTTGGCATTCCGGTTGTTTCTACTCTGCACAGCGGAATACCGGAACTGGTGGAGGCCGATAAATCCGGTTGGCTGGTGCCTGAGAACGATGCCTGTGCACTGGCGCAACGACTGGCGGCGTTTAGCCAACTGGACACCGACGAACTTACTACGGTTGTCAAACGTGCGCGCGAAAAAGTCGAACACGATTTTAACCAGCAGGTGATCAATCGAGAACTCGCCAGCTTGCTGCAGGCTTTATAGAGGAGAACGTATGCCATTTAAAAAACTCTCCCGACGCACCTTCCTGACGGCAAGCTCGGCGCTTGCCTTCCTCCATACCCCTTTCGCTCGCGCGCTTCCCGCCCGACAAATCGTTAACATTAACGACTACAACCCACACGACTGGATCGCCTCATTTAAACAAGCCTTCAGCGAAGGGCAAACGGTCGTCGTGCCTGCCGGATTCGTTTGTGAAAATATCAACACCGGCATCTTCATTCCTCCTGGCAAAACGTTGCACATCCTTGGAAGCCTGCGCGGCAACGGCAGAGGGCGTTTTGTCTTACAAGACGGCAGCCAGGTGACAGGGGAGAAGGGCGGCCGTATGCATAACATCACCCTGGATGTGCGCGGTTCTGACTGCATCATCAAAGGGCTGGCGATGAGCGGTTTTGGCCCGGTAACGCAGATTTATATCGGCGGCAAAAATAAACGGGTCATGCGCAACCTGACCATCGATAATCTCACCGTTAACCACGCTAATTACGCTATTTTGCGCCAGGGATTTCATAACCAGATAATCGGTGCCAACATCACCAATTGTAAGTTCAGTGACTTACAAGGCGACGCCATTGAATGGAACGTGGCAATTAACGACAGTGATATTTTGATATCTGACCATGTCATCGAGCGCATCAACTGTACTAACGGCAAAATCAACTGGGGCATTGGCATAGGTCTTGCGGGAAGTACCTACGATAACAACTACCCGGAAGACCAGGCAGTGAAAAACTTTGTCGTTGCGAATATCACGGGATCAGATTGTCGGCAACTGATCCATGTTGAAAATGGTAAACATTTTGTTATCCGTAATATCAAAGCTCGTAATATCACGCCGGATTTCAGTAAGAAAGCAGGTATTGATAACGCCACAGTTGCTATTTATGGTTGTGACAACTTTGTGATTGATAATATTGAAATGATTAATAGTGCCGGGATGTTAATCGGCTATGGGGTAATTAAAGGCAAATATCTCTCGATACCGCAGAATTTCCGAGTGAATGATATTCAACTGGATAATACTCATCTTGCTTATAAATTGCGCGGCATCCAAATCTCCGCCGGGAATGCTGTCTCCTTTGTGGCGCTGACTAACATTGAGATGAAGCGTGCGTCGCTGGAGTTACACAACAAACCGCAACATCTTTTTATGCGAAATATCAATGTGATGCAGGAATCCTCAGTTGGACCCGCATTGAGCATGAACTTTGACATGCGCAAAGACGTTCGCGGCGTGTTTATGGCGAAAAAAGAAACACTGCTGTCTCTTGCAAATGTTCATGCGGTGAATGAAAAAGGACAAATCTCCGTCGATATCGACAGGATTAATCACCATATTGTTAATGTGGAGAAGATTAACTTTAGATTGCCAGAACGGAGGGAGTAGATTTGCGACCATTCATAAACTTACTGGATATAATGTTCTAAAAGATTATAATCCTCACACTAACTGTTAAAGCTGGGGCTGGGCAGCATTGACTACTCAGGGAAGGTACTCATCTTTATCTTGTGTTTCTTACGTAACAACCAGACTAAAGTGATTTATGAACGATAACGTTTTGCTCATAGGAGCTTCCGGATTCGTAGGAACCCGACTACTTGAAACGGCAATTGCTGACTTTAATATCAAGAACCTGGACAAACAGCAGAGCCACTTTTATCCAGAAATCACACAGATTGGCGATGTTCGTGATCAACAGGCACTCGACCAGGCGTTAGCCGGTTTTGACACTGTTGTACTACTGGCAGCGGAACACCGCGATGACGTCAGCCCTACTTCTCTCTATTATGATGTCAACGTTCAGGGTACCCGCAATGTGCTGGCGGCCATGGAAAAAAATGGCGTTAAAAATATCATCTTTACCAGTTCCGTTGCTGTTTATGGTTTGAACAAACACAACCCTGACGAAAACCATCCACACGACCCTTTCAACCACTACGGCAAAAGTAAGTGGCAGGCAGAGGAAGTGCTGCGTGAATGGTATAACAAAGCACCAACAGAACGTTCATTAACCATCATCCGTCCTACCGTTATCTTCGGTGAACGCAACCGCGGTAACGTCTATAACTTGCTGAAACAGATCGCTGGCGGCAAGTTTATGATGGTGGGCGCAGGGACTAACTATAAGTCCATGGCTTATGTTGGAAACATTGTTGAGTTTATCAAGTACAAACTGAAGAATGTTGCCGCAGGTTATGAGGTTTATAACTATGTTGATAAGCCAGACCTGAACATGAACCAGTTGGTTGCTGAAGTTGAACAAAGCCTGAACAAAAAGATCCCTTCTGTGCACTTGCCTTACCCACTAGGAATGCTGGGTGGATATTGCTTTGATATCCTGAGCAAAATTACGGGCAAAAAATACGCTGTCAGCTCTGTGCGCGTGAAAAAATTCTGCGCAACAACACAGTTTGACGCAACGAAAGTGCATTCTTCAGGTTTTGTGGCACCGTATACGCTGTCGCAAGGTCTGGATCGAACTCTGCAGTATGAATTCGTTCATGCCAAAAAAGACGACATAACGTTTGTTTCTGAGTAATGCAGACGAGTCAGAGAAAAAAGGACCAGGTTGGACTACTATTATTCGGAAAGAGGTACTGATTAAATTATCAGTATGCGGAATTCCGAGTAATCCGAGTAACCCAGATGCTGATGGTGTGTAGTGTTATCGTAAGGTTTAATCAAAGTTATGCGGAACTAAGCTTTGGTATATAGCCATAACGTTTGGCTAACCTATGGCAATAATTTACGCACTATCAGCCACTTAGAGGTAGGAAAAGAATGACGAATTTAAAAGCAGTTATACCGGTAGCAGGTCTTGGGATGCATATGTTGCCTGCCACTAAGGCGATTCCCAAAGAGATGCTACCGATCGTCGACAAGCCAATGATTCAGTACATTGTTGACGAGATTGTGGCTGCAGGGATCAAAGAAATCCTCCTGGTAACTCACGCGTCCAAGAACGCGGTCGAAAACCACTTCGACACCTCTTATGAATTAGAATCTCTCCTTGAACAGCGCGTGAAGCGTCAACTGCTGGCGGAAGTACAATCTATCTGTCCGCCGGGCGTGACCATTATGAACGTGCGTCAGGGTGAACCTTTAGGTTTGGGCCACTCCATTTTGTGTGCACGCCCCGTCATTGGCGACAACCCATTTGTCGTGGTGCTGCCGGACGTTGTGATCGACGACGCCAGCGCCGACCCGTTGCGTTACAACCTTGCTGCCATGATTGCGCGCTTCAATGAAACGGGCCGTAGCCAGGTGCTGGCAAAACGTATGCCGGGTGACCTCTCTGAATACTCCGTCATCCAGACCAAAGAACCGCTGGATCGTGAAGGTAAAGTCAGCCGCATTGTTGAATTTATCGAAAAACCGGATCAGCCGCAGACGCTGGACTCAGACATCATGGCCGTTGGTCGCTATGTGCTTTCTGCCGATATTTGGCCGGAACTTGAACGCACTCAACCTGGTGCATGGGGGCGTATTCAGCTGACTGATGCTATTGCTGAGCTGGCAAAAAAACAATCCGTTGATGCAATGCTGATGACTGGCGACAGTTACGACTGCGGTAAAAAAATGGGCTATATGCAGGCGTTTGTGAAGTATGGACTACGCAACTTGAAAGAAGGGGCGAAGTTCCGCAAAGGTATTGAGAAGCTGTTAATCGAATAATGAAAATCTGACCGAATGTAACGGGTGATAAGAAAATTATAACGGCGGTGAAGATTGGTGGGGCTAATTGTACTCATTGCCTCATTCTTTCTTTATACCGTTCTAAATATGAGTAACAATAACTTTTCAATAGGCATTTATTGTGGGAGGCTGAGATTTTCTCCATCTCTGAAGCGATTTGGTAAAACGTTCAGAGTTAAGCTTTTCGAACTAACCATAACGGTTAATGCTAGTTACAATTAGGACATGCATGCAGTACGCTGGTAGCTGTTGAGCCAGGGGCGGTAGCGTGAATTAAATGTTTATCCCATATTACTTAACAAATTGTAAACTATCGTGCAAAATAAGACTTGTTAAGTACGTAGGCTCGTTATGTTAAAAAACATCATCTATTTATTAAGCGTTCAAGGTGGCAATTATATATTTCCATTGGTCACACTGCCTTATCTTGTCAGGATCCTTGAACCTACAGGATACGGGATATATGGGTATAGTTTTGCTGTGGTCCAATATTTTATATTATTTATTGATTACGGATTTAACTACTCAGCGCCCAAAATCATATCAATATCAAGGGAAAATACTGATTCCATAAGTAAAGTTTTTTGGAATGTAACGTTTATCAAAATAATTGCAGCATCTCTTGGTTTGTTAATTATTTATTTAATTTCGGAATTGAATATCATTGATTACCAAATTAAATTTATCATTCTTGCATACATATCTGTCGTAGGAAATTTAATATATCCAGTATGGTTTTTTCAAGGGCTGGAAAAAATGTTAGGAATAGCGATAAGTATGTTTTCCGCACGCTTACTTACACTATGTTTAACATTTTTATTGGTTAAAAGTGAAAAGGATCTTGGTATAGCGATAACAATACAATCATCAATAACAGTTATTGCAGGTATAATATCTACATATTTTTTATTTTCTCTTAAAAAAATAATATGGGTACCACCATCCTTATCCAAAATGAAAGAGTTAATTTATGATGGATGGCATTACTTCATTTCCTCTGCAGCAATAAGCCTTTATACTACTAGTTCAACAATAATATTAGGTGCATTATCAGGAACAACTGCAGTGGGATATTTTATCGCTGCAGATAAAATTAGGCTTGCACTACAAGGCGTTATTGGTCCTATAACCCAAGCTGTTTTTCCTAGAGTAACTTATATAATGAAGGATAATCATGACGATGGACTATTATTAGCCAGGAAAGTGTTTCGATGGCAATTTTCACTGATGTTAGTACTTTCTATATTTCTTTACTTTTTTGCAGACGATATAATTTTAATCATGTATGGAAAAACGTATCATGAATCTTTAGAAATACTCAAGGTTTTAGCTTTTACTCCAGCAATAGTTACGGTAAGTAATTATATTGCAATTTTAGTAATGATCCCTATTGGTATGAAAAAAGAGTTTACAAAAATTATTACTACCAGTGGATTAATAGGCCTACTGATAATTACTTATTTGACTAATGAATACTCAGGAGTTGGTACAGCAATAGGAGTTATTTCAACTGAGTTTATAATAATGGCGAGATTTTACTTTTTGATTAAGAAAACAAATAAATTAAATAATTTAAATTTATTGTAGGGCTAACAATGAATAAACCAACTTTAACAATAGTTACCGTTGTGTACAATGGCGAAATGTATATCGAAGATACTATAAAAAGTGTCTTATCACAAAACTGCAATGATGACATTGAATATATTATAATTGATGGTGCATCAACGGATAATACTCTAAATATTGTTAATTCTTACAAAAATGAAATTTCATATATCATTTCTGAAAATGATAATGGTATATATGATGCAATGAATAAAGGTGTGTTAAAAGCATCTGGAAATTATATAGGATTTATAAACGCTGATGATTTTTATAATAAAGATGTATTATGTCAAGTAATAAAAGTAATGAAAGAAAATAAATATGATGTTATTTATGGAAATATGTCTTTGGTAGAGGCTGATAGCTTGGATGTTATTCAGGTCCGGAGGCCGAAAGACTGGAAACTACATATAGATATGAATTTAAGCCATCCGGCCACATTTATTAAAAAAGATATCCACAGAGAAAATTTATTTAATACTAGCTATAAAATTGCTTCTGATTATGATCTTTTGCTAAAATTGAAGAAACAAGGTTATATCTTTCATTATATTGATAAAAATATCTCTTCGATGAGAAATGCCGGCCTTAGCGCTAAAAATGTAAAATTAGCATTGGAGGAAGCGAGACAAATCCGAAAGAAAAGAAACGGGAAATTATATGCGGCGTTAGCAGATATTTACCTATTTATGAGAAAAGTTATAAAAAGATGATTAATAGAAACATAAAAATTAGTGCTTCATTTATTTCAATAATTTATTTGCCTCTTGCTTTATTATTAGCAATGATTGAAATGATTAATGGGGCCAGATGGAGTGTTTATGTATGTTCATTTATGCTAGGGGTACTAGCATTTTTGTTAATACCTTATGAAAATTGGGATTTGACTAGGCATTATGAAACATATTTATATGTTAGTCAAACATCACTAAACAAAGTTTTTGAAAATAGTGACAATAGATATATTACAATAAATACTGTTATTTATTTATTTAAATCTTTAGGAATAAAAAAAGAATTTTTACCTTTTTTTTCAACATTTTTATCATATATTTTTTATTTTAATATATATGTTAATTACATTAAAAAATACAATCCGGAATTATCTCATAGATGTATATATTTATATATTCTAATAAGCGTAATCCCATTTTTTGCTATAGCTAGTTCATTGCGGCAATATCTTGCATTTAGTATTATGCTTTATATGATTGTACAGTATTTCACCAGTGAAAATAATAGGTATAAGTCACAAAAAATTATATTTTCTGCAATTATTTCATGTTGTATTCATCCCAGCGCAATACTATTGCTAGGTGTTTTTTTTGTCAGCAAATTAATAAGACTTAACAAAACAATATTGTATTTAATAATATTAGTTCTAATCCTTAACCATGATGGATTAATATCTTCTTTGCTATTTCAATTGATTAGGCCATTATTGGAAAGCTTAGGTTTTTACTTTCCCGAATATATGGACTCTGTAACCATAGGCATAAGCAATAGCTTGCTGAGCACTAATGAATATATCTTGAATAAGATCATATTACCGTCAGTATTTTTTATTTTTACTTTTATCTATTTAATTTTATTTAATAAAAAAATGACGAGGCAAGAGTCACAAATCAAAAATTTTTGCAGTTTACTTCTTTTGCTGATATGCCTTTTATCGTTATCGCCTGATTTATTTTATCGATTTTCCATTTTCTGGGTGTTATTATATAGTTATATATTTTTCTCCTACGATATTAATAAAATTAGCAAACTATGTAAGCATCTGATCTTCTTAATACTCATTGCCGCATGTTCAATCATAAATTTGGCACAGGCAAATATGGGTAAAGATATTATTTATGTGTCTTGGTGCGATATATTGTATAAGCCCTCATTATTCCTATTCAATAAAGAAGTTAAATCAGCAGAATATATAAGAGTGAGTCAATAAAATGTCCATTGGAGTCTTTAAGCTGTATAAAAATAAAATAGGTGGCACTGAGAAAGCAGTTGAAAATCTAATTGATATATTAACTAAAAACAGCCTACAAGTGAGATGTTTTTCAGCAATAAACGCACAAGAGATACAAGTTAGAGAAGATAATCGGAAAAACTACTTATTCCAAGACAATACTGCATATGAAGAAAGCAAATTAAGGTTTTACATTAAATATTTGTTTTTTTTGAGTGCCAAAAGTAAAGACCTTGAATTAATAATTTCCACGGATATAGCTACATCATCATTATTGTTATTGATTGGTTTTTTTCGGTATAATAAGAATAAAATTATTTGCTGGGAACATTATCCATTTGACAAGAATAGTATTTTTTGGAGAAAAGTATTTAAATTTCTTTTGTCTCTTAATAAAAAAGCTGTAGTAGTTTGTAATTCTCACAAGGAAAAAGATAAGTTTAGTTTTTGTAAAAGGGTTGTAATTATACCAAATTCAATCAAAAAGCAAAAATATAAGCGCATACATCAAGGAAAAGAAACTCTTGATTTGATTTATATTGGTCGGATTGTTAAAGATAAAGGAGTTCAAAGGTTAATTAATGCAGTAATAAATCACCCGTCTACAAAAAAGTATGTTTTACACATTGTAGGAGGTGGTCAAGAGCTGGAGTATCTCAAATCTAAATATAAGAATAACAACCAAATACACTTTCATGGGCCGAGTTTAAACACAGATGTTTTTTTGGCAAAAAGTGATGTTTTTGTATCCGGTTCATACTTTGAATGTTTTCCTGTTACAATACTTGAAGCTATGTCCTACGGATTACCTGTAATTTCAATGGATATATCTGGAGGGACAAGTAGCGTGATTTCTTCATCGGGTGGCGGATTTGTGTGTCAATCTCAAATTGAATTTCAGGAAAAACTAACTTACTTTGAAGATAATGTTAAACGAACCGAACACGGAAATGCAGGATTCCTATTCGTGAATAGACATTATTCAGAAGAAATAGTTAGTGCTCAGTGGATGAGTTTGATCAATCGAGCCAATAGTCAAGAAAATTAAGGTATTGGAGCTATTAAAGTATGAGCATACTTGTGACTGGTGGGGCTGGCTATATTGGCTCACATGCTATATTAACTTTATTGCAAAATGGATATGATGTTATATCGCTAGATAATTATTGCAATTCCTCTCCAAAATCTCTAGAACGAGTAGAGGAAATTTGCTTATCTAAGATAAAAAAATTACGTGGTGATATTAGAGATAGACATATATTAAAAAATATCTTTTCAAAATATAATGTTTCTACTGTAATACATTTTGCGGGTTTAAAATCTGTTAACGAGTCCATTAAAAAACCATTAGAATATTACGACACAAATCTTTTGGGGACTCTAATATTACTTGATGAAATGCAGAAAGCGAATATTTCTAATCTAATTTTTAGTTCGTCTGCTACTGTCTATGGCAATCCTCATTATGTTCCAATATCTGAAAAACACCCTGTCGGTGAGGTGATCAATCCGTACGGTCGTTCAAAGTTTATGGTGGAACATATATTGCGTGATTTTTGTAACGCGAATAGCGACGCAAATATCACAATACTAAGATATTTTAATCCTGTAGGTGCTCATGAGACTGGATTAATTGGAGAAGATCCTTTAGGAACTCCTAATAACCTGTTTCCCTATGTTGCGCAAGTCGCAATTGGAAAATTACCCTATCTAAATGTTTTTGGTAATAAATATATGACAAAAGATGGAACAGGTGTAAGAGATTATATCCATGTAGTCGATTTAGTTGAGGGGCATCTTGCCGCTTTAAAAAATCTCAATAGAAACCGGGGGCTTAAAGTTTTTAATTTAGGCACTGGTCAAGGTTATAGTGTGTTAGATATCATCGACGCTTTTAAACTGGAAACAGGACGCGATATACCTTTCCGTATCGTTTCTGAGCGAAATGGAGATGTGGCTGAATGTTGGTCCGATCCTTCCTTAGCAAACGAGCAGCTAAGTTGGGTTGCTAAAAGGACTCTTAATAATATGGTGGAAGATGCATGGAGATGGCAAACAATGAATCCAAATGGATATAAAGAGTAAATTGAAACAATTATAATCATCCATTTCATTGCTTACTGTATTGTTATCTGTATATATGAAAACAAAAAATGAAAATATTATATGATGGGATTGTGAAAAGTTTACAATCATATGGTGGTATCACTGTATACTTTGAAGAAATTATTAAGAGATTAAAAAATGATGAATACAAATTCATTCAATTTAATGATAAAAATGAAAATCACAATGATGATCTCCATCGGCCATGCCGGTTTTTAGAACGATATAGATGTTTTGAAGCATTAAAAAGTGATTCAGATTACAGTATATTTCATTCTACATATTATCGGGTTCCGAAAGATGGGGAATATGCGGTTGTGACCACGGTCCACGATTTCACATATGAATTGTATATGAAAGGACTTCGGCGCAATGTTCATAGCTTACAAAAAAGATGGGCTGTGAAAAATAGCGATGCAATCATTTGTGTCTCTAATAATACAGCCAAGGATTTAATTAATTTCTTTAAGGTTGATGAAAAAAAGATACATGTTATTCATAATGGTGTATCGGAAGATTATAGACACTTAAATCTAGAAAAAGAAAATTTTGTGCTTTTTGTCGGTGCTCGTTCAGGATATAAAAATTTTGAGCTTGCAGTTAAAGCAGTTTCTAAACTTTTTGATACTAATCTTAAAATAGTCGGCGGAGGTGGTTTAAATAAAGCAGAAATGAAGTTACTATCTGAATATCTTCCAGAAAGATTCCAGTACTTAGGGAAGGTATCAAATGAAAAACTAAATATATTATATAATTCGGCTTATTGCTTAATCTATCCTTCAGAATATGAAGGGTTTGGAATTCCCTTGCTTGAGGCTATGCGAACTGGCTGTCCTGTGATAGCCGTAAATAGATCATCAATACCCGAGGTTGTGGGGGATAGTGCGATTTTAGTCGAAGAAGTATCAATTGAAAGTTTATTCTCAGCTTTATTAAGTGTAGAAGCTAACGCTAATGAATTAAAAAATAAAGGATTAGCGCAATCTAATAAATTTTCATGGGGGAAGTGTTTCTCCGAAACATATAATCTATATAAATCACTATCTAAGTTTTGAGAGGTTATTTATGTGTAAGAAAGCTTTAATTACAGGAATTACCGGGCAAGATGGTTCCTACTTGGCAGAATTTCTGCTTAAAAAAGGCTATGAGGTTCATGGAATAAAACGTCGATCTTCCTTGTTTAATACTGACCGTATTGATCATATATATCAAGACCCACACCATCGTAATTTAAAATTACAACTTCATTATGGTGATTTAACAGATACTTCTAATTTGACTCGGATATTATCTGAAGTTCAACCTGATGAAGTTTATAATCTTGGCGCAATGAGTCACGTAGCTGTTTCCTTCGAATCCCCAGAATATACAGCTGATGTTGATGCTATAGGTACTTTACGATTATTGGAAGCTATTCGTTTTTTGGGATTAGAAAAAAAAACCCGATTTTATCAGGCGTCAACCTCTGAATTGTATGGATTAGTTCAGGAAGTTCCACAAAAAGAGACAACGCCGTTCTATCCTCGTTCACCTTATGCCGTAGCTAAACTGTATGCATATTGGATCACTGTAAACTATCGTGAATCTTATGGAATGTATGCATGTAACGGTATTTTGTTCAATCATGAATCCCCACGTCGTGGGGAAACGTTTGTAACACGTAAAATCACACGTGCTATAGCTAATATTTCGCAGGGAATAGAAAAATGCTTATATCTTGGCAACATGGATTCTTTACGTGATTGGGGGCATGCGAAAGATTATGTTCGTATGCAATGGATGATGCTTCAACAAGACCAGCCAGAAGACTTTGTTATTGCCACCGGCAAACAAATATCTGTACGTGAATTTGTCCGTATGTCTGCTAAAGAAGTTGGACTTGAACTTGAGTTTTCCGGTACTGGTGTTGATGAGATTGCATTTGTTGTAAATAAAACATCAGATTGCGCCGTTGGTGTTAATATTGGTGATGTTATTGTTCGCGTTGACCCTCGTTATTTTCGACCAGCAGAAGTTGAAACTCTTCTTGGTGATCCAACAAAAGCAAAAAATGTCTTGGGTTGGGAGCCAGAGATTACAGTTGAAGAAATGTGTGCAGAAATGGTGGCTAGTGATTTAGAAAAAGCTAAACAGCATGCACTTCTTAAAAGCCATGGTTTTGACGTGGCAGTCTCTTTGGAGCGTTAAAGTATGACCAAGAAGCGAATTTTTGTGGCTGGACATCGTGGGATGGTTGGTTCTGCTATTTGTCGTCAATTATTAGCACGTAATGATGTTGAGTTAATTGTCAAAACTCACAAAGAACTCGATTTGACAGTTCAAAAGGATGTTGAATGTTTTTTTGAGCAAGAGAGAATAGATCAGGTTTACCTTGCAGCAGCAAAAGTAGGAGGAATTCATGCTAATAACACTTTTCCAGCTGAATTTATTTATCAGAACCTTCTTATTGAAAGCAATATTATTCACTCATCTTACAAAGCGGGCATAAAGAAACTATTATTCTTAGGGTCAAGTTGTATCTATCCAAAGTTTGCAGAACAGCCAATGAAAGAATCTGCACTTTTGACGGGAACTCTTGAGCCTACTAATGAGCCTTATGCTATTTCCAAAATAGCAGGTATAAAGCTATGTGAATCTTATAATCGCCAATATGGATGTGATTATCGCAGTGTAATGCCTACTAACTTATATGGTATGAATGATAATTTTCATCCCAATAACTCACATGTAATTCCAGCGCTTATGCGACGTTTTCATGAAGCAAAGGAACTTGGTTTAAATGAAGTGGTTGTCTGGGGAACGGGAACTCCAAAACGCGAGTTTTTATATGTTGATGATATGGCAGCTGCATCAGTATATGTGATGGAGCTTGATGATGAAATTTATAAAAAAAATACTCAACCAATGTTATCTCATATTAACGTAGGTACTGGTGTTGATTGTTCCATACGTGAAATGGCAGAAACAATGGCTTTAGTTGTTGGCTATGATGGAAAAATTGTTTTTGATATAACAAAACCAGATGGTTCGCCTCGTAAACTTATGGATGTTACACGCCTTGAGAATTTGGGTTGGAAATATCGTTATAATTTAAAACAAGGACTAGAATTAACATATAAATGGTTTATAAATAATCTTGACTCATTTAGGAGTTAATATTGAACAAGAGATTAGAAACAGAGTTATTTAAATCAATAGTTGAACATACTCCACTAATCTCGATAGACCTTATTATAAGAAACGAAGATGGTAAGGCGCTGCTTGGTCAGCGCCTTAATCGTCCAGCACAAAATTATTGGTTTGTGCCGGGGGGACGGATTCTTAAAGATGAGTCTTTCGAGAACGCATTCAAAAGAGTTACTTTTGAAGAATTGGGTGTTCAAATTAGCATTAATGAAGCAAAATTTCTTGGGATTTATGAACATTTCTACAGCGACAATTTTTCTGGGACTTGTTTTTCAACTCATTATGTCGTACACGGATATGAGATTAGTTTGATGCCACATCAAATTAACTATCCAACACTACAACATAGTACTTACAATTGGTTCGATATAGCCGAATTGTTAGCTAATTCCTCAGTTCATCAGTACACAAAAAATTATTTTAAGTGAAGGTTATTTATATGCTACTTCCTGTTGTAATGGCCGGTGGTTCTGGAACTAGATTGTGGCCACTTTCTCGAACACTATATCCTAAGCAATTCCTATCGTTAACTAGTCGTTTGACTATGCTACAAGAGACCTTAAGAAGGCTTGAAGGAGTTGAACATCGTCCTGCTCTGGTTATTTGTAATGAAGTTCATCGTTTTATCGTTGCAGAACAGATGCGTAATGTAAATTTAGCGAATAGTGGCATTTTACTAGAGCCGATAGGTCGTAATACAGCCCCCGCAGTTGCGCTTGCTGCTCTTAAAGCAATTTCATCAGGTGAGGATCCAATACTGCTTGTACTAGCAGCCGATCATGAAATACAAGACCAAAAGCGCTTTATATCGTCAATATTGGCTGCAAAAGAATTTGCAGAGGAAGGTAAGCTGGTAACTTTTGGTATTGTGCCAACCAAACCCGAAACTGGATATGGCTACATAAAAACCGGAGAAAATTTAAATGAATATGGTTTTAAAGTTTCTGCTTTTGTTGAAAAGCCTGAGCTAGATGTGGCCAAAAAATATCTTGAAGATGGAGATTATCTTTGGAATAGTGGAATATTCATGTTTAGGGCTTCTGTGTTTATTGATGAGTTGAATAAATTTAGACCAGACATACTAAAAATATGCCAACAAGCATTGAAGTCCTCTACACAAGATCTTGATTTTATCCGTATAGATAATGACTCATTTAGTTGTTGCCCTGAAGAATCCATTGATTACGCTGTTATGGAGAAAACAACAGAGGCTGTGGTAGTTCCATTAAATGCCCACTGGAGCGATGTTGGTTCTTGGTCTGCATTATGGGAAATTAGCAGAAAAGATAAAAGTGGAAATGCAATTAGAGGAGATGTATTAATTCATGATTCTTCTGACAGTTATCTTTACTCACAACATAGATTAATTGGTGTAGTAGGAGTTAAAGATTTAGTAGTTGTTGAAACTAAAGATGCTATTCTCGTTGCGCATAAAGATAAAGTTCAACAGGTAAAAAATATTGTAGAAAAACTTAAAGTTAATAACCGTACGGAATATCTGCAGCATCGTGAAATATTTAGGCCATGGGGCAGTCATGACTCTATAGCGGAAGGATCTCGATTTGAGGTTAAACATGTCGTTATTCATCCTGGACATAAAACTGCTAAACAGATTCATTACCATCGTACTGAGCATTGGATTGTTGTTTCTGGAACAGCAAAAGTCCATTATGAAGATGAAATATTTCTTGTTTCTGAAAATGAATCAACTTATATACCAATAGGTGTACCTCATTTTATTGAGAATCCAGGAAAGATCCCTTTGGAGATTATTGAGGTACGTTCAGGTGTCTACTTGGATGAAGATGATGTTGTTAGAATCTAAAATGATGCTGGATACTAATGCAACATTATTATTCGTAATGCTGTACTGACGTTATTTAATTATGATTATTATTGGATGTTAAAATGAAAGTCAGTATTATTACAGTGACTTATAATAGTGAAAAGACTTTAAGGGATACTTTAGAGTCAATAGAGTTGCAAACCTATAAAGATATAGAGTATATAATTATTGATGGTGGTTCTACAGATAATACGTTAAAACTAATTAACGAAGTATCAACAAGAGTAACCAAATGTCTATCAGAAAGCGATAACGGTATCTATGATGCTTTAAATAAAGGTATAAATTTATCTACGGGAGATATTATTGGATTCGTTCATTCTGATGACCTTTTAGCAAGACCTGATATTATTGAAACTATTGTAAGCCGTTTCCATGAGACAAAAGCGGATGTTGTATACGGTGATTTGGTTTTTTTCGAAAAAAACCAAATTGATATAATCAAACGATACTGGCGTAGTGGTCCTTTTAAACGTTCTAAGCTATCATTAGGCTGGGCACCACCGCATCCATCTTTCTATATGAGGAGGGAATTATATAAAGACGATGGATATTTTGATTTATCCTATAGGATTGCTGCAGACTATGATCAGATGGTCAGGATTTTGAAACGTGATGATATTAAAGTTATTTATGTTCCTCAAGTATTTGTAAAGATGAGATTGGGTGGGGAAAGTACCAGAATTGATAACGCGATATCAAGTACAAAGGAAATTGTAGAAGTTATGAAAAACCATAATGTAAATTGGAAAATTGCTATCATTATCAGAAAAATCTCAAAACTAATGCAATTGTTTGCGCATAAATAATTTTATTATTGGTAAGGTTTTTATATGAAAAAATTAACCTGCTTTAAAGCCTATGATATTCGCGGGAAATTAGGCGAAGAACTGAATGAAGATATTGCGTGGCGCATTGGTCGCGCCTATGGCGAATTTCTCAAACCGAAAACCATTGTGTTAGGCGGTGATGTCCGCCTCACCAGCGAAACCTTAAAACTGGCGCTGGCGAAAGGTTTACAGGATGCGGGCGTCGATGTGCTGGATATTGGCATGTCCGGCACCGAAGAGATCTATTTCGCCACGTTCCATCTCGGCGTGGATGGCGGCATCGAAGTTACCGCCAGCCATAACCCGATGGATTACAACGGCATGAAACTCGTGCGCGAAGGGGCTCGCCCGATCAGCGGTGATACCGGACTGCGCGATGTCCAGCGCCTGGCAGAAGCCAACGACTTTCCTCCCGTCGATGAAACCAAACGCGGTCGCTATCAGCAAATCAATCTGCGTGACGCTTACGTTGATCACCTGTTCGGTTATATCAACGTCAAAAACCTCACGCCGCTCAAGCTGGTGATTAACTCCGGGAACGGCGCAGCGGGTCCGGTGGTGGACGCCATTGAAGCCCGATTTAAAGCCCTCGGCGCACCAGTGGAATTCATCAAAGTGCACAATACGCCGGACGGCAATTTCCCCAACGGTATTCCTAACCCGCTGCTGCCGGAATGCCGTGACGACACCCGTAATGCGGTCATCAAACACGGCGCGGATATGGGCATTGCCTTTGATGGCGATTTTGACCGCTGTTTCCTGTTTGACGAAAAAGGGCAGTTTATCGAGGGCTACTACATTGTCGGCCTGCTGGCAGAAGCATTCCTCGAAAAAAATCCCGGCGCGAAGATCATCCACGATCCGCGTCTCTCCTGGAATACCGTTGATGTGGTGACTGCTGCTGGCGGCACTCCGGTGATGTCGAAAACCGGACACGCCTTTATTAAAGAACGTATGCGCAAGGAAGACGCCATCTACGGTGGCGAAATGAGCGCCCACCATTACTTCCGTGATTTCGCTTACTGCGACAGCGGCATGATCCCGTGGCTGCTGGTAGCCGAACTGGTGTGTCTGAAAGGAAAAACGCTGGGCGAACTGGTGCGCGACCGGATGGCGGCGTTTCCGGCAAGCGGTGAGATCAACAGCAAACTGGCGCACCCCGTTGAGGCGATTAACCGCGTCGAACAGCACTTTACCCGTGAGGCGCTGGCGGTGGATCGCACCGATGGCATCAGCATGACCTTTGCCGATTGGCGCTTTAACCTGCGCACCTCCAACACCGAACCGGTGGTGCGGTTGAATGTGGAATCTCACGGTGATGTGCCGCTGATGGAAGAAAAGACAAAACTTATCCTTGAGTTACTGAACAAGTAATTCAGTAATTTCATATAAATAAGTTTTAAATGACGGAAAAGGTGAGACATTCAGTGTGGTATAGCAAAGGTAATGCTATTCACCATCTCTATGAGTGAGTTAACATCTATACCACATTTAAGCCGCACACTCGGCGGTGACCACCCCCTGACAGGAGTAAACAATGTCAAAGCAACAGATCGGCGTAGTCGGTATGGCAGTGATGGGACGCAACCTTGCGCTCAACATCGAAAGCCGTGGTTATACCGTCTCTATTTTCAACCGTTCCCGTGAAAAGACGGAAGAAGTGATTGCCGAAAATCCAGGCAAGAAGCTGGTTCCTTACTATACGGTGAAAGAGTTTGTTGAATCTCTGGAAACGCCTCGTCGCATCCTGTTAATGGTGAAAGCAGGTGCAGGCACGGATGCTGCTATTGATTCCCTCAAACCATATCTCGATAAAGGTGACATCATCATTGATGGTGGTAACACCTTCTTCCAGGACACTATTTGTCGTAATCGTGAGCTTTCAGCAGAGGGCTTTAACTTCATCGGTACCGGTGTTTCCGGCGGTGAAGAGGGGGCGCTGAAAGGGCCGTCCATCATGCCTGGTGGCCAGAAAGAAGCCTATGAACTGGTTGCGCCGATCCTGAGCAAAATCGCCGCCGTTGCTGAAGATGGCGAACCGTGCGTTACCTATATCGGTGCTGATGGCGCAGGCCATTATGTGAAGATGGTTCACAACGGTATTGAATACGGTGATATGCAGCTGATTGCTGAAGCCTATTCTCTGCTTAAAGGTGGCCTGAATCTTTCCAACGAAGAACTGGCGCAGACCTTTACCGAGTGGAATAACGGTGAACTGAGCAGCTACCTGATCGACATCACCAAAGATATCTTCAACAAAAAAGATGAAGACGGTAACTATCTGGTTGATGTGATTCTGGATGAAGCAGCAAACAAAGGTACGGGCAAATGGACCAGCCAGAGCGCGCTGGATCTCGGCGAACCGCTGTCGCTGATTACCGAGTCTGTGTTTGCACGTTATATCTCGTCTCTGAAAGATCAGCGTGTTGCCGCGTCTAAAGTTCTCTCTGGTCCGCAAGCGCAGCCAGCAGGCGACAAGGCTGAGTTTATCGAGAAAGTTCGTCGTGCGCTGTATCTGGGCAAAATCGTTTCTTATGCTCAGGGCTTCTCTCAGCTGCGTGCGGCGTCTGAAGAGTACAACTGGGATCTGAACTACGGCGAAATCGCGAAGATTTTCCGTGCTGGCTGCATTATCCGTGCGCAGTTCCTGCAGAAAATCACCGATGCTTATGCCGAAAATCCGCAGATCGCTAACCTGCTGCTGGCTCCGTACTTCAAGCAAATTGCCGATGACTACCAGCAGGCGCTGCGTGATGTCGTTGCTTATGCAGTACAGAACGGTATCCCGGTTCCTACCTTCGCCGCTGCGGTTGCTTATTATGATAGCTACCGTGCCGCTGTTTTGCCTGCGAACCTGATCCAGGCACAGCGTGACTATTTCGGTGCGCATACTTATAAGCGCATTGATAAAGAAGGTGTGTTCCATACTGAATGGCTGGATTAATCTGATTTAACCAACAATAAAATTGAGGCCCGGCGTATATTGCACCGGGCTTTTTTTTGCCAAATATCTTATAGACTAAATTTCACTGCTTAATATTAACTTAATAAATATCAGCTATTCTTATAAAGAAAATCTGAATTGTTTTTCGTTGCGTTGACCATCTGACAACGTAGCGTTAAAACTTTTAGCTCTTATCAGGATGCTAAAAACATCATGATTCACAGTTAAGTTAATTCTGAGAGCATGAAATGAAAATCACCATTTCCGGTACTGGCTATGTAGGCTTATCAAACGGGCTTCTAATCGCACAAAATCATGAGGTTGTGGCATTAGATATTTTACCGTCACGCGTTGCTATGCTGAATGATCGGATATCTCCTATTGTCGATAAGGAAATTCAGCAGTTTTTGCAATCAGATAAAATACACTTTAATGCCACATTAGATAAAAATGAAGCCTACCGGGATGCTGATTATGTCATCATCGCCACTCCAACCGACTATGATCCTAAAACTAATTATTTCAATACATCCAGTGTAGAATCAATAATTAAAGACGTAGTTGAAATAAATCCTTATGCGGTTATGGTCATCAAATCAACGGTTCCCGTTGGTTTTACCGCAGCGATGCATAAGAAATATCGTACTGAAAATATTATTTTTTCTCCGGAATTTCTCCGTGAAGGTAAAGCCCTTTACGATAATCTCCATCCTTCACGTATTGTCATCGGTGAGCGTTCAGAACGCGCAGAACGTTTTGCTGCGTTGTTACAGGAAGGAGCGATTAAGCAAAATATCCCGACCCTGTTTACCGACTCCACTGAAGCAGAAGCTATTAAACTTTTTGCAAACACCTACCTGGCGATGCGCGTGGCCTACTTTAATGAACTGGATAGCTATGCAGAAAGTTTAGGTCTGAATACTCGCCAGATTATCGAAGGCGTTTGTCTCGACCCACGCATTGGCAACCATTACAACAATCCGTCGTTTGGTTATGGTGGTTATTGTCTGCCGAAAGATACCAAGCAGTTACTGGCGAACTACCAGTCTGTGCCGAATAACCTGATCTCGGCAATTGTCGATGCAAACCGCACGCGTAAAGACTTTATTGCCGATGCCATTTTGTCACGCAAACCGCAAGTGGTGGGTATTTATCGTCTGATTATGAAGAGCGGTTCAGATAACTTCCGCGCGTCTTCCATTCAGGGGATTATGAAGCGTATCAAGGCGAAAGGCGTTGAAGTGATCATATACGAGCCAGTGATGAAAGAAGACTCATTCTTCAACTCTCGCCTGGAACGAGATCTCGCCACCTTCAAACAACAAGCCGACGTCATTATTTCCAACCGTATGGCAGAAGAGCTTAAGGATGTGGCAGACAAAGTCTACACCCGCGATCTCTTTGGCAGTGACTAACATCCTGTTATCAGGGCGATTTTCGCCCTGATTCTCTTATGTTCCCTTTGTAATAATTCATTATTTTTATCATTTATCCTATAGCATTCATGGCGATTATCGCTAAACTATGGCGACTTAAAATTATTTCGTCCGTTAGGGTAATGATGAGAGTAGAAAATAATAATGTTTCTGGGCAAAACCATGACCCGGAACAGATTGATTTGATTGATTTACTGGTGCAGTTGTGGCGCGGCAAGATGACAATTATCATCTCTGTCATTGTTGCTATTGCCCTGGCTATAGGGTATCTGGCCGTTGCCAAAGAAAAGTGGACTTCCACAGCCATCGTTACTCAACCTGATGTGGGGCAAATCGCTGGTTATACCAACGCGATGAATGTGATCTACGGATCGGCTGTACCGAAAGTCTCCGACATTCAGGCTTCGCTTATCGGACGTTACAGCACTGCATTCTCAGCATTAGCTGAAACGCTGGATAACCAGGAAGAAGCAGAGAAGCTGACCATTGAGCCTACCGTTAAAAACCAGTCGTTACCATTGGCGGTGTCTTATGTTGGTGAAACACCTGAAGGTGCGCAGAAGCAGCTGGCGAAGTATATCCAGCAAGTTGACGACCAGGTAAACGAAGAACTGGAAAAAGACCTGAAAGACAACATCGCGCTGCGTATGAAAAACTTGCAGGATTCTTTGAAGACTCAGGAAGTAGTTGCGCAGGAGCAGAAAGATCTGCGCATCCGTCAGATTCAGGAAGCGTTGCAGTATGCGAATCAGGCGCAGGTGACAAAACCACAGGTTCAGCAGACTGAAGATGTGACGCAAGATACGTTGTTCCTTTTGGGGAGCGAAGCGCTGGAGTCGATGATTAAGCATGAGGCGACCCGTCCGTTGGTGTTCTCATCAAACTACTATCAGACACGTCAAAACCTGCTGGATATCGAAAGCTTAAAGGTTGATGATCTTGATATTCATGCTTACCGCTATGTAATGAAACCGACGTTACCTATTCGTCGCGATAGCCCGAAAAAGGCAATCACCTTGATTCTGGCGGTGCTGCTGGGCGGCATGGTTGGCGCGGGGATTGTCTTGGGGCGTAACGCTCTGCGTAATTACAACGCGAAGTAATCTTTTCGGTTTTAAAGAAAAAGGGCAGGGTGGTGACACCCTGCCCGTTTTTTTTGCCGGATGCGACAACAACATTGCATCCGCTTACCCCGCAACTCACTGATGCCGTTTACGCAGGTTCTCAATTACCGTCGTTAAATCCAGATCCTGATCCTGCAACAGCACTAGCAAGTGATACATCAAGTCAGATGCTTCGTTGGTCAGTTCAAAGCGGTCATGCACCGTTGCTGCCAGTGCGGTTTCCACGCCTTCTTCGCCCACTTTCTGCGCAATGCGCTTGGTGCCGCTGGCATACAGTTTGGCGGTGTAGGAGGTTTCCGGGTCGGCAGATTTACGTTCGGCGAGCAGTTGTTCCAGTTGATACAGGAACAGCCACTGGTGAGCGGTGTCGCCGAAGCAGCTGCTGGTGCCTTTGTGGCAGGTCGGGCCGATGGGATTCGCCAGCAACAGTAACGTGTCGTTGTCGCAGTCCGGCGTAATATTTACTACGTTGAGGAAATTGCCCGACGTTTCGCCTTTGGTCCACAGTCGCTGTTTAGTGCGCGAGAAGAAGGTGACTTTGCCGCTTTCGATGGTTTTGTCCAGGGCTTGCGGGTTCATATAGCCCAGCATTAACACTTCACCGGATACCGCGTGTTGCACAATCACCGGCATAAGTCCGTCGGTTTTTTCCCAGTCCAGTTCGCGACGTTGTTGTTCTGTTAACATATCCTGATCTCCACGCCCTGTGTTGCCAGGTACGCTTTTAATTCACCAATATTGATTATTTGTTTGTGGAATACGGAAGCTGCCAGCGCGCCGTCAACGTCGGCATCGCGGAAGGCTTCGAGGAAGTGTTCCATGGTGCCCGCGCCACCGGAGGCAATCAGCGGGACGTGGCAAACTTCACGCACTTTTTTCAGCTGCTCGAGGTCGTAACCGTTACGCACGCCGTCCTGATTCATCATGTTGAGGACGATTTCTCCGGCCCCACGTTTTTGCACTTCCTGTACCCAGTCGAGTGTTTCCCACTGAGTGACGCGGGTGCGGCTTTCATCGCCGGTATATTGATTCACATGATATTTACCGGTTTCAGCGTCGTACCAGGTATCAATACCGACCACAATACACTGCACGCCAAAACGATCCGCTAGGCGAGTAATTAACGTCGGATCCGCCAGCGCAGGGGAGTTAATGGAGATTTTATCCGCGCCAAAGGAAAGAATTTTCGCTGCATCTTCCAGAGACTTAATCCCACCCGCCACACAGAACGGAATGTCGATCACTTCCGCCACGCGCGATACCCAGCTTTTATCTACCACACGGCCATCGCTGGAAGCGGTGATATCGTAGAACACCAGTTCGTCTGCACCTTCTTCAGCGTAGCGTTTTGCCAGCGGCACGATATCGCCAATGATTTCATGGTTGCGAAACTGTACGCCTTTCACCACCTGACCATCACGAACGTCGAGACATGGAATTATGCGTTTTGCCAGCATGCGATGGCCTCCTTCACGGTGAATTTACCTTCCAGTAATGCGCGACCGACAATTACGCCGCGCACGCCAGTTCCACGCAGGGCAGCAACATCGTTAGTGTCGCCAATGCCGCCGGAGGACTGAAATGCCACCTGCGGGTATCTGGCGCACACTTCTTCATATAAAGAGACGTTAGAGCCTGCCAGCGTGCCGTCGCGCGAGATATCGGTACACAGCACATGTTTCAGGCCGACGGGCAAATAGGTTTCCACCAGTTGTTCCAGTGAAACGCCCGAGTTCTCTTGCCAGCCGCTGACTGCCACCTGCTTGTTGCCTTGCTCGTCAATACGGACATCCAGCGCCAGCACTAAGGCATCGGCACCAAAACGTTCAAACCAGCCTTTCACCATTTCTGGTGATTTCACCGCGGTGGAGCCGACCACCACGCGCGCAACGCCCGCTTCCAGTAACGCCGCCACGTCTTCTTCGCTACGCACGCCGCCGCCAACCTGCACCGGAACGTTAACGCCCGCCACCAGGGTTTTAATCAGCGGGATTTGACGTTTATCCGGATCTTTTGCCCCGGTCAGATCCACCAGATGCAACACTTCGGCACCTTGCGCAGCGTAATCCTGTAAGCGTGGCAGCGGGTCGTTACCGTAATCGCGTTGTTTGCCGTAATCGCCCTGATGGAGACGCACCACGGTGCCGTCGATTAAATCTAATGCCGGAATAATCATCACATCTCCAGGAAGTTTTTCAGCAACTTAGCGCCAGCGGCACCAGAACGCTCCGGGTGGAACTGCACGCCGTAGAAGTTATCTTTTTGTACCGCCGCGGTGAACGGTTCGCCGTAATTACACTGGGCGATGGTCCACGGATTGACTGGCATTGCGTAGCTGTGAACAAAGTAAAAGTACGCGCCGTCTTCAATCCCCTGAAACAGGCGGTTGCCTGCCTGCGGGTAAACGCGGTTCCAGCCCATATGCGGCAGGGGCAGACCAAAGTCGGTCATTTTCGGCACGTCTTCGTCGATGATGCCCAGCAAATCGACGCCGTTGCTCTCTTCGCTGCGCCGCCCCAGCAGTTGCATCCCTAAGCAGATGCCCAGCACCGGTTGGGTACAGGCTTTGATGAGATCAAACAGCTCGCGCTCACGCACCTGATCCATCGCTGCTTGCGCGGTGCCAACGCCGGGTAAAAACAGTTTATCGGCCAGCAACACGACGTCCGGGTCACGGCTGACTTTGGGTTCATAACCGTGACGCGCAATGGCAGACTTCACCGAGTTCAAATTGGCGCAGCCAGTATCAAGGATCACCACGTTCATTACAGCACTCCTTTCGACGAGGGCAGGGTGTCGCCTTCCACGTGGATGGCCTGGCGCAGGGTGCGACCAAAGGCTTTGAACAGGCTCTCTACACGGTGGTGATCGTTTTTACCTTTAGTTTTCAGGTGTAGCGTCACGCCCATGGTGTAAGAGAGCGAACGGAAGAAGTGCTCGATCATTTCGGTGCTGAGATCGCCCACGCGCTGGTAGGTAAACTCGGCTTTATATTCCAGGTGCGGGCGACCAGAGATATCCAGCGCGCAGCGGGCAAGGCATTCGTCCATCGGTAGCACAAAACCAAAGCGGCAAATACCGCGTTTGTCTCCGAGGGCGATTTTTAGCGCTTCGCCCAGCGCCAGGCCGGTATCTTCGACGGTGTGGTGATCGTCGATATAGAGGTCGCCTTTGACGTTGATTTCCATGCGGAAACCGCCGTGGGTGGCGATCTGATCCAGCATGTGATCAAAGAAGCCAACACCGGTGTTAATCTTGCTGCCACCTTCGCGATCCAGCCACACCTGGACGTCAATTTGCGTCTCTTTGGTGTTGCGCACTACATGGGCGTAACGGTCTCGTTTAGTGAGTTGCTCGCCAATCATCGGCCAGTTCAGGATTTCGCGGTCGTAGCGTAAACCATTAATGCCCATGTTTTCCGCCAGTTGAATGTCGGTCGCGCGATCGCCAATCACATAACTGTTGGCACGGTCCATCGCTTGCTCAGCCAGATAACGCTCCACCAGTTTTACTTTCGGCTTACGGCAGTCGCACTCATCGGCGGGCAGGTGAGGGCAAATCAGCACTTCATCAAACTGCACGCCCTGTGAGGTGAAGATCTGCATCATCAGGTTGTGCGGGCCATCGAAATCCGCCTGCGGGAAACTTTGTGTTCCCAGACCATCCTGATTAGTGATCATCACCAGCTTGTAGCCCGCTTTTTGCAGCTTCAGCAGCTGTGGGATCACGCCCGGTTCAAAGGCGAGTTTGTCAAAACGGTCCACCTGAAAATCACTCGGCGGTTCGCTAATCAGGGTTCCATCGCGATCGATAAAAAGATACTTCTGACTCATCAAACTTGCTCCGCACGTAAGGCGTCAATGACGCGCTGGCTTTCTTCACGGGTTCCGACGGTAATTCGCAGGCAGCCGCTTAAAGAGGGTTGTTTATTCTGATCACGTAAGATAATGCCCTGATCCCACAAAGATTTAAACACTGCGCTGGAGGCTTTAAAGCGCGCCAGAATGTAGTTGGTTTCGGAGTCGAAAACCTGCTCCACGCAGGGGATCTCTTTCAGTGCGGCAATCAGGTATTCGCGTTCTGCAATAATTTGCGCCACCCGCTCACGCATGGCGACGATCCCCTGAGGGCTTAACGCCTGGGCCGCAATGTCGGCAACCGGCGTCGAGAGCGGGTAGGGGGCGATCACTTTCATTAACAGGTTGATGACCTCTTCGTTTGCCAGCGTAAATCCGCAACGAAGCCCCGCCAGAGCAAAAGCTTTCGACAGTGTGCGCAAAATAGCCAGGTGCGGATATTCCGCCAGCCAGCCAGCCAGCGATGCCTGTGGACAAAACTCTATATAGGCTTCATCGGCAACCACAATCGCCTTACCGCGCGTTAACTCCAGCAGGGTGCGAAAATCCTGCGGGTTGATCAGTTGCCCGGTCGGGTTGTTGGGGCTGCAAACATAGACCACTTTTACGCCGTCCAGCTTGTCGGAAATGCCCTGTAAGTCCAGTTGCCAGTTGTCCAGCGTCGGCACTGTGCGGCACTCGACGCCAATCGTTTCGGCGCTGACGCTGTACATGCCGTACGTTGGCGGGCAGTAGAGGATGGCGTCTTTACCCGGTTCGCAAAAAGCGCGAATCAGCAGTTCAATACCTTCGTCCGCGCCACGGCTGACCAGCACCTGCTCCGGTTTTACGCCTGCATATTGCGCGTAATTTTCAATCACCGCTTTCGGCTGGCATTCCGGGTAGCGGTTGAGCGTTTGCTGAGTAAGCTGAAACTCCACGGCAGTGGGGTATTCATTGGCGTTCAGCCAGACGTCGCCGTTACCGCCCAGACGACGCGCCGACTGATACGGCGTCAGGTTGCGGACGTTTTCACGCGCTAAATCGGTGATAGTCACGGTGCTCATGCTTACTCCTTAAGGGCGTTAACACGCAAAGTAACGGCATTTTTATGGGCGGTCAGGCGCTCGGCGGCGGCCAGTGTTTCAATGGTCGAAGCCAGCGCGGAAAAGCCTTCTTTCGAGAGTTCCTGCACGGTCATGCGCTTCTGGAAATCTGCCAGCCCGAGGCTGGAACAGGTGGCGGTGTAACCGTAAGTCGGTAGAACATGGTTAGTGCCGGAGGCGTAGTCGCCTGCCGATTCCGGTGACCAGTCACCAAGAAATACCGAACCGGCGCTGGTGATGCCATCGACCAGTTCGCGGGCGTTGCGGGTCTGAATGATCAGGTGCTCCGGGCCGTACTGGTTGGAAATCTCTACGCACTGCGCTAAATCTTTAGTCACGATCAGGCGGCTGGCGCTCAGTGCCTGGCGGGCGGTTTCGGCACGCGGCAGTTCTGCCAGTTGGCGTTCGACGGCCTCGGCAACTTGATGCGCTATATCAGTATCGGGCGTCAGTAAAATCACCTGTGAGTCCGGGCCGTGTTCAGCCTGAGAAAGCAAATCAGAAGCCACGAAATCCGGCGTAGCGCCGCTGTCAGCAATCACCAGCACTTCCGACGGGCCTGCGGGCATATCGATCGCCGCACCGTCCAGACGCTGGCTCACCTGACGTTTCGCTTCGGTGACAAAGGCGTTGCCAGGCCCGAAGATTTTGTCCACTTTCGGCACAGATTCTGTACCAAACGCCAGCGCGGCAATGGCCTGTGCGCCGCCGACGTTAAACACGTCCTGCACACCGCACAGCTGCGCCGCGTAAAGGATCTCATCGGCAATCGGCGGCGGTGAGCACAGCACCACTTTTTTACAGCCCGCAATACGCGCCGGAGTTGCCAGCATTAATACCGTTGAGAAGAGCGGGGCGGAGCCGCCAGGAATATACAAACCAACTGAAGCTACCGGGCGCGTGACTTGCTGGCAACGCACGCCTGGCTGCGTTTCAACATCTACCGGCGGCAGTTTTTGCGCAGTGTGGAAGGTTTCAATATTCTTTACTGCCACCGCCATCGCCTGTTTTAGCTCGTCGCTCAGGCGTCCGCTGGCGGCGGCAATTTCCTCAGCAGACACCTTCAGTGCGGTAACCGTGGTTTTATCAAACTTCGCGCTGTATTCCCGCAGGGCCTCATCGCCGCGTGCTTTCACGTTATCGAGAATATCGTTAACAGTGCGGGTAATGCTTTCAGAAGCGGAGATCGCCGGGCGCATTAACAGCTGGCGTTGTTGCTCCGCAGTACAGCTATTCCAGTCAATGATTGTGTTAAAGCTCATGGCGATCACTCCATCATCTTCTCAATCGGCAGGACCAGGATTGAACTGGCACCCAGCGCTTTCAGTTTTTCCATCGTTTCCCAGAACAGGGTTTCGCTACTGACCATGTGCATCGCTACGCGTTGTTGGTCACCCGCCAGCGGCAGAATGGTTGGGCGTTCGGCACCTGGCAGCAGGGCGATGACTTCATCCAGACGTTCGGTCGGTGCGTGCATCATGATGTATTTTGATTCGCGCGCCTGGATCACACCCTGAATACGGGTCAGCAGTTTGTCGATCAGTTGCTGTTTGGATTCTTCCATTTCGCCATCGCGTTGAATCAGGCAGGCTTTCGAGCGATAGATAACTTCGACTTCGCGCAGGCCGTTAGCTTCCAGCGTGGCACCGGTGGAAACCAGATCGCAAATCGCATCCGCCAGTCCGGCACGCGGGGCGACTTCAACAGAACCGTTCAGTAAGCAGGATTTAAAAGAGATGCCTTTCTGGTCGAGATAACGCTTGAGCAGGTGAGGATAAGAGGTGGCGATACGTTTACCGTTTAAGGAGAGCGGACCGTCCCAGGCTTCATCAACCGGCGTTGCCAGCGAAAGACGACAGCCGCCGAAATCCAGACGACGCAGGGTAAAGTAGCGTGGATCTTCACCCTGGGCGCGGCGGTTAAGCAGCTCTTCTTCCAGCACGTTTTCGCCGATAATCCCAAGGTCTACCACGCCATCCATTACCAGACCGGGAATGTCGTCGTCACGCACGCGCAGAATATCAATCGGCATGTTTTCTGCCATCGCGATCAGGCGCTGGGTGTGAAGATTAATTTTAATGCCACAGCGCGCCAGCAATTCGCGTGAGTCATCACTTAAACGGCCGGATTTCTGCATAGCTATGCGTAAACGAGTGTTGTCTGTCATTTTGTTATTCCTCTTTAAACCTGTCTGAACCGTTATCAACCGCGCAATAAAAAAGCCCCCGGAAGGTGATCTTCCGGGGGCTTTCTCATGCGTTCATGCACCACTGGAAGATCTGAATGTCTTCCAGCACACATCGCCTGAAAGACTAGTCAGGATGATGGTGATGATGGTGGTGTTTAAATTGAACGCGTGTCATAAAAGTCTCTGTGAATGTTTATTCAACTGATGTCTTTTAACCTAAACCACTTTCACGTTAGAAAGCAAGGGCTTTTTTATATATTTTATGGCAATGGATTTGTTTAATGAATGAGCGGGGAAAGGAGGGGGCTAAGAGGACTGTCCTCTAAGCTGACGGCACCAAAAATAGCGAAGCCTGGATTTTCGTCTCACTGACAATACCTTGATCTACAAACTAATTAATAAATAGTTAATTAACGCTCATCATTGTACAATGAACTGTACAAAAGAGGAGATTGACATGCGTACAATTAGCTACAGCGAAGCGCGTCAGAATTTGTCGGCAACAATGATGAAAGCCGTTGAAGATCATGCCCCGATCCTTATTACTCGTCAGAATGGAGAGGCTTGTGTTCTGATGTCACTCGAAGAATACAACTCGCTGGAAGAGACGGCTTATCTACTGCGCTCCCCCGCTAACGCCCGGAGATTGATGGACTCAATCGATAGCCTGAAATCAGGCAAAGGAACGGAAAAGGACATCATTGAGTGAAACTAATCTGGTCTGAGGAATCATGGGACGATTATCTGTACTGGCAGGAAACAGATAAGCGAATTGTTAAAAAGATCAATGAACTTATCAAAGATACCCGCAGAACGCCATTTGAAGGTAAGGGGAAGCCAGAACCCCTGAAACATAATTTGTCAGGTTTCTGGTCCCGACGCATTACAGAGGAGCACCGTCTGGTATACGCGGTTACCGACGATTCACTGCTCATTGCAGCATGTCGTTATCATTATTGAACAGATTCATTCATAGAATGAATTGTCAGTTTTGATACGCTAGCGTAGCCTTATAGATCTAAGGTGTATCAGGAGATAACGGATGAAAAAGGTCGCAATTGTCGGGTTAGGGTGGTTAGGCATGCCGCTGGCGATGTCACTTTCAGCGCGAGGCTGGCAAGTCACCGGGAGTAAAACCACACAAGATGGTGTCGAAGCGGCCCGAATGAGTGGCATTGATAGCTATCTGCTTCGCATGGAGCCTGAGCTAGTTTGCGATTCTGACGATCTGGATTCCCTGATGGATGCCGATGCGCTGGTCATTACGCTTCCGGCACGTCGTAGCGGCCCCGGCGATGAGTTCTATTTACAAGCGGTACAAGAGTTAGTGGATAGCGCGCTGGCCCATCGTATTCCCCGCATTATTTTTACCAGCTCAACATCTGTCTATGGCGACGCGCAAGGCACGGTGAAAGAAACCACCCCGCGTAATCCAGTAACCAACAGTGGACGAGTATTAGAAGAACTCGAAGACTGGCTGCACAATTTACCCGGTACTTCGGTCGATATTCTGCGTCTTGCGGGCCTGGTCGGACCGGGACGTCATCCCGGACGCTTCTTTGCCGGAAAAACCGCGCCTGATGGTGAACATGGTGTTAATTTAGTCCATTTAGAAGATGTTATTGGCGCTATCACTCTGTTGTTACAGGCACCTAAAGGCGGACACATCTATAATATATGTGCGCCAGCTCACCCTGCGCGTAATGTTTTCTATCCGCAGATGGCCCGTTTACTGGGGCTGGAACCTCCGCAGTTCAGAAATAGTCTGGACAGCGGCAAAGGTAAGATTATTGATGGCAGTCGGATTTGTAATGAACTGGGATTTGAATACCAGTATCCCGATCCGCTGGTAATGCCGCTGGAGTAAACGATCACGCCAGCAGGACGCCGCATGCACTGCAAGGGGGCGTGTATGAAACCACTGCTGGATGTGTTGATGATCCTCGATGCCTTAGAAAAAGAAGGCAGTTTTGCGGCGGCGTCGGCCAAACTCTACAAGACGCCGTCCGCTCTGAGTTACACCGTTCACAAGCTGGAAAGCGACCTTAATATTCAATTGCTTGATCGTAGCGGACACCGCGCTAAATTCACCCGCACCGGAAAAATGTTATTAGAGAAAGGGCGGGAAGTTCTGCATACCGTGCGGGAACTGGAAAAGCAGGCGATCAAACTGCATGAAGGCTGGGAAAACGAGCTGGTGATTGGCGTGGACGACACGTTTCCTTTTTCTCTGCTTGCGCCACTCATTGAAGCTTTTTATCAACATCATAGCGTGACGCGCCTGAAGTTTATCAATGGCGTACTCGGTGGTTCATGGGATGCCCTGACTCAGGGGCGAGCGGATATTATTGTTGGCGCGATGCATGAGCCACCATCTTCCAGTGAGTTTGGTTTTTCACGGTTGGGCGATCTGGAACAAGTCTTTGCGGTCGCGCCTCATCATCCGTTAGCCCTGGAAGAAGAGCCGTTAAATCGTCGTATTATTAAGCGATATCGGGCGATTGTGGTGGGGGATACTGCGCAGGCAGGCGCTTCTACGGCATCACAACTTCTCGACGAACAAGAAGCCATTACCGTTTTCGATTTTAAAACCAAACTGGAGCTGCAAATTAGCGGCCTCGGCTGCGGCTATTTACCCCGTTATCTGGCGCAACGTTTTCTCGATAGTGGCGCGTTAATCGAGAAGAAAGTGGTCGCCCAAACTCTCTTTGAACCCGTCTGGATTGGCTGGAACGAACAGACCGCAGGACTTGCCAGTGGCTGGTGGCGGGATGAAATTTTAGCAAATAGTGCGATCGCCGGTGTTTATGCAAAATCTGATGACGGAAAATCAGCCATTTAAAGAAAAATTATTCTGACAAGCCTCTCATTCTCTTGTCATTTCCCCCCCATTTAGGCACAATGCGCCGCTGTCAAAAAATGACTAAAAACCGACGTTTCATCAGCGTCGGTTATTTTTTGCTTCAAACCAATCATTCATACCAAGAGGCCGGGCTTCGTACCGGATAGATATTTACTAAAAATCGACAGTTGTTGTCGCTGAGGAATCCAAAAAAATGGGGCAATTTTTTGCTTACGCGACGGTTATCACCGTAAAGGAGAATGACCATGTCGCATAACGTTACTCCAAACACCTCTCGCGTGGAATTGCGTAAAACGCTTACGTTAGTTCCGGTTGTAATGATGGGTCTTGCCTATATGCAGCCGATGACGCTGTTTGATACTTTTGGTATCGTTTCAGGCCTCACGGATGGTCATGTGCCGACAGCCTATGCGTTCGCATTGATTGCGATCCTGTTTACGGCTCTGAGCTACGGGAAGCTGGTTCGCCGCTATCCTTCTGCTGGCTCTGCATACACTTACGCCCAGAAATCCATTAGCCCGACTGTCGGCTTTATGGTGGGTTGGTCTTCTCTGCTCGACTATCTGTTCGCGCCGATGATCAACATTCTACTGGCGAAAATCTATTTTGAAGCTCTGGTGCCTTCCATCCCATCGTGGATGTTTGTGGTGGCGCTGGTGGCCTTTATGACCGCCTTTAACCTGCGTAGTCTGAAATCCGTAGCGAACTTCAACACTGTAATCGTCGTGTTGCAGGTAGTGCTGATCGCGGTGATTCTGGGCATGGTTGTTTATGGCGTATTTGAAGGTGAAGGCGCTGGTACGCTGGCGAGCACTCGTCCATTCTGGTCTGGCGATGCGCATGTTATCCCGATGATTACCGGGGCGACAATCCTGTGCTTCTCCTTTACCGGCTTTGACGGCATCAGCAACCTGTCGGAAGAAACCAAAGATGCAGAGCGCGTGATCCCGCGTGCGATTTTCCTGACCGCGCTGATCGGCGGCATGATCTTCATCTTTGCAACTTACTTCCTGCAGCTGTACTTCCCGGATATCTCTCGCTTTAAAGATCCGGATGCGTCACAGCCTGAAATCATGCTGTACGTTGCGGGTAAAGCGTTCCAGGTTGGCGCGCTGATCTTCTCCACCATTACCGTACTGGCGTCCGGTATGGCGGCGCATGCAGGCGTAGCGCGTCTGATGTACGTAATGGGTCGTGACGGCGTATTCCCGAAAAGCTTCTTCGGTTATGTACACCCGAAATGGCGTACTCCGGCGATGAACATCATCCTGGTTGGCGCGATTGCCCTGCTGGCAATCAACTTCGACCTGGTAATGGCAACGGCGCTGATTAACTTTGGTGCGCTGGTGGCGTTCACTTTCGTTAACCTGTCGGTCATCTCGCAGTTCTGGATCCGTGAGAAGCGTAACAAGACGCTGAAAGATCACTTCCAGTATCTGTTCCTGCCGATGTGTGGTGCGCTGACCGTTGGTGCGCTGTGGGTTAACCTGGAAGAAAGCTCAATGGTTCTGGGTCTGATCTGGGCTGCTATCGGTCTGATTTACCTGGCTTGCGTCACCAAGAGCTTCCGTAATCCGGTTCCGCAGTACGAAGACGTAGCATAATCATCTTTTCTAATAATAAACCGGAGTCGAATGAACATTTGGCTCCGGTTTTTTTATTCTTTTGTATCGAACTCCTCATTAATAACCATTTGTTCTAATTTAGAGAATTTGGTTATTGGTCTGCATTCCACCAGTCATGAATAATTTCCTCATTAACATTCATCTGGTTAATTAATTTATGTTTTCAATGATATTAAGCGGGCTAATTTGTGGTGCTCTGCTGGGATTTGTCATGCAGCGTGGGCGTTTTTGCCTGACAGGTGGTTTTCGCGATATGTATATCGTGAAAAATAATCGCATGTTTTACGCCTTGCTGATTGCAATTTCGGTACAAAGCGTGGGGGTTTTTGCGTTAATTCAGGCGGGCCTACTGACTTACGAAGCCGGGGCGTTCCCGTGGCTTGGTACTGTTATAGGTGGGTATATCTTCGGGCTGGGAATTGTTCTGGCGGGTGGATGTGCCACCGGGACCTGGTATCGCGCGGGTGAGGGATTGATCGGCAGTTGGATCGCGCTTTTCACTTATATGGTGATGAGTGCGGTGATGCGTTCTCCACATGCCAGTGGTTTAAATCAAACCTTGCAGCACTACAGTACTGAACATAACTCTATTGCTGAGACTTTTAATTTGTCTGTGTGGCCGTTGGTTGCCGTTTTGCTGGTGATAACGCTCTGGGTGGTGATGAAAGAGTTGAAGAAGCCAAAACTCAAAGTCGCGACCTTACCGCCGCGCCGAACCGGGATCGCTCATATTCTGTTTGAAAAACGCTGGCATCCCTTTGTCACAGCTGTACTCATCGGTTTGATTGCGCTTTTAGCCTGGCCCCTGAGTGAAGCAACCGGACGCATGTTTGGGTTAGGAATCACTTCCCCAACGGCCAATATTCTGCAATTTCTGGTCGCGGGTGACATGAAATACATTAACTGGGGCGTTTTCCTGGTGTTAGGGATCTTCGTGGGGTCATTTATTGCAGCCAAAGCGAGCCGTGAGTTCCGCGTTCGCGCAGCTGATGCACAAACAACATTACGTAGCGGGTTAGGTGGTGTACTGATGGGCTTCGGTGCCAGTATTGCAGGTGGTTGCTCTATCGGTAATGGACTGGTTATGACTGCAATGATGACCTGGCAGGGCTGGATTGGCCTTGTATTTATGATTCTCGGAGTCTGGACTGCGTCCTGGCTTGTGTATGTTCGACCGCAGCGTAAGGCGCGACTGGCAACTGCTGCGGCAAATTAAGTAAGGTGTAAAGATGGTGATTAAAAAGCTGGATGTGGTGACGCAGGTCTGTCCGTTTCCACTCATAGAAGCAAAAGCAGCTCTGGCAGAAATGGTCAGCGGCGATGAGTTAGTGATTGAGTTTGATTGCACCCAGGCAACTGAAGCAATCCCACAGTGGGCGGCAGAAGAAGGACATGCCATCACCGATTATCAGCAGATTGGCGATGCAGCGTGGAGCATCACCGTTCAAAAAGCCTGACTCAACATTGTCCTCCGCCGTACCAGCGGCGGAGGCTTCAAATTAGACAATCTCTTCCGCGTACTGCCAAAGTGCTTTTAACAGCGCCACTTTCTCTTTGTCATCGGCATATTGTTGTACCAGCATCTGCAATTCATCAGCATAACCCTGCAAAAACTCTGGCGTGAAGACCTGGCGACGGTGCTCCAGCCAGCGTTGCTGCTCGGCATAATCCAGCGTCCCCGGGAAGTTGCGTGCCCGATAATTGAACAACAGCTTTTCAATCCGTTTATCAACAAAAGTGATATCCAGTGCCGGTAAATTACGCGGCTCGGTTTCCAGCACAATTTTCATTGCTGCACGATCTGCGTCACTGAAAAAGCCGTTATAAAGCTGTGCATCCACGTTATCTGAAGGCGTAAACGGTTCGGCTTCCGCGAATATCGCCACCACTTTTTCGCGCACTTGCGGATTTTCACGCAGAATTTTCAGGTTATCGAGGCAATGCTGACGATTAATTCCCAGTCGGTCGGCATCTTCCGGGCGTAGCGTATTCGCCTGGGCCAGCACCGGACATTTATTGATATGCACCAGCTTAACCGGAACGGCGGCGTTATCGCCAAGATCGGTTTTTGCGGTATATAAACGCTCGCGCAATGTGTCGCTATCCAGTTCCAGTAATGGCGAAATGTCTCCTGCCAAATCCACCATAATTACGGCATTGCGATTTTCAGGATGCCACGCCAGCGGTGCCACCCAGCTGGTATTGCCGCGCCATGCTCCAAACATTCCGGAAACGTGCACCAGGGGTTTCATCTGCGGAACATCAATCAACGCCATCAGTTTGTGTTTATTACGATGGGTAAAGAGATAATCAAACAGGCGTGGCTGACGCGTTTTTACCAGCTTTGCCATCGCAATAGTGGCGTACACATCAGCCATCGCATCGTGGGCGTTGCTATGTTCAATACCATTCGCTTTGGTTAAATGCTCAAGGCGAAAGCTCGGTAGACCGTCATCATTTTCAGGCCAGTTTATTCCTTCCGGGCGCAGGGCATAACAGGCACGCATAACATCCAGTAAATCCCAGCGCGAGTTATCATGCTGCCAGCTCCAGGCGTAAGGATCGTAGAAATTACGATAAAAAATGTTGCGTGTGACTTCGTCGTCGAAACGCACATTGTTGTAGCCCAGAATACAGGTCTTCGGTACGGTAAAAAGCGAGTGAATACGGGCGGCAAACGCGGCTTCGTTTTCTCCTTTCGCCCGTGCTTCCTGCGGGGTAATACCGGTAATTAATACGGCTCCTGGCTGGGGTAAATAGTCATCAGCGGGCTTGCAGTAAAAGACTTCGGGTTCGCCGATGACATTGAATTCGCTATCGGTGCGAATGGCTGCGAACTGTGCAGGGCGATCTAACGCGGGGTGCGTGCCAAAGGTTTCGTAATCGTGAAACAAAAAGGTAGATTGTTGCTTACCGTCATTCATCATTAGGTTAAATCCGTTATTTCTGCTGTCTGCCAGAGTATCAAATATCACCGTGCTAATCAGCTTTAGCGCCACAATTTGGCAGCGAGTGGCAACAGATCATGTCAGATAAAAATGAGAGGGTAGTCACATTTTCTTGCACTTTATTCCAGCCAGTTCATAAGTATTTCCGTAAAAAGAACAGCTATTTGAAACTCCTGAGGGTTTGCTGTTGAAACGCCGTCTTATTATTGCTGCTTCTTTGTTCGTTTTTAACTTATCGTCTGGTTTTGCGGCGGAAAACATTCCTTTTTCACCTCAGCCTCCAGAGATTCATGCCGGGTCCTGGGTATTGATGGATTACACCACCGGTCAGATCCTCACCGCGGGTAATGAGCATCAACAGCGCAATCCCGCCAGCCTGACAAAGCTGATGACGGGTTATGTCGTGGATCGCGCTATCGATAGTCATCGCATTACGCCAGACGATATTGTCACCGTGGGGCGCGATGCGTGGGCGAAAGATAATCCGGTGTTTGTCGGTTCTTCACTGATGTTTTTGAAAGAGGGCGATCGCGTATCGGTACGTGATTTAAGCCGTGGTTTAATTGTGGATTCCGGAAATGACGCTTGTGTTGCTCTGGCTGACTATATTGCCGGTGGGCAACGGCAGTTTGTTGAAATGATGAACAACTATGCCGAGAAGCTGCATCTCAAGGATACGCATTTTGAAACAGTGCATGGTCTGGATGCACCTGGCCAGCATAGCTCGGCTTATGATTTAGCTGTGCTTTCTCGTGCTATCATCCACGGCGAGCCCGAGTTTTATCATATGTACAGTGAGAAAAGTCTCACCTGGAACGGTATCACCCAGCAAAACCGTAACGGGTTGTTGTGGGATAAAACCATGAATGTTGACGGCCTGAAAACGGGTCATACTTCTGGTGCCGGGTTTAATCTCATTGCTTCGGCTGTAGATGGGCAGCGTCGTCTCATTGCAGTGGTAATGGGGGCTGACAGTGCAAAAGGTCGTGAGGAAGAGGCAAGAAAATTACTGCGTTGGGGGCAACAAAACTTTACTACGGTGCAAATTTTGCACCGTGGGAAAAAGGTCGGAACGGAACGCATCTGGTATGGCGATAAAGAAAATATCGACTTGGGAACGGAACAAGAGTTCTGGATGGTGCTACCGAAAGCCGAAATTCCACATATCAAAGCCAAATATACCCTTGATGGTAAAGAACTCACCGCGCCAATTAGCGCCCATCAGCGGGTAGGGGAAATTGAACTTTACGACCGTGATAAACAGGTGGCGCACTGGCCGCTGGTTACCCTGGAATCTGTCGGGGAAGGCAGCATGTTTTCTCGCCTGAGTGATTATTTCCACCATAAGGCCTGACCTTTCTTTTGCAGCAGACTGGCAGGAGTGCGAGTCTGCTCGCATAATCAACACTCATTCCTTGTGGTTTTAATTTTGCAACTATACTGTATATAAAAACAGTATCAATGGAGGCGTCATGAACTACGAGATTAAGCAGGAAGAGAAACGTACCGTTGCAGGTTTCCATCTCGTTGGCCCGTGGGAACAGACGGTAAAGAAAGGCTTTGAGCAGTTGATGATGTGGGTAGATAGCAAAAATATTGTGCCGAAGGAGTGGGTTGCTGTCTATTACGACAATCCAGATGAAACACCCGCCGAAAAATTACGCTGCGACACCGTCGTGACGGTGCCGGGTTACTTTACGCTTCCCGAAAACAGTGAGGGCGTCATTCTGACAGAAATTACAGGTGGTCAGTATGCGGTGGCGGTAGCTCGTGTAGTCGGTGATGATTTTGCTAAACCCTGGTATCAGTTCTTTAATAGCCTCTTGCAGGACAGTGCTTATGAAATGTTACCAAAGCCCTGCTTCGAGGTTTATTTGAACAATGGCGCGGAAGATGGGTACTGGGATATCGAAATGTATGTTGCGGTGCAGCCAAAACATCACTAATTCATCTCAGGGCGGTGTGTTAACGCGATGACCACTCTTTTTTTTGAAAGCGAAAAGAGTAAGATGCGCCTTTCAATTTTTTCGCTCCTGCCGGGAAATTACACTGTTCCCGGTTTGTCCGTCGGATAATTCAGAGGCGCGCCTTCTGGCCGACAGATGAGTTATGAGCGCTTTTAATCTCATTACGGAGTTTCTGCGTGCGTGCCGATAAGTCATTAAGCCCGTTTGAAATCCGGGTATACCGCCATTACCGCATTGTGCATGGTACTCGGGTCGCGCTGGCATTCCTGCTCACTTTTCTCATTATCCGCCTGTTTACTATCCCGGAAAGCACCTGGCCGCTGGTCACCATGGTGGTGATTATGGGGCCAATCTCGTTCTGGGGTAACGTTGTCCCTCGCGCCTTTGAGCGTATTGGCGGTACGGTGTTGGGTTCGATTTTAGGTCTTATCGCTCTGCAACTGGAGTTAATCTCGTTACCGCTGATGTTAGTCTGGTGCGCGGCGGCCATGTTCCTTTGCGGTTGGCTGGCGCTGGGCAAGAAACCGTATCAAGGTTTATTGATTGGGGTGACGCTGGCAATTGTTGTGGGTTCCCCGACAGGTGAAATTGATACGGCGTTATGGCGAAGCGGCGATGTGATCCTCGGCTCTTTACTGGCAATGTTGTTTACCGGTATCTGGCCACAACGGGCGTTCATCCACTGGCGCATTCAACTGGCGAAAAGTCTGACCGAGTATAATCGGGTCTTGTATTATCCCTCCAGTGCAGAGAAAATCGGCCAGTTTTCTCTGCCTGCAGTCCGCATGCCGTATCGGGCCTTGGGTTCTAA